>NZ_JBHSIR010000068.1:0-308998 GCF_042653605.1 Pseudonocardia sp. GCM10023141
GGCATAAAAAACCAATTCATGAAAAAGCTCGACACACTGTTGAGTTCTCAAAAGACACCCGCACACCATTCGCCACCGCTGGGCGGCGCTCCGGGGCTGTGTTCTACGTCTGTGTTCCTCGCGGCCTTGGCCGAAGCAACTTTTCTAACTTACCTGGTCCTGTTCGTGGAGTCAAGCTCCACCAGGCCCAATCTCTGAAGGCTAGCACCGAGGTGCTGGACCATCCGAGGCGGTCGGCGTCGGGGGCTGACTCTGGGCCAGAGGATCTCTGTCCCGGTCTGTCGTGCTGCCCCGCTGTGGCGACTTGGAGAAAGTTACACAGGTCGGTTTGGGGCCGTCAAACCGGGGGTACCTTTTTCGCATCCGCGCTGGTCAGAGGCCACTTTGGGGCTCATCCGGCCGCGACGGCCCGCGCACCGGCCAGGTTGCGCTTCCCCCGCCGGACGACGAGCCACCCGCCGGGAAGCAGGTCGGACTCCGCCGGTACCCACGCCTCGTCGGGCACCTTCGCGTTGTTGACGTACGCCCCGCCCTCCCCGACGGCACGGCGCGCGGCTCCCCTGCTGTCGGTCAGACCGGTGGCGACGAGCAGGTCGACGATCGTGGGGCGCTCCCCCAGCTCGATGAGGGCCGTCGGCACCTCCGACAGCGCCGCGTCCAGCGTTCCGGCGTCCAGCTCCCGCAGGTCACCGCGCCCGAACAGCGCGCTGCTGGCGGCGATCACCTGCTCGGTCTGGTGCTCCCCGTGCACGAGCGTGGTGAGCTCGGCGGCGAGCCGGCGCTGCCCGGCGCGCAGATGCGGCCGCTCGGCGACCTCCCGCTCGAGCTCCTCGATCTCCTCGCGCGACAGGAACGTGAACAGCCGCAGGTAGCCGCCCACATCGGCGTCGGCCGTGTTCACGAAGTACTGGTACCAGGCGTACGGCGAGGTCATCCCGGGGTCGAGCCAGACGTTGCCGCCGCCGGTGGACTTCCCGAACTTGCGCCCCTCGGCATCCGTGACGAGCGGGGCGGTGAGCGCGTGGACGGCCGCGCCCTCCACCTTCCGGATCAGCTCGACCCCGCCGATGATGTTGCCCCACTGGTCGGACCCACCCACCTGGAGCGCGCACCCGTACTGCCGGTAGAGCTGCAGGTAGTCCTGGCTCTGCAGCAGCAGGTAGCTGAACTCCGTGTACGACATGCCCTCGTCGGCGAGCCGGCGCTTGACCGTCTCCCGCGCCAGCATCACGTTGATCGAGAAGTGCTTCCCGACGTCGCGCAGGAAGTCCAATGTGGTCTGCTGGCCGGTCCAGCGGAGGTTGTTCTCGACGATCGCCCCGGTGGGCGTGTCGTCGAACTCCACGAACCGCTCGAGCTGGCCACGGATCCGCCCCGCCCAGTCGAGCACCGTCTCGGCGCTGTTGAGCGACCGCTCGCCGACGTCGCGAGGGTCGCCGATCATGCCGGTGGCTCCCCCGGCCAGCACGATCGGCCGCGCTCCCGCCTGCTGGAAGCGGCGCAGCGTGAGCAGCGGCACGAGGTTCCCCGCGTGCAGGCTCGGCGCCGTGGGGTCGAACCCGCAATAGAGAGTGAGGACCCCGGCCGCCAGCTCACGCCGCAGCGCGTCGCGATCGGTGCTCTGCGCGATGAGGCCGCGCCATTCCAGGTCCTCGAGGATGTCCGTGCTCACAGCACCGATCCTTGCGCATCCCGGCCGGCCGGTGTGCGACCGGCCGGGCGGCAAGGTGGGACGGGAGCTGCTCAGGCGGCGCCCACGCTCGCGTTGAGCTGCGCCGGGAGCTTGTCGAGCACCTCGGGCAGGCTCAGGACGCTGCCGAACGAGAGCGCGGCCGACATCCGGTCGTCGAGGGTGATGATGTGGTTGTCCTTCACGGACTTCAGCGCCGGGTAGCCGGAGAGCCCCGCGAACGCCTTGCGCTCCGCGTCGCTGCTCGTGATGACCACGACCGCGTCGGCGGTGTCGAGCAGGGCCAACTGCTCGGTGCTGATGTCGGCGTAGAACTTGTCACCGGCCAGCTTGTCGAACTCCGCGGGCACCGGCATGCCGATCGCCTTGAAGAACTGGGCGCGCAGGTCCTGCTGACCCCACACGAAGTAGTTCCCGCCCGCGGTGCTCGGCCGGGCTCCGGCGACGGTCTTGCCGACCAGCTTGGGGAACTGCGACTTGACCGCTGCGAGCCGGCCTTCGAGATCGGTGACGAGCTTGTCGGCCTCGGCGCTCTTGCCGAGCGCGGCGCCGGTCATCCGGGTGGCCTGCTGCCACGGCGTGCCGTAGTCGACGAACTCGGCGGGCTGGCTGATGGTCGGCGCGATCTTCGAGAGCAGGTCGTACTGGTCCTTGGTGAGGCCTGCCGAGATCGCGACGATCAGGTCGGGGCGCAGGGCCGCGATCGCCTCCGGCTTGAGCTCGGTGAGCTGCAGCACCTCCGGCTGCTGCCCCTGCAACTTGTCCTGTGCCCATGGCCAGGTCGCCGACGGCTGCATGCCGGTGAACTCCCGGATCGCCACCGGCACCACACCGAGCGCGAGGATCGCATCCTGGTCGGTGTAGCCGAGCGAGACGACCCGCTTGGGTGCGGCCGGGACGTCGGTGGTGCCGAACTTGTGCGTGACGTGCGCCGGGAACGCGCCGGGGGCGGTCGGAGCCGATCCCCCCGCCGCGGGTGTGCCGGACGACCCGCAGGCGGTTACGGCGAAGAGGGTGGCGAGGGCGAGGGTGAGCAGTCGCCACGAGTGGCTGCGAGGTCCGTTCACGGACGTAGGTTAGGCTTACCTACACCGCCGTGTCCAGCAACGATGCCCAGAAACCTTCACAAAACGTGCGGCGAAGATCACGTCACCGGGGCGCCCCGCCCCGGCCGGTACGGGCTGACGGCCGGCGAGCGGTCCACCCAGAACCGCCACGGCAACAAGTGCGCGGCCGCGACGCCCACCCGCGGGCCGCTGCGGACCAGCGCCGGATCCACCGGTGGCGCGGCGAGCAGCCGCACCGGCGACGCCGGATCCGTCAGGTCGACGCCGTTGGTGCTGCGGTCGAGCCCGAGCAGCGCCGCGAGCCGGGCCGGCCCCCTGGCCAGATCCACCGACCGCCGCGCGGTGGGCCGGCGCGCGTGCGCGAGTGCGACGTCGGACACCACCTCACCCGCGCGCAGCAGCACCCCACCCGATTCGCCCTCGGCGAGGCAGGTGACGTTGGCGCAGAAGTGCATCCCGTACACGAAGTAGACGTACAGGTGCCCGGCCGGACCGAACATCACCGCGTTGCGGGGTGTGGGCCCGCGGAAGCTGTGCGACGCGGCGTCGTCGGAGCCGCGGTAGGCCTCCACCTCGACCAGGCGCACCGCGACCGGACCGTCGGGGGTGTCGGCCTCCAGGGTGCATCCCAGCAGGCGCACCGCCGCGCGGAGCACGTCGTCGACGAGCTCCGCGCGGTCCAGCATCGCTCCGGGGAGCAGCGGGCTCGTCAGCTCTGACCCTGCTGGGCGAGCGCCAGCTTCACGCACACCACGACGCCCGCCATGGCCTTCTCGACCTCGTCGAGCACCGGGAAGGTGGGCGCCAGCCGGATGACGGCGTCCTCGGGGTCCTTGCCGTACGGGTGGGTGGCTCCGGCGGGCGTGAGGACGATGCCCGCGGCCTTGGCCAGCCCCACGATCGACGACGCCGTGCCGGCCGGCACCGTCAGCGTCACGAAGTACCCACCGGTCGGGGTGGTCCACGTGATGCCGTTCACGTGGGCGAAGTGCTCGGTGAGGATGCGCTCCACGGCGGCGAACTTGGGCGCGATGATCTCGCGGTGCTTGCGCATGTGGTCGGCGACACCGTCGGCGTCGCGCAGGAACATCGCGTGGCGCAGGTGGTTGACCTTGTCCGGCCCGATGGTGCGCTTGGCGGTGAGCGCCAGCCACCACGCGATGTTGGCAGGTGACGCGCCGAAGAACGCGACACCGGCGTTGGCCAGCGTGATCTTCGACGTGGAACCGAAGACGAACACGCGGTCGCCGTTGCCGGCGGCGGTGGCCAGGCCCAGCAGGTCGGCGATCTCGGCGGGGGTCTCGGTGAGGTGATGCACCGCGTAGGCGTTGTCCCACATGATGCGGAAGTCGGGCGCGGCCGTGGTCATCTCGGCCAGCCGCCGGACGGTGTCGTCGGAGTACACCGTGCCGGTGGGGTTGGAGTACTTCGGCACGCACCAGATGCCCTTGATGGCCGGGTCGGCGGCCACGAGCTCCTCGACGACGTCCATGTCCGGACCGTCGGCGGTCATCGGGACGGCCTGCAGCTCGATGCCGAGCCGCTCGCACAGCGCGAAGTGGCGGTCGTACCCGGGGACCGGGGCCAGGAAGACGATGCGCTCCTGGTCGATCCAGCGCTCCTCGGAACCCGGGAGCGGGCTCAGCAGCGCCTGCACGACCGTGTCGTGCATCAGCTCGAGGCTGCCGTTGCCGAACGCGATGAGCTGCTCCACCGGCACCTGCAGGGCGCCGCTGAAGATCTCGCGGAGCTCGGTGAGGCCGTTGAGCCCGCCGTAGTTGCGAGTGTCGGTGCCGTCGGCGGCCTTGTAGTCCTCGCCGGGCAGGCTCAGGAGCGCGGTGGCGAGGTCGAGCTGGGCGGAGCTGGGCTTGCCGCGGGTCAGGTCGAGCTTCATCCCCTGCGCGACGAGCGCGTTGTACTCGGCGCGCGCCGAGCCGAGAGTGGGTCGCGCCAGGTCGGCGGGCGAAGTCATGCTGATCCTCCGGTGGGACTGAGCGATGCCTGCGAGCGAGCATCGCGACTGAATGTGGAGCGGGCCGCGGTGACGGCGTTGCGCAAGGCGTCGAGCTGTTCGGCGACGCGCGCGCCCGCCGTACCACCGCGGGCATCACGTGAGGCTATCGAGCCCGCGACCGTGAGCACCTCGCGCACCCTCGGTGTGAGCCGAGGGTGCACTGTGCTGAGCTCGGCGTCGGTGAGCTCGGCCAACCCGACGCCGCGTGCCTCGGCCGTGCGGACGCAACCGCCTGCCGCTTCGTGCGCGACCCGGAACGGCACGCCCTCGCGCACGAGCCACTCGGCGACATCGGTGGCGAGGGTGAACCCGGCCGGGGCCAGCTCGGCGAGCCGGTCGGTGTGGAACACGAGCGTGGCGATCATGCCGGCGACCGCGGGAAGCAACAGCTCCAGCTGCTCGACGGAGTCGAAGATCGGCTCCTTGTCCTCCTGCAGATCCCGGTTGTAGGCCAGCGGCAGGCCCTTGAGCGTGGCCAGCAGCCCGGTGAGGTTGCCGATGAGGCGGCCGGCCTTTCCCCTGGTCAGCTCCGCCACGTCCGGGTTCTTCTTCTGTGGCATGATCGAGCTGCCGGTGGAGAACGCGTCGTCGAGGGTGATGTAGGAGAACTCCGCCGTGGCCCACAGGATCACCTCCTCCGCGACGCGCGAGAGGTCCACGGCGATCATGGCCAGCACGAACGCCGCCTCGGCGGCGAAGTCGCGGCTGGCGGTGCCGTCGATCGAGTTGGCTGCCGAGGAGTCGAAGCCCAGCTCCTTCGCCACCGCCTCGGGATCGAGCCCCAGCGACGAGCCGGCGAGCGCTCCCGAGCCGTAGGGCGACACCGCGGCGCGCTTGTCCCAGTCCCGCAGCCGGTCGATGTCGCGCAGCAGCGCGTGCGCGTGGGCCGCGAGGTGGTGGCCCAGCAGCACCGGCTGTGCGTGCTGCAGGTGGGTGCGGCCCGGCATCGGCGCATCGGGATGGGCCGCCGCCTGCGTGACCAGCGCCTCCACGACGTCGAGCACGCCCGCACCGACCCGGCCGGCCGCGTCGCGCAGCCACATCCGGAACAGCGTGGCGACCTGGTCGTTGCGCGACCGGCCGGCACGCAGCTTGCCACCCAGCTCCGGCCCGGCGCGCTCGATGAGGCCGCGCTCCAGTGCCGAGTGCACGTCCTCGTCGTCGGGCGCCGGGCCGAACGCGCCGGACGCCACGTCGGCCTCCAGCTTGGCCAGCGCGTCGAGCATGCCGGTGAGCTCGGCCTCGGTCAGCAGGCCCGCGCGGGCGAGCACCCGCGCGTGCGCCATCGAGCCGCGGACGTCGTACGGGGCGAGCCGCCAGTCGAACTGGGTGGACTTCGACAGCGCGGCGAGCGCGTCGGCGGGCCCGGAGGCGAACCGGCCGCCCCAGAGATTGGACGACATGACTACTTCATCACTCCCGGATCGGGGTCAGGTTCTGCAGGCGTTCGGCGAGTTCGGCGCCGGTGAGGGGCTCGCGAGCGACCACCAGCAGGGTGTCGTCGCCCGCGATGGTGCCGACGACGTCGTGCAGGGCCGCACGGTCCAGCGCGCTGGCCAGGTAGTGCGCGGCCCCGGGCGGGGTGCGCAGCACCGCCAGGTTCCCACTCGCGTCGGCGGACACGAGCAGCTCCCCCAGCAACCGGCCCAGCCGGGCCGTGCCGCCCTCGATGCCACGCACCGGGCTGCCGTCATCAGGGATGACGTAGACCGGGGCACCACCGTCGGCGCCGCGCAGCTTGACCGCACCGAGCTCGTCGAGATCGCGGGACAGCGTGGCCTGCGTGGTGCCGATGCCCTCGCCGTCGAGCAGCGCCAGCAGCTCGGGCTGGCTGTGCACCTGGCGACGGCTGATCAGCTCCACGATCCGGGCCTGGCGGGAGGCGCGCGATCGACCCGACGAGGTGACCGTCATCGTCGGAGCAGCCAGGTGAGCAGTGCTTTCTGGGCGTGCAGGCGGTTCTCCGCCTCGTCCCACACCGCGCTCGCCGGGCCGTCGATCACGCTGTCGGTGATCTCGTCACCGCGGTGCGCCGGCAGGCAGTGCAGCACGATCGCGCCACTCGCGGCCCTTCCGAGCAGCTCGTCGTTGATCTGCAGCGGCCGGAACGGGCCGGTGCGGTCGAGCCCGTCGGCCTCCTGCCCCATCGACGTCCAGGTGTCGGTGACCAGCACGTCGGCACCGTCGACGGCGGCCTGCGGATCGGCGATCAGCTCGACCCCGCCACCGGTGTCGGCGGCACGGCTCTTGGCGTCACCCAGGATGTCGGCGTCGGGCAGGAAGCCATCCGGCGCGCAGATCCGCACGCGCATCCCGGCCGTCGCCCCGCCCAGCAGCAGCGAGTGGGCCATGTTGTTGGCGCCGTCACCGAGGTAGGTGAGTGTGAGCCCGGTCAGGTGCCCGAAGCGCTCCCGGACGGTCTGCAGATCGGCGAGCACCTGGCACGGGTGGAACTGGTCGGTGAGCGCGTTGACGACGGGCACGGTGGCCGCGGCCGCCATCTCGTCGACGCGCGACTGGTCCCCCGTCCGCCAGACGATCGCGTCGACGAAGCGCGACAGCACGCGCGCGGTGTCGCCGATCGTCTCGCCGCGGCCCAGCTGGCTCACCGTGGTGTCGATGATCAGCGGGTTGCCGCCCAGCTGGGCGATGCCGACCTCGAACGAGATCCGCGTGCGGGTGGAGGCCTTGTCGAACAGGACCGCCACCGAGCGCGGACCGGCCAGCGGGTGCTGCGCGTACGGGTCGGCCTTCATCGCGGCCGCGAGATCGAGCACCTCCGCCTGCTCGGCCGGGGTGAGGTCGTCGTCGCGGAGGAGGTGTCTAGGCATTGCCGGCGTCCAGGAGTCCGGGCAGCGCAGCGAGGAACTCGCCCGCCTGCGCATCGGTGAGGATCAGGGGCGGGGCCAGCCGGATCCGGTCGGGCACCGCGGGGTTGATCAGGAAGCCGGCCTCGCGGGCGGCCGTGGCCACCGCACCGGAGACCGGCTTGCGCAGCCCGATGCCGATGAGGAGGCCCGCGCCGCTCACGCCGCTGACCAGCGGGTGGCCGAGCTCCTCGACGCCGGCGGCGAGCGTCTTGCCCACGAGCGTGGTGTGCTCGAGCAGCCCGTCGGCCGCGATCGTGTCGAGCACCGCGAGCGCTGCGGCGCAGCACACCGGGTTGCCGCCGAAGGTGGTGCCGTGCTGGCCGGGCTCGAGCAGCGACGCCGCCGCCCCGATGCCGATGCAGGCACCGATCGGCAGGCCACCGCCGAGGCCCTTCGCGAGCGTGACGACGTCGGGGACGATCCCGTCGCGCTGAAAGGCGAACCACGAGCCGGTGCGACCGATGCCGGTCTGGATCTCGTCGAGCACCAGCAGCGCACCGCGGGCGGCGGTGATCTCCCTGGCCGCCTTCAGGTACCCGTCCGGGGGCGTGATCGCGCCGGCCTCCCCGAGTATCGGCTCCAGGAACACGGCTGCGGTGTCGGCGTCGACGGCCGCGTCGAGCGCGGCGACGTCGCCGTAGGGGATGTGCGAGACCCCGGGCGTCATCGGCTCGAACGGCGTGCGCTTGGGCTCCTGCCCGGTGAGCGCGAGCGCGCCCATCGTGCGGCCGTGGAAGGCGTTCTCGGCGGCGATGATGTTCGGGCGGCCGGTGCGCCGCGCGATCTTGAAAGCGGCCTCGTTGGCTTCGGTGCCCGAGTTGCCGAACAGCACCCGCGCATCGGGCTGCTCCAGCAGCGCGACCAGCCGCTCGGCCAGTGCCAGCGACGGCTCGTTGATGAAGAAGTTGGACGTGTGGCCCAGCGTGGCGATCTGCGTGCTCACGGCCTCGACGATCGCGGGGTGCGCGTGGCCCAGCGCGTTGACGGCGATGCCGGCGAGCAGATCGAGGTAGCGGCGGCCGTCGGCGTCCCAGAGCTCGGCGCCCGAGCCACGCACGAGTGTGACGGCCGGGGTGCCGTAGTTGTTCATGAGCGCGCCCTGCCACCGCGCCCCGTTGTCGCTGCTGCTCATGACGGGACCACCATCGTTCCGACTCCCTCTTCGGTGAACACCTCGAGCAGCACCGAGTGCGGCACCCGCCCGTCGATCACGTGCGCCTGGCCGACGCCGCCGCGAACGGCACGCAGGCAGGCCTCCATCTTCGGCGCCATCCCGCTCTCCAGGCCCGCGAGCATCGGCTCCAGCTCGTCGGCCGTCAGCTCGCTGATCAGCGACTCCGGATCCGGGAAGTCGGCGTAGAGCCCGACGACGTCGGTGAGGATCACCAGCTTCGCCGCACCCAGTGCCGCGGCGAGCGCGGCGGCCGCGCTGTCGGCGTTGATGTTGTAGACGGTGCCGTCGACATCGGGTGCGACGCCCGCGACCACCGGGATGCGTCCGGCGGCCACGATGTCGAGCACGGCGTCGGGGTTGACGTGCACGACGTCGCCGACCAGCCCGATGTCGACCTCCTCACCACCGACCAGCGCCGTGCGCCGTTCCGCGGTGAGCAGGTGGGCGTCCTCGCCGGAGAGCCCGACCGCGTAGGGGCCGTGCTGGTTGATCAGGCCGACCAGCTCGCGGCCGACCTGTCCCACCAGCACCATCCGGATGATGTCGATCGTCTCGGGGGTGGTGACGCGCAGGCCGCCGCGGAACTCGCCGGGCAGCCCGAGCCGGTCGAGCATGGCCGTGATCTGCGGGCCGCCGCCGTGCACCACGACCGGCCGGATGCCGGCCAGGCGCAGGAACACCATGTCGCGGGCGAACGCCTGTTTGAGCTCCTCGTCGATCATCGCGTTGCCGCCGTACTTGATCACCACGAGCTGGCCGTTGAAGCGCTGCAGCCACGGCAGCGCCTCGGCCAGTACCGCGGCCTTCTCCCCCGCACGGTGCAGGCGGGCCTCACGAGGAGTACGCACTGTTCTCCTCCACGTAGGCGTGTGACAGGTCGGTGGTGAGGATGCCGCCGACGCCGTCGCCCACACCGAGGTCGATCTCGACGAGGATCTCGGGGCCCGCGAGGTCGGCGGCATGCCGATCCCCCGCCGCCACACCGTCGCGACACATCGCCACGCCGTTGATCGTGATGGCCAGCCGCTCGGGGTCGACCATCGCCGCCGAGCGCCCGACGGCCATCGCGATCCGGCCCCAGTTCGGGTCCGAGCCGAACCAGGCGGTCTTGCACAGGTTGTCCTGCGACACGGTCCGGGCCACCGTGAGCGCGTCGGCGTCCGACCGCGCCCCGCGCACCGAGACGCTGACGCGCTTCGTGGCGCCCTCGGCGTCGGCCTGCAGCTCCTGGCAGAGCGCGGCACAGGCCGCCGTCAGGGTGCTGGTCAGCTCGTCGACCGAAACGGTGACCTCGGAGGCGCCGGACGCCAGCAGCAGCACGGTGTCGTTGGTGGACGTGCCGCCGTCGATGTCGAGGCGGTTGAAGGTCCATTCGACGGCGTTGCGCAACGCGGCCTCGCAGGTGGCGGCGTCGGCGACGGCGTCGGTGGTGAGCACCACCAGCATCGTGGCCATCGCGGGCGCGATCATGCCCGAGCCCTTGGCGAACCCGCCGACGCTCCAGCCGTCGTCGTCGACGATCTGCACCTGCTTGGGCCGCGAGTCGGTGGTGAGCACGGCCGTGGCGGCCGCCGTGCCGGCGACAACGGTGTCGGCGAGACCGGCAACCGCCTTCTCCAGCCCCGCCAGCACCTTGGCGCGGGGCAGCTGCTCGCCGATGATCCCGGTGGAGCACACCGCGATCTCGCCCGCGCCGCAGCCGAGCAGCTCGGCGGCCTTCTCCGCGGTGGCGTGGGTGGTCTGGAAGCCTTCGGGGCCGGTGCAGGCGTTGGCTCCGCCGGAGTTGAGGACGACCCCCCGCAGCGCGCCGCCGGCGAGGACCTGCTGGGACCAGAGCACCGGGGCGGCCTTGACCTGGTTGGTGGTGAACAGGCCGGCGGCGGCGTGCTGCGGACCGTCGTTGACGACCAGCGCGAGGTCGAGCCGCTCCCCGTCCTTGATCCCCGCCGCGAGGCCTGCCGCGCGGAAGCCCTGAGGTCCGATGATCGTCACGGTGCGACTCCTACGAACGGCAGGCCGGTGGTCTCGGGCAGCCCGAGCGCGAGGTTCATGCACTGGATGGCACCGCCCGCGGTGCCCTTGGTGAGGTTGTCGATGGCGGCGACGGCGACCATGCGCCCGGCGTCCGCGTCGACGGTGACCTGCAGCTGCACGGTGTTGGCGCCCAGCGTCGCCGCGGTCGTCGGCCAGCTGCCGGTCGGCAGCAGGTGCACGAACGGCTCGTCCGCGTAGGCCTTCGCGTAGACCTCGGTGACCTCCTCCGCCGTCGCGGTGGTGGCCGCGGAGCAGGAGGCGAGGATGCCGCGGGGCAGCGGGGCGAGCACCGGGGTGAAGCTCACGCTCACCGGCGCGCCGGCGGCCGCCGACAGGTTCTGGATGATCTCGGGAGTGTGCCGGTGCAGGCCACCGACGCCGTAGGCCGACAGCGAGCCCATCACCTCCGAACCCAGCAGGTGCGGCTTCGGTGAGCGACCGGCGCCGGACGTGCCCGAGACCGCGGTGACGACGACGTCGTGGTCGACGATCCCGGCCTGCAGCGCGGGGAACAGCGCGAGCGAGGCGACGGTCGGGTAGCACCCGGGCACGGCGATCTGCCGGGCACCGCGCAGCGCGTCGCGGGCGCCGGGGAGCTCGGGAAGCCCGTAGGGCCATGCCCCGGCGTGCTCGCCGCCGTACCAGCGGACCCAGTCGGCCGGGTTGGTCAGCCGGTGGTCGGCGCCGCAGTCGATGACGACGACGTCATCGCCCAGCTGCGCGGCCACCTCCGCGGACCGGCCGTGCGGCAACGCCAGGAAGACGACGTCGTGGCCGGCGAGCACCTCCGGCGTCGTGTCCTGCACGATGCGCTCGGCGAGCGGCAGGAGGTGCGGCTGGTGCGCGCCCAACGGCGTGCCCGCACTCCCTCCGGCCGTCAGAGCACCGATCTCCACATCGGGATGTCCCAGCAACAGCCGGAGCAGCTCTCCACCGGCATATCCACTCGCACCCGCCACCGCGATTCGCACCACGTGGATGATTATGCACGCCGTTGCAACTCAATACGAGACCGGGGACGGCGCGGGCCGGCTTCCGGGAGCGTCACCGGGCTCGTCGCCTTGAGCGTGCGCAGCACCGGGGCGGTCTCGAGGGTGCGGATCCCTGCAACGCTCCCCAGCCGGTGGGTCAGGTAGTGGTGCAGCGCAGCGGGGTCGGCGCAGATCGCCTGGGCCAGCAGGTTGGTGGAGCCCGTGGTCGCCGCCACGACGGCGAGCTCCGGGTGCGTGGCCAGCGTCGTGGCGACCTCGCCGAGACGATCGGGCGCCACGGCCATCCACAGCATCGCCATCGTGGTGGCACCGAGTTTCGCAGCGTCGATCTCGACGTCGTAGAACAGCGCGCCGCTCGCCTCGAGGTCGGCCAGCCTCCTGGCAACGGTGGCGGGCGTCGCGCCGGAGGCCGCTGCCAGGTCCGCGAGGCTCGCCCGGCCGTCGCGCAGCAGCGCGGCCAGCAGCGGCGCATCGCCCGCGGCCGGTCCGCGTGGCGAGCTCGCGGGCCGGTCCGGCCGGTCCGTCGGCAGGAGCAACGCTCGCTGCCGCTCGTCGAGCACCTCGGTGCGGCCCCGCCACGCCGTGGGGCCGCCGAAGTAGGTGTGCAGCATCAGGTGCGCCGACACCGCGGTGATGCCGGCGGTGCGCGGGATGTCGCGCAGCAGCAGGGCATGCTCGTCACCGGCGGGGATGTGGATCATCGCGAAGATCTCCGTGCCGCCGGACGTGAGCTTGACCCAGGTGGTGTCGGGCCGCCTGGCCAGCGCCGTGGCCAGGTCGAGCGCGGCGTGGGGCGCCGCCGTGACGCGGACCGTCCACTGCTGCGTGCCGACCCGGTGCGGGACGTCGATCAGCCCGACGACGCGCAGCCCAGCCGTGGCCCGCAGCTGCCGGTAGCGGCGGGCGACGGTCTGGGTGGAGACGCCCAGCACCGACGCGATCCGCGTGAAGCTGGCCCGCCCGCTGATCTGCAGCGCCTGGACCAGCCCACGGTCGACGTCGTCGAGCATGGGTGAATCCTGCACCTCCGACGTCAACGATGGAAGAAATCATCGAGGTCAACGGCGTGGCTGGATCAGCGGTGGCACGGCACGCAGTCTCGGTACCGGTCACCCACGCCAGGAGGAAGACATGCCCCAGACGGTGTCGCTCGCGGAGACAACCGGGTACCGGTGGCGCTGGTGGGCACTCGCGGCGCTGCTCGTCGCGGAGGCGATGAACCTGCTCGACACCACGATCGTGCAGGTGGCAGGCCCGACGATGCACGCCGACCTGGGCGGTCCGGCGGCGGTCATCCCGTGGTTCAGCACCGCGTACACGCTGCCGTTCGCAGTGCTGTTGATCACCGGTGGTCGGCTCGGCGACATCGCGGGACGGCGCCGGGTGTTCCGGATCGGCGTCGTCGCGTTCATGGTGGCGTCGATCGCCTGCGCGCCGGCTCCGTCGGTGGGACTGCTGATCGCGTTCCGCGTGGTGCAGGGCGCCGCCGCCGCGGTGATCATCCCCCAGACGATCGGGCTGATCCGGACGATGTTCGCGGGCGCGGAGATGGGCCGGGCGCTGGGCACGATCGGGCCGGTGATGGGGCTCGCGGCCGTCTGTGGGCCGGTGCTGGGCGGCGTGCTCACCCACGCCGACCTGTTCGGCTCGTCGTGGCGCGCGGTGTTCCTGGTGAACGTCCCGCTGTCGGTGGCCGTGCTCGCGCTCGCGCCGCTGCTGCGGGAGAACCGGGCGCCGCAGCGCCCCGGCCTCGACCCGCTCGGCACCCTGCTGGCGACGATCGGCACGGCGCTGATCGTGTACCCGCTCGTCTCGTCGACCGGGATGGCGGCGCTGAGCTGGATCGGGGTGGCCGCTGGGCTTGCCGTCCTCGTCCTGTTCGGGGTGCAGCAGCGCCGCAGCAGGGGGCGCGGCCTCGTGGAGGTCAGCCTGTTCACCCACCGGGTGTTCCCGGCCGCGCTCGCCACGTCGCTGCTGTTCTTCGCCGTGACGTCCGGGCTGACGCTCGTGGTGGTGCTGCACCTGCAGCTCGGGCTCGGCGCCGACGTGCTCACGGCCGGGCTGACGCTGCTGCCGTGGTCGGTCGCGATGGGCGTGACGTCCTGGGTCACCGGCGCGTACCTGGTGCCGCGGTTCGGGCGCCGCCTCATGCCCGCGGGACTCGCGATCGCGTTGGCCGGGGTGGCCGCGTGCGACGTGGCGTTCCCCGGTGCGGCGTCGGGGCCGCGGCTGGTGGCCCTGGGCGTCGTCGGGGCCGGGGTCGGGGTGTTCACCACCTCGTTCTTCACCACCGCGCTGCAGGCGGTGGCGCCGCAGGAGGTGGGCTCGGCAGCCGGGCTGCTCAACGCCGCGCAGCAGCTCGGCGCGACGCTCGGGGTGGCCGTGCTCGGCAGCGTCTACCTGTCGGGATCGGGCACGCAGGCGGCGTTCTGGATCGCGGGTGCGCTGCTGGTGACGACGGTCGCGACGAGCGCACTGATGCGCTCGGCGTAGCGGGCGACGCTAGAGTGCGGCCCATGACGGGGCTCGTCGAGCAGGCCCGCGCCGGCCTCGCCGAGCTGGCCGATCCGGTGGCCGCGGAGCAGATGCGGGCCTACATGAAGTCGCCGATGCCGTTTCGCGGTGTGCCCAAACCGGCGCGGGACCGGCTGCTGCGGGTGCTCGTCGCGGAGCACCCGCCCGCCGATGCCGACGCGCTGCGCGCCGCGGTCACCGCGCTGTGGACGGGGGCGCGCTACCGCGAGGAGCGCTACCTGGCGCTGAGCCTGACGAGCCACCGCCGGTACGAGCGGCTGCTCGACCTCACCTGGTTGCCGGTGTGGCGGAAGTGGATCGTCGAGGGCGCGTGGTGGGACTTCACCGACGAGATCGCCAACCGGCGGATCGGGCCGCTGCTGCGCGCTCACCCCGCCGAGCTGCTGCCGACGCTGCGGGCCTGGGCCGTCGATGCCGACCGGTGGCTGCGCCGCACGTCGATCATCTGCCAACTCGGCTCCCGCGGCGACATCGACCTCGACCTGCTCACGGCCACGATCGAGGCGAACGTCGACGATCCCGACTTCTTCCTCCGCAAGGCCATCGGCTGGGCGCTGCGCCAGCACGCCAAGACCGACCCGGACTGGGTGCGGGAGTTCGTCGCGCAGCATCCGGGGCTGTCCCCGCTGTCGCGGAAGGAAGCGCTCAAGCACGTCGGGTGATCGTCTCGATGCGGCCGGGCCGTCCTGGGTGCTCGACGGCGCCAACCCCATGGCCACCGCGCCGACGTCCCAGCATCGGCGCGGCGGCTACTTGATTGGCGCGGTGGAGAAGGCGCCCGACCGCGCCAACCTGTTGGCCACCGCGCCGACGTCCCAACATCGGCGCGGCGGCTACTTGATTGGCGCGGTCGCTCGGGCCGTTACCCACATCGCACGGAGGAATGATCGGCATCGATCGGTCGTTGGCGCCGTTCGTGGAACTCGGTGTGCACACGTTCGCAGACGTCAGCCTCGACCCGGACGGCGTCGGGCCCGCGCAGCGCGTGCGTCAGCTCGTGGAGGAGATCGCGCTGGCCGACGAGGTCGGTCTCGACGTGTTCGGCGTGGGTGAGCACCACCGCCGCGACTACGCCGCATCGGCTCCGGCGATGCTGCTGGCGGCCGCGGCCGAGCGCACCTCCCGGATCCGGCTGACCAGCGCCGTCACCGTGCTGAGCTCGGACGACCCGGTCCGGGTCTTCCAGCAGTTCGCCACGCTCGACCTGCTCTCGGGCGGGCGCGCCGAGATCATGGCGGGGCGCGGCTCGTTCACGGAGTCCTTCCCGCTGTTCGGTTACGACCTCGCCGACTACGACGACCTGTTCGCCGAGAAGCTCGACCTGCTGCTCGCGATCCGCGAGTCCGAGCGTGTGACGTGGTCGGGGCGGCTGCGCGCACCGATCGACGACCAGCCCGTCTACCCGCGCCCGGTGCAGGACCCGCTCCCGGTCTGGGTGGCGGTGGGCGGCAACCCGCAGTCGGTGGTGCGGGCGGGCCTGCTCGGCCTGCCGCTCGCGCTCGCGATCATCGGTGGGGAGCCCGCCCGGTTCGCCCCGCTCGTGGACCTCTACCGCCGCGCCGCCGCGCAGGCCGGGCACGACGTGCCCGCGATCGGCATCAACATCCACGGTTTCGTCGCCGACACCTCGCAGCGCGCCGCCGACGTCTACTACCCGGCGCACTCCGAGGTGATGAACCGGATCGGCCGCGAGCGCGGCTGGGGCCCGACCGACCGCCGCGCGTTCGACGCCCAGACTGCGCTCGAGGGTGCCTACGCGGTCGGCGACCCCGACCGGCTCGTGGAGAAGCTGCTGTACCACCACGAGCTCTTCGGCCACCAGCGCACCATGATCCAACTGGCGATCGGCACCGTGCCCCACGCGGACGTGCTGCGCGCGATCGAGCTGCTCGGCACCGAGGTGGCACCGAAGGTGCGCGCCGAGGTCGCCCGGCGCGCACCCGCCACGACGGCGTCCTAGCTACCGGCGTACTGGCTACCGGCTCGTGGTCCAGTACTGCCGGAGCTCCCCGCGCGGGTCGGTGACCGTCTCCACCGTGTCGGCGAAGCTGCGGACCTTGCGCTCGGTGCCGTAGGGCTCCCACCCCGGGTCGCCGCTCGTCGCGAACGCCACCCAGGCCGCGTGCATCGCGTCGGCCAGCGCCTGCGGCGGCGTAGCGCCGGTCAGCCCCCGCGACGCGGCGAGCGTGTCGAACACGAATCCGAGCTCCAACGCGTGGCACGCGCCCAGCCGGCCGTCGAACAGCGGCGACTCCCAGCCGAACTCGTAGACGAACGTGGCAGGCCGGGCCTCGGCGAGCCGTACCGCAGGCATCCGGAACATGTACTCGCCGACCAGGTCGACCATCAGCAGGCCCGGGGTGGCGCCGGGGCGAGCGGCCCGGTAGGCGTCGACGGCGCCGTCGGGTAGCCCGAACCCGGCGGCGATCATGCCGATCGCCGCCTCGGGGACCTGACCGATCCCGTCGCCGGGCACGAGGAAGAGTCGCATCTCCTCGGTGGTGTTGCCCACGAGCAGGTCGACGCCGGCACTCGCCCCCGCCTGGACGCGATCGAACGCGAGCGCCGGCAGCACCTCGCCGTCGATCACCGGTTCGAAGATCATGCCGTTGGTGGCGGCCTCGCCCCAGCGTGCCGGATCCGGTGCGGCACTCATCTGTGCCGACAGCGCCCCCTGCGCCGCGACGAAGCGCTCCGGCGCGACCTGCTCCAGCTCGGCGAGCGTGGCCCCGACCCCGATCTCCTCGGCGACGTAGCCGGCGATCCGATCTGCCGTCGCCGCCGTCAGTGCGTGGTGGCACGCGCCGCTCTGCAGGATCGCGCGCCGGAACAGTCCCTCAGCCGCGGGCATCGCCAGCAGGGTGCCGACGCTGATGCCGCCCGCCGACTCGCCGAAGATCGTGACGTTGTCCGGATCACCGCCGAACGCCGCGATGTTGTCGCGCACCCACTCCAGCGCCGCAACCTGGTCGAGCATCCCGCGGTTGGCAGGCGCATCGGGGATGGCGAGGAAGCCCTCGGCACCGAGCCGGTAGTTGATGCCGACCAGCACCACCCCGTCGCGGGCGAACGCGCTGCCGTCGTAGATGGGGATGGCGTTGGACCCGTTGACGAACGCGCCGCCGTGGATCCACACCATCACCGGCCGGCCGGTGGCACCCTCGGGCGCCCACACGTTGACGTTGAGACACTCCTCGCCCGCGACCGCGGGTTCGGGCAGCAGGGTGTCGAAGGGCGGGACGTAACCGGGCTTGGGCACGGTGGCGCCGAACGCGAGCGCATCGCGCACTCCCTCCCAGCTCGGGGCCGGAGCGGGGGCCCGGAACCGGTGCGGGCCGAACGGCGCAGCCGCATAGGGGATGCCCAGGAAGCGGGCGATGCCGCCGTCGACCTGTCCGCGGACCTCGCCCGCGCCTGTCTTCACCACGAGATGCATAGCTGCATCTCTACTCCACCGGGAGCGAGCGGACCACGACCTCGTCGAGCCGCCGTTCGATGATGGAGCCGACGGGCCAGTCGGCCACCAGCGCGAGGAGATCCTCGGCCTCCTCCGCGGCGCAGTTCTCGCACGGATCCCAGCCCTGTTGCTGCAGGCTCGACCGGATGGCTTCGACGTAGTCGTCGTACGAGAGCGGCGTGTCGGCGATCATCGCCGTGGTGGTGGACTTGTGGGAGTTGAGCCCGCCGAAGCCGCGCCCGCAGCGGCAACGGCCGTCGGGGTCCTCGCGATCCTTGCGGCACACCTCGCCGATGCGCACCAGCTCTCCCTCGATGCACCAGTGGAAGTCGTTGGTGCGCCTGCCCTGGGTCCTGCGCGTGGCTACCAGCACTTTCATGGCCGTTCCTCTCCTCGGTGCGCCAACGACTACCAGCGGGCACCGACATTTCCGCCCGTTGCCAGCGAGTCGATGGGCGCGGGCAATCTCGCCGAACGCCCACGGGACCCACCGGTCCCCCGCTACCGTCGCCGGGTGCGACGCGCCTGGTGGGGGCCCCCGACGGTCCTGCTGACCGCCGGGCTGCTGGCCGCCTGCTCCGAGACGGTCACCGGCACGGCGGCCCCGGCGGGCCCGGCCGCGCCGAGAATGGTCACCACGCAGGCCGCCACCGGGGTCACCGGCGCGCTCGTGGCCGATGCCGTTGCCGACGAGTGCCTGCTCAACGCCTCCGAACTCGGCTCGTTGCTGAAGCGTGCGGTGCGACCGCCCGTGCAGAGCACGATCCCGCACGCCGACGGATCGAGCGGCTCCAGCTGCGTCGTCACGGCCGATGCCGAGCCCATCGCCATGATCAACGTCTACCGCGCGGGCACGGGTGTTCCCGCCGACTACATCGCGCCCGGTTCACACCCCGTCAGCGGTGCCGGCGACGCCGCCGGAGTGGTCACCACCGACGCCGGACCGATGCTGCAGCTGGCCACGCGCGGCTACCTGGTGACGATCCTCGTGGCAGGCGGGCCGGCACCCGCCGACGACGCGTGGCGCAAGGCGGCGGCAGCCGCGCTCACGCGCCTGCCGCCTTGACCCTCCCCCTCGACCCTTCCCCCTTGATCCTGCGGTGGCCGCGATCCGGGCCGTCAGGCGCGCAGCGTCGCGGCGTGGCGCGCCGTGGCCACCGCCACCGCGGCGTCGCGGGCCGCGTTGGCCTCTTCACTGGTCAGGGTGCGATCCGCGGCCCGGAAGCGCAGCGTGAAGGCCAGCGACCGCTTGCCCGCGCCCACCTGCTCACCCGCGTAGACGTCGAAGAGGCGCACGTCCTCCAGCAGCTCCCCGCCGCCGTCGATGAGGGCATCGGCGAGCTCCCCTGCCGGTACGGCGGCGTCGGCCACCAGCGCGACGTCGACGGCGATCGGCGGGTACGGCGAGATCCGCGGCGCCGGGCGGGCGTCGTCGAGCGGGAGCAGGTCGAGGTCGAGCTCCATCGCGCAGGTGCGCGGCGGCAGCCCGAGCGCCTCGACGACCTTGGGGTGCAGCTCACCGGCATGCCCGACGACCCAGTCGCCGATGCGCAGCGCGGCGCAGCGCCCCGGGTGCCACGGCGCGAGCGCGGCCGCCGTGGGTCGCAGCTCCACCCCCGCCGCCTCGCCCACCAACGTGGCGGCGTGCACGGCGTCGGCCCAGCCCGCGGCGCGGCCGGCGCCCCACCAGCCACGGACGTCCCGATCCCCGGCGAGCACGACGCCGACGTGCAGGGGTTGAGCGGGCAGCGCGGCCTTGATCTGCGCGTACTCCGCGTCGGTGGGACGGGACTCGACGCCGGGGTCGGGCATCGGTACCGGGTTGAGGTGCGGCAACACGACCTGGCCCAGCGTGTAGAGCGCCACGTCGGTGGCGCCGCGGGACCGGTTGCGCGCCAGCATGTCGAGCAGCCCGGGCAGCAGGGTGGTGGCGAGCTCGGCGCGGTCGGCGTCGAGCGGGTTGGCCACGTGCACCGTGCGGCGGCGCACGTCGTCGGCGGCGAGGCCGAAGTCGTCCCACACCGATGGGTCGATGAACGGGAACGGCAGCACCTCGACGCACCCGGACTCGGCCAGCGCCCGCGACACCGCGCGGCGGCGCTGCTGGGATGCGGTGAGGCCGCGCCCGGCGGGAGCGGCCGGGATCACCGACGGGATCACGTCGTAACCCTCCAGCCGCAGCACCTCCTCGACGAGGTCGGCGGGCTGGGTGAGGTCGGGGCGCCACGACGGCGGGGTGGCGACGAGCGTGTCGCCCTTGTCGGCGACGTCGCAGCCCACCTGACCCAGCCTGCGCGCGGCCGCGCCAGCCGGGTAGCCGATGCCGGCGAAGCGGTCGGGCAGGTCGACGGGCATCGTGATCGGGCCCGCCGCGGGCGCGGCGCCCGCGTCGGTGCGTCCGGGGGCGATGGTGCCGCCACCGAACTCGACCAGGAGCTGTGCCGCCCGCTCGGCCGCCACCGGGGGCAGCTCGGGGTCGACCGTGCGCTCGAAGCGCTTGGACGCCTCGCTGGGCAGCTTGTGGCGCCGCGCGGCGCGCGCGATGACCTCGGGAGCGAAGTGGGCGGCCTCGAGCAGGACGTCGATGCGACCGTCGGCACCGGGCTCGCCGATCTCGGTGCTCGCGCCGCCCATGACGCCGGCCATGCCGATCGGGCCGGAGCCGTCGGTGATCAGCAGGTCGTCGGGGTCGAGCGTGCGCTTCGCGTCGTCGAGGGTGGTGATCGTCTCACCCGCCTTCGCGCGGCGCACCACGATGCCGTCGGTGAGCCGGCGGGCGTCGTAGGCGTGCAGCGGCTGGCCGAGCTCGAGCATCACGTAGTTGGTGACGTCGACGATGAGCGAGATGGGGCGCATCCCGGCGGCCAGCAGGCGCCGCTGCATCCACCACGGCGCGGGGGCGGCGGGGTCGACACCGTCGACGCGGCGGGCGACGAACCGCAGGCAGCCGCTGTCGGCGAGCGTGACCGGCCAGGCGTCGCCGGTGGCGGCCGGCACGTCGACGGCCGCGGCCGGGTCGGCGAACGGGACGTCGAGCGAGCACGCCAGCTCCCGCGCGAGACCGCGCACGGCGAAGCAGTAGCCGCGGTCGGGCGTGACGTTGAGCTCGATGACGCTCTCGTCGAGCCCGAGGATCGGGCGGGCCTGCGCGCCGGGCTCGGCGGTGCCCGGCGGCAGCACGAGGATGCCGGCGTGCTCGCTGCCGATGCCGAGCTCGCGCACCGAGGCGATCATGCCGTCGGAGATGTGGCCGTAGGTCTTGCGGGCGGCGATCGCGAAGTCGCCGGGCAGCACGGCGCCAGGCAGCGCGATGACGACCAGGTCGTCGACGGCGAAGTTGGCCGCGCCGCAGATGATGCCGCGCGGCGCGTCCTCACCGACGTCGACCTGGCACCAGCGGATCGGCTTCTTCAGGCCGGTGAGCTGCTCGATCTCCAGCACCTGCCCGACGACGAGCGGACCGGTGATCACCGGTGGCGCGTGCAGCTCCTCGATCTCCAGCCCGACGCGGACGAACGCGTCGGCGGTGTCGTCGAGTGGCGGCAGCGTGCCCACGAGCTCGGACAGCCAGGACTGCGAAACGCGCACGTTCTCTTCTCCCGCTACTCAGATGCCGAACGCGCTGCTGAACCGCACGTCGCCCTCGACCATGTCGCGCATGTCGGGGATGCCGTTGCGGAACATCAACGTGCGCTCCAGGCCCATGCCGAACGCGAAGCCCGAGTGCACCTCGGGATCCACGCCGCAGGCACGCAGGACGTTGGGGTTGACCATGCCGCAGCCGCCCCACTCGACCCAGCCCGCGCCGCCCTTCTTCTCCGGGAACCACACGTCCACCTCGGCGGACGGCTCGGTGAAGGGGAAGTACGAGGGCCGCAGCCGCGTGCGCGAGTCGGCGCCGAACATCGCGCGGGCGAACGCGTCGAGCGTGCCCTTGAGGTGGGCCATGGTGATGCCCTTGTCGACGGCGATGCCCTCGACCTGGTGGAACACCGGGGTGTGCGTGGCATCGAGCGCGTCGGTGCGGAACGTGCGGCCCGGGCACACGACGTAGACGGGCAGCTCGCGCTCGAGCAGCGACCGGATCTGCACCGGTGAGGTGTGGGTGCGCAGCACCGTGCCCGAGTTCTCCCCGTCACCCAGGTAGAACGTGTCCTGCATGGTGCGGGCCGGGTGGTCCTTGCCGAAGTTGAGCGCGTCGAAGTTCAGCCACGACGAGTCGACCTCGGGGCCCTCCGCGACCTCCCAGCCCATGGCGACGAAGACGTCGGCGATGCGCTCGCCGATCTGCGTGATGGGGTGGCGCGCGCCGCGCGGGTTGCGCTCCCACGGCAGCGTGACGTCGACGGCCTCCTCGGCCAGCACCCGCGCGTCGCGCTCCGTGACGAGGACGGCGCGGCGGGCGTCGAAGGCCTCCTGCGCCTCGACGCGGGCGGCGTTGACGCGCTTGCCGGCGTCGGCGCGCTCCGGGCCGGGCAGCGAGCCGAGCTCGCGGCGCGCGAGCAGCAGCGGCGCGCGGTCACCGAGGTGCGCCGGTTTGATCGCGGCGAGGTCGGCGAGGTCGGCGGCACCGTCGAACGCGGCACGGGCCGCGGCGACCGCGGCGGCGAGGGTGTCGGGATCGAGCGCCGGCGTGATGCCGGTGGTGCTGTCGGGCATCAGACCAGGGACCTTCCGCGCATGGATCGGGGCAGGAATCGGGAGCAGCCGGATTCTAGGCGGGAGGGTGTTGGGGGATGCCGACGGCCCGGTGCCCCGTTGCAGGAAAGCCACTTTCCTGCAACGTCGTTGCGGGAAAGTGGCTTTCCTGCCACCCCAGAGCGCGGCTACCGGGCGCCGACGCTCGCGTAGAGGCAGATCGCCGCGGCCGTGGCCAGGTTGAGGCTCTCCGCGCGGCCGTGGATCGGCACCCGGACCCGGTGGTCGGCCAGCTCTGCCAGCTCATCGGGCACCCCGTGCGCCTCGCCGCCGAAGATCCACGCGACGGGACCACCGAGCACGGCTGCCGCGGCCGGGTCGTGCAGGTCCAGCTCGCCGCGCCCGTCGGCGACGAGCAGTGTGAGACCGACGGCGCGGCAGGCGTCGAGCACGGCGGCGGCGTCGCGGTCGCGGGCCAGCGGCAGGTGGAACACGCTACCGGTGGACGCGCGGACGGCCTTGCCGTTGTGGGGGTCGACGGTGTCGCCCGCGAGCAGCACCGCGTCGGCGCCTGCGGCGTCCGACACCCGGATGACGGTGCCCGCGTTGCCCGGATCGGCGATGCCCACGCACACGGTGATCAGCTGCGGTGAGCCGGCCAGCGCGTCGGTGACGGGAACGTCGAGCAGGTCGCAGACCGCCACCAGCCCCTGCGGGGTGACGGTGTCGGACAGCGAGTCGGCGGCGCGGTCGGTGACCAGGCTGACCCGCGCGCCCACGTCAGCGGCAGCGTCGATCAGCTCGGGGTGGCGCGCTGCGGCGACGTCGGTGGCGAACAGCTCGTGCACGTGGCCGTAGCGCAGCGCCTCGCGAACCGCCTGGGACCCCTCGACGAGAAACCGCCCGGCCCGATCGCGGCCTGCGCGGCGCAGCAGCTTGCGGGCTGCGACGACGCGCGGCGTGCGGTCGGATCCGGGCGGTACGTCGGTGGTGATGTTGCGGCTCAGGCCGCAGTCCCCTCGGACGGTGCGCCCTGCGCCGGGACGTTGGCGCGCGACAGCTCGACGAGAGCGGAGAACGCGGCCGGGTCGCTGATCGCGAGCTCCGACAGGTTCTTGCGGTCGACCTCGACACCGGCGATCTTCAGGCCCTGGATGAAGCGGTTGTACGTCATGCCGTTGGCACGCGCCGCCGCGTTGATCCGGGTGATCCACAGCTGCCGGAAGTCGCCCTTCTTGGCGCGACGGTCGCGGTAGGCGTAGTTCAGCGAGTGGAGCATCTGCTCCTTCGCCTTGCGGTACAGCCGCGACCGCTGGCCGCGGTAGCCGCTTGCCAGCTCGAGGGTGGAGCGACGCTTCTTCTGAGCGTTGACCGCGCGCTTCACGCGTGCCATGGGTGTTCCTTACGTTGTCGGCCGGCGCCGGGCGGGATGTGCCGGCGGCCGGTCAGCGGGTGGGCGGTGGCAGCGCTCTCAGCGACCGAGCATCTTCTTGACGCGCTTCGTGTCGGCCTTGTTGACCTGCACGTAACCCGACAGCGAGCGCGTCTCCTTGCTCGACTTGACCTCGAGCCGGTGCCGCAGACCGGTCTGCTGGCGCATCAACTTGCCGCCACCGGTCACCTTGATCCGCTTGGCGATCCCGCTGTGCGTCTTGTTCTTGGGCATGGCAATTCCTACTCACCGGTGGCACCTCCCGGAGGAGGCGCCAGTGCTTGTCGTGCGGCAGTCGTGCGGCGCTCGTGCCTACTGCGCGTCGACAGCCTCGGGGGCCGCGGAGGCCTCCGGAGCGGCAGACGCGGAATCCGTGGTGTCCGCACTGTCCGTGGAACTCGGACGCGGGCGGATCGGCGGCTTCTTCGTCGGAGCGATCACCATCGTCATGTTGCGGCCGTCCTGCTTGGGCGTCGACTCGACCACACCCAGATCCTCCACGTCCTTGGCCAACCGCTGCAGCAGCCGGAACCCGAGCTCGGGCCTGGACTGCTCGCGACCACGGAACATGATCGTGACCTTGACCTTGTTGCCACCCTCGAGGAACCGCCGCACGTGGCCGCGCTTCGTCTCGTAGTCGTGGGTATCGATCTTCGGTCGGAGCTTCTGCTCCTTGATCGTGGTGAGCTGCTGGTTGCGGCGGGACTCCCGGGCTTTCTGCGCGCTCTCGTACTTGAACTTGCCGTAGTCCATGAGCTTGCAGACCGGCGGGCGGGCCTGTGCTGCGACCTCGACGAGATCGAGCTCTGCCTCCTGCGCAAGCCGCAGTGCGTCCTCGATGCGCACGATCCCGACCTGTTCCCCGTTCGGCCCGACGAGCCGGACTTCGGGAACGCGGATGCGGTCGTTGATGCGCGTCTCTGTGCTGATGGGGTCTCCCTGTATCGACGTCGTGTGGTGCGACGGAAGAGGAGCCCTGAACCCGCAACGATCCATGCCCAACGACACCCCACGTGCTCGACGGGGTTCGCCGGCGGACCGAACCCGGACGCCGGAAGCGTTCGGGTGGGAGCGGGGCTCCACTTGATCGCCCTGTAGCACGTGTGAACGCACGACGGGGTGGTCGCATTCCAGAGGTTACAGCAGGTGGCTACCGGCGCGCCGGGCGGGGGCCCGAGAACCGCTCCTGTGCGGCCGGATAGCGCTGGGCGTACCGCGTGGGCGGCTCACCGAACATCGACGTGAAGTCGCGCGTGAAATGCGCCTGGTCAGCGTAACCCAGATCGGCGGCGAGCCCGGCCCAGTCGATGACGGCGCCTGCCGCCATCCGCTCCGTCACCTCGTGCAGCCGGTAACGCCGGATCACCCACTTCGGCCCGACGCCCACGTACTCGGCGAAGAGCCGCTGCAGGCTGCGCAGGCCGGTACCGCACTGCGCCGCGAGCCGGTCGGCGCGCAACACCGTCGGTTCGCAGGCGATCATCGCGACGATCTCCGCGGCGCGGGCTGCGGCCGGATCCGGTGCCGGCAGCGCCCGCCGCAGCCAGCCCTCCACCGACGCCATGGCGAACGGGTCTGCGGGGCCGCCGGGCGGCAGCGCCGTGATGTCTGCGGCCGGGACGCTCCGGTCGGTCAGGGCCGCGACCGACGACCCGAGGAAGGGACGGAACCCGCCGGGACGGAACGCGATCCCGAAGACCCGACCACGGCCGTCGAGCACCTTCAGCTGGTGCCCGCTCGCCACCCCGTGCACCGCGAACTCCCCCGCAGGTCCCGTCGACAGCTGGACGTGCGGGTACGGGACGATCACCTGCCGATACGGCGTGGCGTAGTCCCACTCGACCATCCAGTAGTGATCGACGAACGGCGCCAGGTCCGGAGCGGGCGCAGCGAACTCGTGGCGCTGGAACCGCGTCCAGGCACCACCCAGCTCCCGCTCGTCACGCTCCACCCGACCAGTGTCGCCTTTCTTCAAGACCGCCCCCACCAGCCTGCCTACCGTGGCGTCATGTCCTTCACGACCCGCTCCCCCGCAGCCCTCGTCGGACCCGCCGCCGCACCTATCCTCGCGCTCACCACGGACCTGGACCCGGCGCTGCTCGACCGGGCCACACCCTGCACCGACTTCGATGTGCGGACCCTGCTCGGCCACATCGCCCAGTGGGCGCCGGTGTTCGTGGCGGCCGCGAGCAAGGACACGGCGACGCCCGGCGCGGCCGATGCCGCGCTCGCTCCCGACCTGCTCGCCCGGGCCGCGACCGCCTGGTCCGACCCGGCGGCCTGGGACGGCACGGCGTCCTTCGGCGCCGATCCGCTCCCCGCCTCGATGATCGGTGGCATGATCGTCGGCGAGTTCGTGGTGCACGGCTGGGACCTCGGCCGTGCGCTCGGGGTCGAGCTCAGCTGGCCCGCCGACGTGCTCACCTACCTCCACGCCGAGGTGGCGGGCACGGCCGAGCTCGCGAGGCAGATGAGCGTGTACGGCCCCGAGGTGCCGGTGCCGGCGACGGCACCGGCCCTCGACCGGCTGCTGGGCGCGAGCGGGCGGGATCCGCGCTGGTCGGCGAGCTGACGGGACCGCACGGCAGGAACCGTCAGCGGGCTGCGGTCGCCTTCTTCTTCCGCGCCGCCGGAGCCTTGCGCGGAGCCGCCGACGTGACCAGCTTCTTCAGGAACTCCCCCGTGTAGCTGGTGGGGTGGGCCGCGATCTGCTCCGGGGTGCCCTCCGCGACCACCATGCCGCCGCCGGACCCGCCCTCCGGGCCCATGTCGATGATCCAGTCGGACGTCTTGATGACGTCGAGGTTGTGCTCGATGACGAGCACCGAGTTGCCCTTCTCGACCAGACCGTTGATCACGAGCAGGAGCTTGCGGATGTCCTCGAAGTGCAGGCCCGTGGTGGGCTCGTCGAGGATGTAGATGGTGCGGCCGTTGGAGCGCTTCTGCAGCTCCGACGCCAGCTTGACGCGCTGGGCCTCACCGCCCGACAGCGTGGGGGCCGGCTGGCCGAGCCGGACGTAGCCGAGACCGACGTCGACGAGCGTGCGCAGGTAGCGGCTGATCGAGGTGATGGGGCCGAAGAACTCAGCGGCCTCCTCGATCGGCATGTCGAGGACGTCGGCGACGGTCTTGCCCTTGTAGTGCACCTCGAGCGTCTCGCGGTTGTAGCGGGCGCCCTTGCAGACCTCGCACGGGACGTAGACGTCGGGCAGGAAGTTCATCTCGATCTTGATGGTGCCGTCGCCGGAGCACGCCTCGCAGCGGCCGCCCTTGACGTTGAACGAGAACCGGCCCGGCTGGTAGCCGCGGACCTTGGCCTCGGTGGTGGCCGCGAACAGCTTGCGGACGTTGTCCCACACCCCGGTGTACGTAGCCGGGTTGGAGCGCGGGGTGCGCCCGATCGGGGACTGGTCGACGCGCACCAGCTTGTCGAGCTCGTCGAGGCCGGTGATGCGCGTGTGACGCCCGGGGACCTGGCGCGCGCCGTTGAGCTTGTTGGCCAGCACCGTGGCGAGGATGTCGTTGACCAGCGTGGACTTGCCCGAGCCGGACACGCCGGTGACGGCCACGAGCGCGCCCAGCGGGATGTCGACGTCGATGCCGCGCAGGTTGTGTTCCCGCGCGCCGACGATGGTGAGCTTGCGCTTCGGATCGAGCTTGCGGCGCTTCTCCGGAAGCGGGATGGAGCGCCGCCCGGACAGGTACGCGCCGGTGAGCGACGTGTCGTGGGACTCGAGGCCGGCGACGGGCCCGCTGTGCACGATGATGCCGCCGTGCTCGCCGGCGCCGGGACCGATGTCGACGGCCCAGTCGGCGGCACGGATGGTGTCCTCGTCGTGCTCCACGACGATGAGCGTGTTGCCCAGATCGCGCAGCCGGATGAGCGTCTGGATGAGCTTGCGGTTGTCGCGCTGGTGCAGGCCGATGGACGGCTCGTCGAGCACGTAGAGCACGCCGACCAGTCCGGAGCCGATCTGCGTGGCCAGCCGGATGCGCTGGGCCTCACCGCCCGACAGCGATCCTGCGGCGCGGTCGAGCGAGAGGTAGTGCAGGCCGACGTCGAGCAGGAAGCCCAGCCGCGCCTGCACCTCCTTGAGGATGCTGCCGGCGATGATCGACTGCCGGTTGTCGAGCACCATGCCGCCGAGGAACTCGGAGCACTCCGACACCGACATGCTCGAGACCTCGGCGATGGACCGTTCGCCCTGGTCGCGGTGGGTGAGCGTGACGGCAAGCACCTCGGGCTTGAGCCGCGCCCCCTTGCACACGGGGCACGGGACGTCGCGCATGTAGCCCTCGTACTTCTCGCGCGCGTAGTCCGAGTCGGTCTGGTCGAGCCGGCGCTCGAGGAACGGGATGACGCCCTCGTAGTTGGCGTAGTACGAACGCTCGCGGCCGTAGCGGTTGCGGTACCGCACGTGCACCTGATCGCCGCTGCCGTGCAGCACGGCCTTCTGCGCGGCGATGGGCAGCTTGCGCCACGGCGTGTCCATGCGGAAACCGATGGCCGTGGACAGGCCCTCGAGCAGCCTGCCGAAGTACTCCGCCGACTGGCCGCCCGCCCACGGCGCGATGGCGCCGTCGGCGAGGCTCGCGTCGGGGTCGGGCACGACGAGCTCGGGGTCGACCTCCTTCTTGATGCCCAGGCCGCTGCACTCGGGGCAGGCGCCGTAGGGCGAGTTGAAGGAGAACGTGCGCGGCTCGAGGTCGTCGAGGGCGAGCGGGTGGCCGTTGGGGCAGGCCATGCGCTCGGAGAAGCGGCGCTCGCGGTGCGGATCGCCCTCTGGCAGGTCGACGAAGTCGAGCACGACGAGCCCGTCGGCAAGCCGCAGCGCCGTCTCGACCGAGTCGGTGAGCCGCTGCTTCGCCGAACCCTTGACCGCCAGCCGGTCGACCACCACGGAGATGTCGTGCTTCTCCTGCTTCTTCAGCGTGGGCGGATCGGTGAGGGCGTGCACGGTGCCGTCGACCAGCACGCGGGAGTAGCCCTGGCCCTGCAGGTTGGTGAACAGGTCGACGAACTCGCCCTTGCGCGTGCGCACGACCGGTGCCAGCACCTGGAACCGGGCGCCCTCGTCCATGGCCAGCACCTGGTCGACGATCTGTTGCGGCGTCTGCTTCTCGATCACGTTGCCGCAGACCGGGCAGTGCGGGATGCCGGCGCGCGCGTAGAGCAGGCGCAGGTAGTCGTAGACCTCGGTGATGGTGCCTACGGTGGAGCGCGGATTGCGGTTGGTGGACTTCTGGTCGATCGACACCGCGGGCGAGAGGCCCTCGATGAAGTCGACGTCGGGCTTGTCCATCTGCCCCAGGAACTGGCGCGCGTAGGCCGAGAGCGACTCGACGTAGCGGCGCTGGCCCTCCGCGAAGATGGTGTCGAACGCGAGGCTGGACTTGCCGGAACCCGACAGTCCGGTGAAGACGACGAGTGCGTCGCGCGGCATGTCGAGATCGACGCCACGCAGGTTGTGTTCGCGAGCGCCGCGGACGATGAGTCGATCGGCCACGGGGGGAGCCTCCGGTTTGTGCGAGGTGCGGCGGGCTTTCGCCTGCCCCGTTCCATGCTAGGCGCGACCACCGACAGGAACCGGGTGGCATCTGCGCGCTGCATCGAGGATCGCACGGACGTTCGAAGAGCGCACAGCCGGGTCGGACGGGTGCCGAACACGCAGCGTGCGGTCATGATCACGCTGTGCGGGACCGGGATTGCAGGAAGTCCGTCATGGCCTGCGGCCGCCATGAAAGATGAGAACCGGGACGTCGGCTGCGGAGGGGGAGCGTGCCCCGCTCTACCGCGCCCTCGCCGGGCCGGCAGATCAACAGGAGGAGGTCGTGCCCTCCCGCCGACCTCCCTATCGGGCTATCACGCGCCCACCCCACGCACAGGCTTCGTTCGAGACATCAAGGTGCCGGAGTGGCTGCGCGCGGGGCGGGCGCATGATCGGGCTGCGCCAGGTCGGCGGGAGGGCACAACAACCACCCCGGGCGCGCGAGCCGCACACCACAGCCCTGTCGACGGCGCTGCGGTCCGGCTCGCACCGATCATGCTCGCCGAGGCGCACCGCAGGGCCCGGCGCGGGGCCGTGGGTGCGTTTCGCTCGCCGCCGAGCGCGTACTGGCTCATGATCCAACCGGAACCTGTAGGCGTTGATCACCCGCGCGGCGCGGCAGGCTCTCGGATTGCAGGAAGGCCACGGCCAGTTTGCCGCAAGATTCTTGCGAGAAGGCCACCTTCCTGCAACGAGGCCAGCGCGGGGCGTCGGGGGTGCGCTTCCCGGTAGGTCCCGCTGGTAGGCCGCCTTCGGATGGGGATTCTCCTGACAGCCACTTTCCTGCAACGACGTTGCGAGAAAGTGGCTTTCCTGCCATCGCCGCGCGAGGGAAGCCTGCCTGCGACGGGACGAGCGGTGGCCAGAACGCCGAGGCGTCAGGCCCGGCGGCGCCTCAGCAACCGCGCCGACTGGCGCGGGGTGAGGTCGGGCAGGTAGGCGCGCCCGATCGCGAACCCGATGGCCGGCAGCGCCGCCAGATCCGGGTAGGCCAGGTAGAGCGGGGCGTAGACGGGCTGGAACTTCGCCTTGAACGCCAGCAGTGATCGGAACCCGTACACCGGCTCCAGCGCCGCGCCCAGCGCGTCGAGGACGCGTTGCAGGCCGCGCTCGTCGGCGGTGCGGTCGACCCGGGCCAGCGGTGACCCGGACAGCGAGATGAACTCGACGCCCTTCTCCTCCTGCAGGTCGCGCACCGCGGAGCCGACGAGGAACTCGGTGGTGCCGCGGAAGCCGCCGGTGCCGCGCCTGCGCATGAAGTCGAGCGTCCAGCCGACGATCTCGCCGTCGCGGTGCACGGGCATCCAGCTGGTGACCCCGTGCACGGTGCGGTCGGTGTCGACGGCGACGAGGCAGCGGACCGCATCGTCGGCCAGCTCGGGCAGGCCACCGAGGGTGAAGCCCATCTCCGGGAGGCCCTTGTCCGCGACCCACTCCTCGCTGATGGCCCGGATCTGGTCGGTGATCGCCAGCGGTGCGTGCGAGAAGGTGAGCCACTCGGCCTTGATGCCCTCCCGCTCGGCCTTGTTGAGGGCGGTACGGACGTCCTGCCAGCGCTTCCCCGTGAACGTCAGCCCCTCGAGCGGCACGACGATCTCCTCGGCCACCTGCACCGATCGCCACCCCAGCTCGGCGCACGCGTCACGGGTGGGGGCGGTGATGCTGTAGAGCGCCGGTGTCCAGCCGCGCTCGCCGCAGAACCGCGCGAAGCCCGCCACGGCGTCGGCGCGGCGCTCGGGGCGTCCGATCGGGTCGCCGGTCGTGACGGCGACCGATCCGATCACCCGGTAGGCGATCGCCGCCTCCTGGTCGCAGAACCAGTAGCTGTTGCCGGCCCACGTGGTGATCCAGGCCAGATCGGATCCGCCGTGCTCGACGACCAGCGCCCGCGCCCTGGCCGCGTCGGCGGCGGCCGCGGTGACGCGCGGCTTCACGAACCCGGCCAGCAGGCCGGCGGCGACCGTGATCCAGAAGGCGACACCGACCCACTCGAACAGCAGCGTCGCGACGAGCCCCTCCGGCAGGAACGCCGGATCCACCTCGCCCAGGTACCCCGGCGGCAGGAACCGCAGCGGGAGATCGGCCAGCAGCTGCGCCGCCGTCGGGGGGCGGTCGAACTGGTCGGCCACCGCCGTTCCCCCGACGACGTAGAGGATCGACAGCGTCCCGAGCACGGCGACCGACGTCGCCGCCGTGCGTTGCAGCGTGCCAGCCGGGGCCCGAACGGTGAACTGCGCGCGGCCGGCCAGCAGCAGCAGCACCACGCAGAGCGGCACCAGCGACGGCAGGAGCAGCGTGAGGAGCTGCTGGGCGCCGGGCACCCCCCGGAACACGACGAGCTCGCTGTCGGGGGTGTCGGCGATCAGCAGCCCGAGTCCCGCACCGAGCACGGCGAGCACGGCGTTGAGCGCCACCCCCAGCACCCACGCCGCCCGCCGCCCGCGGCGCAGCCCCTCGGCGATGACCAGCAGGAGGATCACGGGCACGGCCGAGGCGAGTGCCGGTCCGATCCCGGAGAGCCGCAGGTGGGCCTGCAGTTCGCGGCAGGTGTCGGCATCGCCGGAGAGGCAGATCTGCAGCACCGCGTCGGCGTCCGGTGGCGGGGAGAGGACGAGGTACTGCAGCACGGAGAGCGGCCCGATCGCCGCGCCAGCAGCAGCGGCGACCACCGGCCCGACCGCGGACGCCGCGACGATCATCGCCACCAGCACGCGGCTCTCGTGCCGCGACGCCGGGCCGGGACTGCGGTCGGTGCGGCCCAGCAGCAGCGGCCCGCAGACGAGCCCGACCAGGCCCGCCGAGAGCAGCACGACGTCGGAGAGCGCCCCCGAGTAGGCGACCAGCACGATGCCCGTGGTCAGCAGCAGGATCCGCAGCCGGCGCCGCCACAGCGCCGAGATCCGGCTCGTGACCGCCAACCCCAGCCCGACCGCACCCGGTGCCGCCCCGATCGCGGCCTGCGTCGCCAGCTCGCCGGCCCAACGCCCCCCGACCAGCGAGCCGAGGCCGACCAGCCCGCTCGCGAGCAGCGTGCCCGCGACCTGCGTGCCGAACAGCAGCAACACCGACCGCGCGGTGCCGATCCGGCGCTCGGCCACCGGCCCGGCCACCAGGAACAGCACCGTGGTGACCAGGTGTCCGCCGAGGCTCCCCCAGAAGAAGCACCCGGTGACCGCGGTCCACCAGTGCCCCGCCGCGAACGCCTCCGGCCCGGCGCCCACGTTGTGCAGCAGCCGAGCGCTCGCGCCGCCGGGGATCGAGCCCGTCAGGAAACCGGCCAGCCAGCAGACGGTGATGAGCGTGCACGTCATCGGGGCGTGGCGGGCCGCTCGGACCAGCGCGCTCCCGGTTCCCCGCGCGCGCTCGGCAACGTTCATCGACCGGTTCCCCGGTCGGTGCGGGCACGCCAGCGGACCGATCGTTCCCCCCGGACGTCCCCGATCTGCACACCGAGAGCCTGCCGTAGTCGCATCGGACCGCTGTGCCCGGGCGACGGGCCGTCGTCGCACACCGTCGCGGGTCGTCGCACACGCTGCGCGGTGTGCGACGACGGGTGCAGGTGTGCGACGTCGGGGTGGATGTGCGGCGTCGCACCAGGGGTGGGGCACTACTAGGCTGAGCGGGTGGACGTCCTCGAGTACTCAGGTCACACCGATCCCGGCGGCGCCGCCATCCGGCGCGACCTCGACGCGCTGAGCATCACCAAGCTCTCCGTCGGCACGATGGACAACAACGCCTACCTGCTCGTCTGCAAGGCGACGAACGAGGCGCTGCTCATCGATGCCGCCGCAGAGCCCGACCGGCTGGCCGATCTCGTCGGCTCCGGCGACGCCCGCCCGGAGCTGCGCCACCTGATCACCACGCACCGGCACTTCGACCACTGGCAGGCGCTCGGCGCGGTCGCGGGCATGTTCCAGACCCGCCAGATCGCCCACCCGCTCGACGCCGGCGAGCTGCCGATCCCGATGGACGAGCTGGTCGAGCAGGGTGACACCGTGCGCTTCGGCGAGATCGCGCTCGAGGTCGTGCACCTGCGCGGGCACACCCCCGGCTCCATCGCGCTCGTCTACACCGACGCCGCCGGGCCGCACATCTTCACCGGTGACTCGCTGTTCCCCGGTGGTCCCGGCAAGACCGCGGGTCCCGCGGAGTTCGGCACGCTGATGGACGACCTCGAGGCCAGGGTGTTCGACCCGCTCCCCGATGAGACCTGGGTCTACCCGGGCCACGGCGACGACACCACGCTCGGTGCCGAGCGTCCCAGCCTCGGTGAGTGGCGCTCCCGGGGTTGGTGAGGCCGCGCAGGGCGGTGGGTTCCCGACTTATGGCGAGGATCCGTTCGAGTTGACCGCGGGCGATCGCGCACCCCAGCGCTCGGCGGCGTGGCGCCGGTACCGGGCCCCGAACCCGTAGAGCACGATCAACCGCGGGATCAGCGGCACCTCGTGCAGCACCACCTGGCGACCCGGCTCGTCGAGGTCGTCCATCCGCCACAGACCCTCCTCGGCGAGCACCGGGAGCGACTTGGGCCCGATGTTGTGGGTCTGGTCCCACTCGTGCCACTGGCGATGCGTGAGTGTGGCCGACACCAGCGGCATCGCCTGCGTTTCCTCGCGCTCCAGGTGGGGCAGCAGGACGTCACCGAGCGCGTCGAGTGCCGCCCCCAGCGCGATCCGGTCGGCCTCGCCGCCGGAGCGGCCCCACCGCTGCGTCGCCGCGGTGAGGTGCTCCATGGCCGGGTCGATCGACCCGTGGTCGGCGGCCATCGCGTCGAGGAGCGTCGCGGCGCTCGGATCGGCGGCGCGGACCATCGGGTAGAGGCCCGCATCCTCGCCGCCGTGGTGGGCGTGGAGGAACCGCATCATCCAGTCCAGGTGGGCCGCGAGCGCCGTCCTCCGGGCCCCGTCGGGGAACGGGCTGCTGGTCAGCGCCGCGCGGGTGCGTCGCAGATCGCGCCGCAGCGCGTCGTGGACGATGCCCATGGAACTACCGCAATATCAATGCAAGGGTGTTTGCTGAATCGGTTCGGCCCACACCGCCGCGGCCGTCGCCCGCACCCAGTGCAGCGCGGCGATCCCGGTGTCCCGGCGGATCCGCAGGTCAGCGGTCGTCCGCAGGCCGACCAGGTCGGCAACGGCGTCCCGGAACGCCGCGTCGACGTCCGCACGCAGCGCCGCCGACCCGTCCACTGCGACGATCTGCGCGCAGCGTGACGCTGTCGCGACGATCCAGAACACCGCCTCGCGATGGTCGCCGCCGTCGATCAGCTCCCGGCTGCCGTCGATCGCGACCGGCCGGGCGGCGGGGGTGATGTCGGCCGAGAACGGGAACGGCGTCCGCGAGACGGCTGCCGTGGCGTCGAACATCGCGGCGAGCCGCTCGAGGTGCTTCCGAACGGTCGCGGCGGTGACGTCGGCAAACCCGAGCAGGTCGAGCAGGGGCGCGTAGGGCAGCCCGTGCTCGCGCAGCACGTCGCGCGCGGCCACGTAGCGTCGACGCACGGTGGGCGTGCGCAGTGCCGCCACCTGCATCGCGACGGCCGGCAGGCTGGCCGGGAACATCCAGGCCGTCACCAGGTCCGGCCACGGTGCGCTCCACTCGATGGCACCCCACCGGGCCTCGATCATGGTGAGAACGGTGGCCACGCGCTCCCCTGCCGTGGCCGCGAACGACGGCGCTACCACCGCACGCAGCCGGCCCAGGTGCCCGGTGGGATCGGCGAGTACCTGGTCGGTGGCGAAGCTCGGCGCGAGGTGCGGCGACCGCAGCACCGTCACGGCATCGGCCACCTCCGCCAGCGGCAGGTGGCTGACCTCGAGCAGCACCCCCCGGTGCAGGAACTTTCCGGGCTTCGGCGGCAGCGGCCCCTCGATCACCACCTGCACGTCGACGTCCGACGTCGGCGGCAGCGCGGCCTCGGGCGGCAGGACGGTGGCCGAGCCGGTCAGGAACGCGCCACGGAAGCCCGGCACGGCCGAACCGTGCCGCGCCACCCAGTCCCCCGCGACCTTGCGCGCATCACTCACCAGCACCCCGTCCACGCTACGGCGGCCCCGGACGCCTGACCGTCGAGAACGACGTTGCCATGATCAAAGTGCCTTTTGGATCATGGCAACGTCGTTCTCGACGGCCTGGAGGGCGCGCGTGACCGTGGCGGCGGCCGCCGGGAGCAGCGGGAGCCGGACGTCCGGGGTCGGGATCCGGCCCATGGCGTGCAGCACGCCCTTGATCACGCTCGGGTTCGGCTCCGCGAACAGCGCGGCGGCGAGCCCCGCGAGCGGCGCGGCCAGCTCCCGCCCGGTCGTCGCGTCGCCGCGGCGCCACGCGGCCACCATGGCGGCGAACCGGGCGGTCGCCACGTGCGCCGACGCGAGGATCGCGCCCTGCGCGCCGAGCGCCAGCAGCGGCGCGGCCACGACGTCATCGCCGGCGAGGACCGTGAACCCCGGCGGCGGGTCGGCCAGCAGCGCGACGGTCGTGGCGTCGACCGCGGGCACGGCGTGCTTCATCCCGATCACGCCCGGGATCGCGGCCAGCTCCCGGATCGTGTCCTCCCCCAGCTCGCGGCCGGTGCGGGCCGGCACGTTGTAGACGACGAGCGGCACCCCGGCCGTCGCGAGCGCCGCGAAGTGCGCCACCACGCCCGCCGCCGAGGGCCGCGTGAACGGCGGCACCGCCACCAGCGCCGCGTGGATCTCCGGCCACTGCGCGAGCCCGCGCAGTTCCAGGACGCTGCGCCGGGTGTCGTTGCCACCTGCGCCGACCACGACGGGAGCCCCGCCCGCCGCCCCCAGGCAGGTCCGCAGCACCGCGCGGCGCTCACCGTCGTCGAGCACCGCCGCCTCGGCGGTCGTGCCGAGAACGACCAGGCCGTCGGCTCCGCTGCCGAGGGCGTCGACAGCCAGCCGCCCCAGCGCGTCGTGATCGACCGCTCCGGTCGTGCTGAACGGGGTGACCAGCGGGACCAGCAGTCCGTCGAGGGGCATGGACCGAGCGTCCTGCCTGCGGAGCAACAGGTCCAGTTCACGTTCCTACCGTGGGACGTAAGCTCAACTGATGCTCGACGTCCGCCGGTTGCGCCTGCTGCGGGAGCTCTCGCTCCGCGGAACGATCGCGGCGGTCGCCGACGCGCTCGCGTTCACCCCGTCGGCCGTGTCGCAGCAGCTCGCTGCGCTGGAGCGGGAGGCCGGGGTCGCCCTGCTGGTGCGAACCGGCCGCCGGGTGGCACTGACACCGGCCGCGCTCGCGCTGGTGGCCCACACCGAGGTCGTGCTCGAACGGCTCGAGCAGGCCGATGCCGATCTCGCCGCCACCCGCGACGGCCTGGCCGGCACGCTGCGGATCGGCACGTTCCCGACGGCCGCGCGGGCGATCGTGCCGGCCGCGCTCACCACGCTGGCGCGCCGGCACCCGCGCCTCGACGCGTCGGTGCGCGAGATCGACCCCGCCGACGTCGCGGAGGCGCTGCGCGGCGGCGGGCTCGACGTCGCGCTCGTGCTGTCCTACGACTTCGTGCCCGACCAGGCCGAACCCGGGGTGGACACCGAGCACCTCTTCGACGAGGCGATGCACCTGGCGGCACCGCGGCACTGGCCGGCGCCCGAGGGTGACCCGATCGGCCGCTGGCGCGACGTGCACTGGGTGGTGGCGCCGCCCACCACGCGCTGCGGGGCGATGACGCTGCGGGCCTGCCAGCTCGCCGGGTTCACCCCCCGCGTCCGCGACGAGGTGGACGACTTCGGCACCGCGCTCGCGCTCGTCGGGATCGGCCGCGGGGTGGCACTCGTGCCCGAACTGGGCATCGCGGGCCCGCACCCGGACGTCACCTTCACGGCACTGCCCATGCGGCGCGCGACGCTGGCGGCCTACCGCCGGGGCGCCGCGACGCACCCGGCCGTCGCCGCCTTCGCCACAGCCGTCCGAGCGGCAGCAGGATCTCAGCGCACCGCTTCGGCGCCCGCCGATGTTGCGATCGACTCGAGCGAGCGGCCGGTGGTGCGCGGACCGAGCACAGCGACGTCCACCACGAGCACCGCCATCGCGGCAGCGACCACCGCGAACATGGCCCCGGCACCGGCACCGTCGAGCACCGGGATGAGCACGAACGGCATCGCGGCGGTGGCCAGCCGCGACAGCGAGTAGGCCGAGCCCGCGGCCGTCGCACGCAGCGAGGTCGGGAACAGCTCGCCCTGGTAGGTGTGGAAGGCGTTGGAGAAGACGTTGCTCGTGGCCGTGTAGCAGAAGCCGAGCACCGCGATCAGCACGTCGGACGTGGCGAAGCCGAAGCCCAGCCCGAACACCGCCATGCCGACGGCACTGCCGATGATCAGCCACTTGCGCTCGAACCGCTCGATGATCGGGATCGAGAGCGCGGAGCCGATCGGGTAGCCCAGGAAGGTCAGCGCGGCGAACGTCAGCGAGGTGACGAGCCCGAACCCCTTGGCGGCCAGCACGATCGGCACCAGCGAACCGAAGCCGTAGTAGCCGAAGGCCTGCATCGCCTGGAAGACGTAGAGCATGACGGCCCGCCGGCGCCACGGCGGTCGCAGCAGCGCCGACGCCCGCCCCGGCCCGGGCTCCGGCGGTGCTGCCACGGGCTCGGCGAGCGGACCGGGCGCCGCGGCCTCCAGCCGCCGCACCACGGCGTCGGCTTCCTCGATCCGGCCCCGCGCCGCCAGCCAGCGCGGCGACTCCGGCAACCCGATCCGCAGCAGCCACACGATCGCCGCACCGAGCGCGCCGATCACGAACAGCCACCGCCAGCCGTCGAACCCGAGTGGCGCGGTGCCCACGAGCCCGCGCGCGAGGAAGCCCGCGGCGGGCACGCCGCAGAAGCCGACGGTGTACGCCCAGGCGATCGCGCGCCCGCGCGAGCGCGCCGGCAGCAGGTCCGACAGGTAGGCATCGGCCAGCGGTAGCTCGGCCCCGATCCCGATCCCCGCGATGAACCGGCAGATCACGAGCATCCAGACGTCCGTGCTGAACGCGCCGAGCAGCGTGAACACCGAGTACAGGCTCAGCGTCAGCAAGAAGGCGCGGCGCCGCCCGATCCGGTCGGCGAGCCTGCCCAGCGTCACGGCCCCGACGAACGCGCCCAGGAACGCCGACGCGAGCACGAGCTTCAGCTCGTCGGGGCCGACGTGGAACTCCTTCGTGAGCACCGTGCTGACCGTGCTCGCGAGGAAGAGGTCGTAGAGGTCGAAGAACGTGGCGACACCGACCACGGCGATGAAGAACCGGTGCAGCCGGGTCACCGGCAACCGGTCCAGCCGTGCCGCGATCTCCGCCCGTCCGGTCATCGGCTCTGCGGGCCTCGACTCCCCACTCATGGAGATCAGGTTCTGCCCACCACCGCCGCTTCCGCAACCGCGAAAGCACCATCCGTCCGAGGGGTGGGACGGCCGGGCACGAACGCGGCCGCGACCGCACCGGCGACCAGCGCCGCGGCGGCCAGCCCGATCGCGGGTGCGAAGCCGCCGACGAACGCCGCGGGCGACGCGTAGCTCCCGGAACCGGCGAACACGGCCACCAGCACGGCCAGTCCGAGCACGCCGCCGAGCTCCCGGACCATCGCGTTCACGCCCGAAGCCTTGCCGACCTCCGCCGGCTCCACCGCGCCCAGCACGGCGTTCGCGGTGGGCGGCATGGCCAGCGAGGCACCGATGCTGGCCAGCAGGAACGGCGCGACGAGAGCGCTGTAGGTCAGTCCGGAATGCACGACGAGCGCGACCCAGGCGAGCCGCCTGCGGAGAGCAGCAGGCCGCCGACCATCAGCGGCCGGTTGCCGACGCGATCGGCCAGGCGACCGGCGAACGGACCGATCACGATCAGCGCCGACGTCCACGGCATCAGGCCGAGACCCGCCTGCAGCGGGGTGAACCCCAGCGCGTTCTGCAGCAGCTGGGAGAAGAAGAACACCCCGCCGAAGATCGAGACGACCAACCCGACCGTCGCCAGGTTGGCGGCGACGAACCCGCGGCTGCGGAACAGCCGCAGCGGCAGCATCGGCGCGGCGGCGCGGCGCTCCCATGCCACGAACGCGATCGTGAGCAGACCGCCTGCCACGAAGGCGGTCAGGACCTCTGCGCTCGTCCAGCCTGTGGCGTTGCCCCGGGCGAGCGCCCAGACGAGGCCGACGGCGGCGGCGGTGACCAGCAGCAGGCCGCGGATGTCGAGTGCCGTGTCGGCGCCGCGGCTCTCGTCGACCTTGCCGATCACGAGCAGGACCACGGCGAGCCCGATCGGGACGTTGAGCCAGAAGATGAACTCCCAGCCGACCGTTGTCGTGATGACACCGCCCAGACCCGGTCCGGCGAGCACCGCGAGCCCGGACCCGCCCTGCAGGATCCCCAGCGCGGCGCCTCGCCGGTCGGCCGGGTACGCGGCACCGACCAGCGTCATCGCCAGCGCCGTGACCAGCGCGGCGCCCGCACCCTGGGCGGCCCGCGCGGCCACGAGCACCACCACGTTCGGCGCCAGCGCGCAGGCGACCGACGCGACGGTGAACAGCGCGACCCCGATCGCGAACATCCGGCTGCGCCCGAACCGGTCGCCCAGCGCCGCGGCCGGCATCAGCAGCACCGCCATGACCAGGTTGAACGCGTTGATCGTCCATTCGAGCTGCTCGGCGGTGGCCCCGAGGTCGCGCTGGATGGTGGTGAGCGCGGTGGAGACGACGAGCGTGTCCAGCGCCGTCATCAGGGATGCTGCGGTGGCCAGCCCCAGCACCCATCGGCGCGCGGTGTCGGTCATGTCGAGCTCCTCGTTCGTCGAGCGGGCAGTCACCCACCGACGTGCGGCACGCCACTAAATCGACACCGGGGGCGCCACGAGTTCCGTCGAGAACGACGTTGCCATGATCAACAGGCCCTTTCGATCATGGCAACGTCGTTCTCGACGGCTCCACCGTGGTGAGGCGGCGCTGCAGGTAGCGGCGCTCGGCGTCGGTCGGCGCGAGGGTCAGCGCCTCCCGGTACGCCGCCGCCGACTCGGCATCGCGGCCGAGCCTGCGCAGCAGGTCGGCGCGGGTCGCCGGCACCAGGTGATGGCCCGGCAACTGCGCCGCAACCGCGTCCACCCGCACCAACCCGGCGGCGGGACCTTCGGCCATCGCGACGGCGATCGCCCGGTTCAGCTCCACCACCGGCGACGGCACCAGCCGCGCGAGCTCCCCGTAGAGCCGCACGATCTCGGGCCAGTCGGTGTCGGCGGCCGCAGGCGCCAGGTCGTGGCAGGCCGCGATCGCCGCCTGCAGCTGGTAGGCGCCTGCCCGTTCCCGCCGCAGCGCGCCGTCGAGCAGCCGGACGCCCTCGGCGATCGCGTCCCGGTCCCATCGGCCCCGGTCCTGCTCCTCCAGCGTGACGAGGTCACCCGCGGCGTCGAGCCGGGCCGCGCCGCGGGCGTCCTGCAGCAGCATCAGGGCGAGCAGGCCCTGCGCCTCCGGCTCGTCGGGCATCAGGCCGGCGAGCGCGCGGGCCAGCCGGATGGCCTCGGCCGTGAGGTCGCGGCGCAGCAGATCGGCACCGGCGCTGGCCGCGTAGCCCTCGCGGAACAGCAGGTAGAGCACCGCCAGCACGCCCGCGACGCGCTCGGGCAGCAGGTGCGCGGGCGGCACCCGGTACGGGATGGCGGCGTGGCGGATCTTCCGCTTGGCGCGCACGAGGCGCTGCGCCATCGTCGGCTCCGGCACGAGGAACGCGCGGGCGATCTCCGCGGTGGTCATGCCGGTGAGGGTGCGCAGGGTCAGCGCGACGCGCGCCTCGAGCGCCAGCGCCGGGTGGCAGCACGTGAAGATCAGCCGGAGCCGGTCGTCGGGCACGCCGCTGGGATCCCGGTCGGAGTAGGGGTCGTCGGCGGGTTGCACGGTCACCTCACCCAGCTCCTGGGATTCTGCGAGCTTCCGGGACTCCACGGCCATGCGCCGCTGTCGGTCCCGGGCGCGGTTGCGCGCCGTGACCGTCAGCCAGGCACCGGGGCTGCGCGGGACGCCGTCACGCCCCCAGTGCTGCAGCGCGAGCGCGAACGCGTCCTGGGTGCACTCCTCGGCGAGCTCCCAGTCCCCCGTCAGCCCGATCAGGGTGGCGACGACCTGGCCCCACTCGTCGCGGAATGCCTGCGCGACGGCGTCCTCGACGGTCACGTCCAGAGCGGCCGCACCTCGATGCCCGCGTAGGCGGCGATCGGGTGCTTGGCCGCGATCTCGATCGCCTCGTCGAGATCGGCGCACTCGAGCAGGTCGAACCCGCCGATCTGCTCGGTGCCCTCGGCGAACGGCCCGTCGGTGAGCAGGACCTCGCCGCCGCGCACCCGCACGGTGGTGGTGTCGGCGACAGGACGAAGACGGTCGCCGGTGATCCGGACCCCGCGCGCCGTCATCTCGTCGACCCACGCCTGGGTCATGCCCGGCATGTCCACGTCGGCGGGGATCTCGACGTCACCGCAGATCAGCATCAGGTACTGCATGGTTCCTCCTCGGTTCGGATACCCACCGACGAACCGGACCGCGACAGATCGACACGCACTCGCGAGAATTTCAGCTGATCTTCACGAGGTCCACGACGAAGACCAGCGTCGAGCCACCGGGGATCGGGCCGTTGGTCTGGTCGCCGTAGCCGAGCGCCGGCGGGATCACCAGCACCCGCCTGCCGCCGGCCTGCATGCCGGCGATGCCCTGTGAGAACCCCTTGACCACCCGGTTGAGCGGGAACGAGATGGGGTCGCTGCCGCGGCTCCACGAGCTGTCGAACACCGAGCCGTCGGTGTAGAGCGTGCCGGTGTAGCGGACGTCGACGGTGTTGGTGGGCGCTGCGGCGGGTCCGGTGCCGACCACGACGTCCTGCATGACGAGGCCGGCGGGCGGCGTGCCGGTGCCGGCCTGCGCCTGGGTGGGCTTGGTCAGGTCGGTGGGGGTGCCGGTCAGTGCCGGTACCCCGGCGGGCGCCGGCTGGGCGGGCGCGGTGGCGGGAGCGGCAGCCGACGAGGTGGCGGCCGCGGTGGGGGCCGCAGCGGCGGGCGATGGTGCCGCAGGACTGCCGCATGCGGCGAGCACCGCGGCGGCGGCGACCGCGACGGCAGCGGCGAGGAGGGAGCGCTTCATGGCGTCAAGTCGACCACGCCCGGGCGGGCACTACGGCGTCACCCCGCCAGCCCGGGCAGCTCCCGGCGCTGCAACGCGCTGATCAGGAATGTGACGGGCGCGCCGGGCGGGGTGCGGGCGATCAGCCGCACGATCCCGCCGTCGAGCTGTTCGACCTGCGGATCCGTCAGGTAGGCGGAGTAGGGCTCGCTCCCGGTCCGGGGCTTGCCCGAGCGCACCGCCTCGGTGACCGCCGCCGCAACGTCAGGGGCCGTCGCGCCGGCCGCCACGCACAGGACGCTGTCGGCCCGCGCCGGATCGGTACCGGCGCGACGCAGCCCGACGCCGGTCGCCCGGATACCGGTGCCGCCCGCCCCGGTGCCGCCCGCCCCCGTGACCAGGGTCGCCGTCAGCACGTCGCCGAGGCAGCGGGCGAGGGGGCCGACCACCGGATCGTCCTGCAGGTCCGGACCCGCGCCGTCGACGAGAGCGACCGCCGCGTCCGGCGCGCCGACCACGACGTCGCTGCCGATCGGGCGGACCGTGCCGGCCTGCAGCGTGAGCGGTTCCGCGAGCGAGAGCTGCCGGCCGAGCGTGTCACCACCCGTCCAGCCCGCTGCGGTGGCGGCGGTCCGGATCTCCGCAGCGTCCTGACCACCGGAGACGAGGGTGATCGCGCGGGGCGGACGCCCCGCCGTGAGGACGCTGCCCGCCGCGTCCAGGTCGATCTTCAGCTGGGCCGCGAGCGGCGCCCGGTAGGCGTCCAGCTGACCGCCGGCCCGCCCGCCGAGTCCCGGCAGCTCCGGCCCTGCTGCCAGCCGAGCGGTGTCCACGAAGTCCAGGTAGCCCTCGAACGGCCCGTCGACCCGGCTCAGTGCCTGCTCGAATGCCGGCCCCGACCGGGTCGGGCCGGGCGCGAGCTGCGGGGCGGCTGCCGGTGCGGCGCACGCGGCGAGGCAGGCGGTCCCGATCGCTGCCAGGAGTGCCCTACGGATCATGGATCGGACGGTAGTGCGACGGCGTCGGGGCGGGCGTCCGTGACACTACGCAGAACCGACGGGGCAGACTGGGCGACCGTGACCGACAGCTTCCCGCGCCGGCAGGCCCGCACCCGTCGTTTCACCCTGGGCGCCCCGCGCGGCTTCACCCTCTCCCCCGACGGCACGCGGGTGGTGTTCCTGCGCAGCCGCGGCGGCACCGACGCGGTGAACTGCCTGTGGTCGCTCGACGTCGCCACCGGCACGGAACGGCTGGTCGCCGACCCGCACCTGCTCGACGGCGCCGCGACCGAGGACCTGCCGCCCGAGGAGCGGGCCCGCCGGGAACGCAGCCGGGAGAAGGCAGGCGGGGTGGTCGGTTACGCCGTGGACGCCGTCGCCGAGGTCGCGGCGTTCGCGCTGTCCGGGCAGCTCTACGTCGCCGATCTGGTGGGTGCGGCTGCGCCGCGGGCCATCACGACACCGGGTGGGGTCATCGACCCCCGGCCCGATCCCACCGGACGGCGCGTCGCCTTCGTCAGCGGCGGCGCGCTGCACGTCCACGACCTGGAGACGGGCACGACGGCCGTGCTCGCCGCCCCGGACGGGGAGCAGGTCACCTTCGGGCTGGCGGACTTCGTCGCGGCCGAGGAGATGGACCGGATGCGCGGCTACTGGTGGTCGCCCGACGGCACCGCCCTGCTCGTCGCCCGGGTCGACGACGCGCCGGTGCAGCGCTGGCACATCGCCGACCCGGCCAACCCGGACCGCACCCCGACCGTGATCTCCTACCCGGCGGCCGGCACCCCGAACGCGGTCGTGACCTGCGAGATCATCACGCTCGACGGCGGCCGGACGCCCGTCGCCCGGGACACCGCGGTCGACGAGTACCTCGCCACCGTCGTCTGGGATGCCCACGAGCTGCTGCTGGTGGTGCAGCCCCGCGACCAGCGGGCGCTGCGCGTGCTGGCCGTCGACCCGGCCACCGGGGCGACCTCGCTGCGCCACGAGCAGACCGACCCGGTGTGGGTCGACATCGTGCCCGGCGTTCCCGCGCACACCGCGTCGGGCGCGCTCGTCACCGTCGCCGACCTCGACGACGCGCGCCGCCTCCTGATCGACGGGGTGGCCGTGACACCGCCGTCGCTGCAGGTCCGCGGCGTCGTGGAGGTCGAGGACGAGACGGTGCTGCTCCGCGCGAGCGAGGAGGCCGCCTCCACCGGGCTCTGGTCGTGGAGCCCGGACGGCCTCACCCTGTTGAGCCCGCCCCACGGCGTCCACAACGGGCGCCGCAGCGCCGGCACGCTCGTGCTGACCAGCGTCGACCTGGAGTCCGACGGCGCCACCACGGTCGTGCGGCACGCGGGCGGCGAGCACCCGATCGCGTCGCTCGCCGAGTCGCCGGACCTGACGCCGCGGATCACGTTGACCGTCGCGGGTGAGCGCGAGTCACCGACCGCGGTACTGCTGCCGTCCTGGCACCGGCCCGGCACGAAGCTCCCGGTGCTCATGGACCCCTACAGCGGCCCGCACGTCCAGCGCGTGGTCGCCGCCCGCGGGGCGCACGCGACCAGCCAGTGGTTCGCCGAGCAGGGCTTCGCCGTCGTCGTCGTCGACGGGCGCGGCACGCCCGGCCGCGGCCCGGCCGTGGAACGGGCGGTCTTCGGCGACCTCGCCTCCCCCGTCCTGCAGGACCAGGTGGACGCGCTGCACGCCGTCGCGGCGACGCATCCCGATCTCGACCTGACCCGCGTCGGCATCATCGGCTGGTCGTTCGGCGGTTACCTCGCCGCACTGGCCGTGCTGCGCCGTCCCGACGTCTTCCACGCCGCCGTCGCGGGTGCCCCCGTCACCGACTGGGCGCTCTACGACACGCACTACACCGAGCGCTACCTCGGCCACCCCGAGCAGTTCCCCGATGCCTACGCCCGCTCGTCGCTGCTCGGTGACGCCGCGAAGCTGACGCGTCCGCTGCTGCTGATCCACGGCCTCGCCGACGACAACGTGGTGGCCGCCCACACGCTGCGGCTGTCCTCGGCGTTGCTGGCCGCGGGCCGCCCGCACAGCGTGCTGCCGCTCTCGGGCGTCACCCACATGACGCCGCAGGAGGAGGTGGCGGAGAACCTCCTGCTGCTGCAGGTGCAGTTCCTCAAGGAGTCGCTGGGCGTGAGCTGAGCGGCTCGCACACACCTCCGCGTCGCCGCACACACCGTGCACGGTGTGTGCGGGGATGCTGCGATGTGTGCGAGCTAGTCGAGCGGGGTCAGGACGGCGTCCGGGGCGCCCGCCGTGCTCGGCCGGCCCGCCCGCCACTCCCAGATCCCGATCCCCAGCGCCACCGCGACGGACCCCGCGGCGGTGCCGATCGTGAGCGACACGGCCAGCGGGTAGTCGTTGCCGCTGCCCGCGAGCACCGCGTAGAAGAGCCCGGCGAGCGCGGCACCGCCGATGGCCGCGCCGATGCGCTGCCCGGTCTGCAGCGCCCCACCCGCGGAGCCCGCCATCTGCACCGGCACCCGGCGCAGCGTCATCGTGGTGTTGGGCGAGATCACCCAGCCGCCGCCGATCCCGGCGAGCAGCAGCGGCGCCGACACCGCCCAGCCCGCGACGCCGGGGGACGCCAGCCACAGCACCACGGCGGTGGCCGCCAGCCCGGCCACCACGAGTCCGAGCCCCGCGACGGTGAGCGCGCGGCCCCAGCGCTCGACCAGCCGCCCGCCCACCACGGCCGACACCGCCGACCCGAGCGCGAACGGGGTGACGGCGAGACCCGACTGCAGGGGTGTGTAGCCCAGTCCGGCCTGGAAGAAGAGAGCGAAGACGAGCCAGATGCCGCTGAACCCGATGAAGTACACCGATCCCAGCCCGGCGCCCGACGCGTAGCCGGGGATCTCGGTGAGCAGCCGGATGTCCAGCAGTGGCTGCCGTTCGCGCGCGATCACGCGCTGCTCCCAGCGGACGAACAACCAGCCCAGCACCACCGCGACCGGGAACAGCCACCACAGCCGGGCGATCCCACCCGACTCGGCCTGCACCAGTGGCAGCAGCACCGCGAGCACCGTGCCGCCGAGCAACCCGACCCCGACGAGATCGATGTGCTCGCGGCGCCCGGAACCGCCCTTCGGGAGCAGCCGCGCCGCCAGCACCAGCGCGAGCACGCCGATCGGCACGTTGATGTAGAAGATCCAGCGCCAGCCGTCGCCCTCTCCGGCGAGCGTCAGTATCAGCCCGCCGACCACCGGCCCGACGGCCGTGGAGATGCCAACGGTCGCCCCGAACAGGCCGAACGCGCGACCGCGCTCGGCGCCGCGGAACAGCTGCTGGATCAGCCCCGAGTTCTGCGGCGCCAGTGCTCCGGCCGCGAGGCCCTGCGCCAGCCGCGCGGCGATCAGCGTCGCGGTGGTCGGCGCCGCCCCGGCCAGCGCGCTGAACAGCACGAACGCCCCGAGCGCGATCAGGAACATCCGGCGCCTGCCCAGGGCGTCACCGAGCCGCCCGGCCGGCACCAGCGCCAACCCGAACGTCAGCGCGTAGCCCGAGATCACCCACTGGACGTCGGACGGGGTGGTGCCCAGCCCGTGCTGGATGGACGGCAGCGCCACCGAGACGATGCTGACGTCGAGCAGGCTCATGAAGCCCGCCACGAGCGTCACCCACAGCGCTCGCCAGCGACGCGGATCGGGCTCGTACTCCGAACCGGAGCTCACGCCGCCGGCTCGGCGGCGGGCGCGCGGCGGCACCGGGCGGGCATGGTCGTCACCCCGGCATCGTAAGCATCGACACGGATCTCCGCTGGCCGCCACCGTCACGGCGGCGGCGGGGCTCCCAACCGCCGTCGGTACTGCGCGGGGCTGTGGCCGGTGTGCTGTCGGAAGCGGGTCGAGAAGTAGAGCGGGTTGGGAAAACCGGCCTCCGCGGCCACCGAGGCGACCGGCCGGCTGGTGAGCTCGAGCAGCCGGCACGCGGTGTCGAGGCGGCGGCGCTCGACGAACTGCTGCGGTGTGGTGCCGAGCTGGCTGCGGAACACGTGGGCGAAGCGGGAGACCGACAGGTTGCTCACCCCGGCCAGCACCGCGACGGACAGGTCGGCGCGCAGGTGGCGGTCGACGTGCTCGATGGCGCGCAGCAGCCGGTCGTCGATCCGGGCCGCCGCGGGGTTCTGGGTGTCGCACCACAGCAGCGCGGCCTCCAGCGCGTTCATGCCCAGCTGCTCGCCCTGCGGCAGCACGCTGTCCTGGTGCCGGACGCACGCGGCGAGGCTGCCGCGGATCCGCTCGGCACCGTCCGCGCCGGCCCGGAGCACGAGCAGCCCGGGGGCGACCTCCGGCCAGTCGAGCAGCGGCAGCCAGTCCGGTCGCGGGTGGAAATGCGCGTAGAGGAAGTGCCAGCGCTGCATCGCCGGCTCCACGCCGTAGTCGTGGGGCGTGCCGGGGCGGATCAGCGCGGTCTCCCGCGGCTCCACGAACACGCCGGGGCCCAGCCGTCCCCGACCGGCGATGGTGTGGAACAGCAGCCAGTCGGTGGTGCCGCGGCTGCGGTACGTCGCGTAGCCCGACCCCTCGTCGAACTCGCCCGCGAGCAGCCGACGCACCGTCGGGGTGAAGGACTCCGCCCGGCTCGCAGCAGGATCTCGAAGGTTCACAGCGCAATACGCTATCCCCTTGCCCAGCTCATCGGCCGATGCTGGGAACCATGAGCAGCACAGTCGCAGAGGTGTACGAGCGCGACGGGGTCGTCCAGGTGCCCGGCGTACTCGACCGGTCCGAGGTGGAGCGGCTCCGGGCCGCCTACATGAGCCTCGTCGCCGCCGACCACTCGCTGGCGGTCGACGACGGGGTGCCCGACGGCGACCCGCTGGCCCGCTACCCGCGGTTCGTCCACCCGCACCGCCGCACCGACGTCGAGGCGGGCCGCCTGGCCATGGACCTGATGCTGGACGGCCGGATCCTCGATGTCGTCACGACGCTGATCGGACCCGCGCTCGGCGCCCAGTCGATGTTCTACTTCAAGCCACCGGGCGCTCGCGGGCAGGCGCTGCACCAGGACAACACGTTCCTGCGCGCCCATCCCGAGACCTGCCTGGCGGCCTGGATCGCGATCGACGACGTCGACGCCGAGAACGGTGGCCTCGCCGTCGTCCCGGGCTCGCACCGCGTCGAGTTGGCCTGCCCCGAGCCCGCGGACCTGGCCGAGTCGTTCACCTCCGTCGAGGTACCCGTCCCGGCCGGGATGCAGACCGTGCAGACGCGGATGGCAGCGGGCGACGTGCTCTTCTTCCACGGCAGCGTGGTGCACGGGTCGCGGCCCAACTCCAGCATCGACCGCTTCCGCCGCGCGCTGATCTTCCACTACGTGCCGGAGGCGAGCACCGAGATCGCCGAGTTCTACAACCCGCTGGTGCGGCCCGACCGCCGGACATGCACCCTCCCGGTGGCCGTGGGCGGCGGCCCGTGCGGCGAGTACGCCGACGCCGAGCCGTAGCCGCCCGGGGCGTTCTGGCAGGGTTGGGCTCCGCAGCAACCGGACTCACCAACCTGGAGAACGTCGTGGCACTCGAGAAGCCCCAGATCGACTACCCGGAGGGCACCCCGCCCGCCGACCTCGTCATCGAGGACATCCAGACCGGCGACGGAGCGGAGGCAGCAGCCGGCAACACCGTCGAGGTGCACTACGTCGGCGTCTCGTACTCGACAGGTGAGGAGTTCGACGCCTCGTGGAACCGCGGTTCCACGTTCCGCTTCGGCCTCGGCGCCGGTCAGGTCATCGCAGGCTGGGACCAGGGCGTCGCGGGCATGAAGATCGGTGGCCGGCGCAAGCTCACCATCCCGCCGCACCTGGGCTACGGCAACCGCGGCGCGGGCGGCGCGATCAAGCCGGGCGAGACGCTGATCTTCGTGGTGGACCTCGTCGGCGTCAGCTGACACCGGCGGAGGAGCGGCGATGGCGAAGAAGGAGCCCGACGAGACGCGCGAGGGCGTCGCGCTGACCAACCTCGACCAGCCGCTGTACGACGACGCGGAGGCCACCAAGCGCGACCTGGTGGACTACCTCGACGCGGTGCGGGATCGCATCCTCCCCGGCCTGGCCGGGCGCCCGCTCTCGGTGATGCGCGTGCGCCCCGGCCAGCCACCCTTCATGCAGAAGAACCTGCCCAAGTACGCGCCCGACTGGATCGCGACGGTCGGCGTGTGGGCGGAGGCGTCGCACCGCGAGGTGTCCTACCCGCTGTGCGAGGACCGCCGGACGCTGCTGTGGCTGGGCAACCAGCGCTGCGTGGAGTTCCACCCCACGCTCGTCCAGGGCGAGCAGGCGCGCATGACGCACCTGGTGCTCGACCTCGACCCGCCGGAGGGCGACGCGTTCCCGCACGTCGTGCGCGCCGCCCGGCTCGTCGAGCAGGCGCTCTCCGACAGCGGGCTCGCCGGCGCCGTCAAGACGAGTGGCGCCAAGGGCATCCACATCTACGTCCCGCTCGCCGCGGGCGTCGGGATCGAGGACGCCGCGGCCGCCACCCGTGCGCTGGCGGCGCGCGCCGAGCGGCTCGACCCGGACGTCGCCACCACCGCGTACATCCGCGAGGACCGCGAGGGCAAGGTCTTCCTGGACTCCACGCGCGCCGGCGGCGCCACGGTGGTGGCGGCCTACAGCCCGCGGATCCGGCCGGGCGTTCCGGTGTCGTTCCCGGTCGACTGGGCCGAGCTCGAGGCGATCAAGCCCGCCGACTTCACGATCCGCACCGCCCCGGCGCTGCTGGCGGGCGGCGACCCGTGGCACGAGCGGATGCCCGCGCCGCAGGAGCTACCGGCCGACCTGCTGGCCGAGGGGCACGCGATCCCCATCGCCCGGGTGGTCGCCATGCACGAGGGCAAGCGGCGGAAGCGGGCTGCTCAGCAGGAGTGACCGAGCAAGGGCGACTCCGGACGACCCACGCCGCCGGTTCCGCGGCACGGGGGCGACTCCGGGTTGCAGGAAGTCCGTCATGGCCTGGCGGGCGCATGATCGGGCTGCCGCCAGGTCGGCGGGAGGGCACCACAACCACCCCGGGGCGCGCGAGCCGCACGCCACGGCCCTGTCGACGACGCTGCGGTGCGGCTCGCGCGGATCATGCTCGCCGAGGCGCACAGGTGGGCCCGGCGTGGGGCGCTGAGGTGCGGCTGGGGTGATCAACGCCCACTGGTTCGGTGTTGACCATGACCCAGTGGGCGTTGATCTTCGTGCCGGTGGTCGAGCGCGCACTGGCTCATGATCCAACCGGAACCGGTGGGCGTTGATCACTCGCCCGGCGCGGCAGGCTCGCGCGTTGCAGGACTATGCGCAGACCGTCGTGTACTCCTGGTTCGCCACCATGTCGACGTTGTTGTCGGCTTCGGGCGCCAGCGGTCCGCTGCTGCGCGGCGCGATGGTGGCGCGCAGGATCCAGCAGGTGTCGTCATCGCTGCGGGAGTACATCCACTTGGTGTAGTCGGTGTTGTTCGCGAACGCGGACGCCCGGTCGTTCCAGCCCTTCGGGGTCAGCAGGAACCCACCGGCCCACATGAACGCCACCTCGAACCCCGCGTCGCTGCCGTCCGCGTTGTCGAAGATGCAGATCGCCTTGTCCGCGCAGTTGAACGACGCCGTGGCCGCCTGTGCCGGTGCCGCGCCCAGCAGGGCGCCGCCCAGCGCCACCGTCGCGGCGACCGCAGCCGCACCCGCACGATTACCCGAGAACATCGTCAGACTCCCCCACTGTCGTCGTCACCCGGCCCCCGGCCGAGCGACGACAACGCTAAGGGGATCTTCCGGACATCCGCGGGTCGTTTCGGCGATCGTCCAAACAAGATCGACGAGATCACACCCCGGCCGGCACCGAGAGGCCGCTGGTGCTCTGCCGCCAGGCCGTCGGCCGCGCGTGCTCGTCGTGGTGCCCGGCCACCGCGCGCGTGATCGTCACCTTGTCGATCTCACCGCCGAGGTCGCTGATCGCCCGCACCGTCATCGTCGACGTCCCGCCGGGCCGAGCCGGGACCACGTCGACCGTCAGGAACGCGTAGTCGAGGTAGCGCGTCTGCGACCAGTCCACCTTCTCCGGCACCTTCACGCCGCCGGTGCTGGCGATGTAGCTGGTGACGACGGTGCCGGTGTCCGGGTTCGGGCCGCCCCGGTACCGGTCGCCCACCCCGGGCTGCCAGGCGTAGCGCGGCCGTCCCGCCGAGCCGCAGCAGATGTAGGTGGTGCCGTCCTTCGTCGGGTCGATCGTGGAGCCGTCCGGCTTCTGCGCCCCGGACGTGCCGCCCTTGATCGGGTTGGTGCGCTCGTACTGGTGGTTGTGGCCCTGCACGACCAGGTCCACGGAGTACTTGTCGAACAGCGGCGCGAGCGCGGCCCGCACCCCGCCGTCGGAGGCGTGCGAGCTCGACGTCGCGAAGGCGCAGTGGTGGAAGAACGCCACGATGAAGTCGACGCGCGGGTCGGCGCGCAGCTCCCCGAGCCGCTCGGTCACCCAGGCCAGCTGCTTGCCGCCGCTGTAGCCCGCGTTGGTCGGGATCTCCTGCGACAGGTCGTTGGCGTCCAGCGACAGGATCGCGACGTTGCCGTAGACCACCGAGTACACCGACGGGCACGGGCTGGGGCCGGTCTTCGGCAGGTCCAGCCGCGCGGCGTGGCCCGCGTAGCCGTGCGTCGCGCCGCCCGGAGCCCTGTTGTCGTCGTAGAGGGCCTCCATGTCGTGGTTGCCCGTGGCGAAGAGCCACGGCGTGCTGGCCGCGCTCTTCTCGATCGACCCGAAGTACTGCGTCCAGACGGTCGGGTCGAAGTTGTTGAACCCCGAGGCGGCGGTGGCGGGCGCGTTGTTCTTGATCGGCTGCCCGGTCCCGGACGGGTCGGCGTAGCAGATGTCGCCCGCCAGCAGGTGGAACGCGGGCCGCTGCTCGGCGATGAGCGCGACGATCGAGTCCGCGGGCGCGAGCGTGCGCCTGGTGTCGGTCGGTGTGTAGTAGTTGTCGCTGAAACCGGTCTGCCCGTCCGGCGTCGGGTCGGTGCTCACGCCATGGTCGCCGAACGCGGTGAACGTGAACGGCTGCGGCACGCGCCGGTCGGGCGCGGTGGTGAACATCGCGTCCGCCGTGGTCGTGCCGTCCTCGAGCCGGAAGCGGTAGTGGAACGGGCGGCCCGGATCGAGCTTGTCGGCCAGCGCGTGCACGAAGAACTGGTCGGCGGCGCGGATGGTGCCGTTCTGCTGGGGCACCATGCTGATCAGCTCGCGGACCTCGGCCTCGATCGTGGTGCCGTAGTGGCTGTTGTGTCCGATGTCGACGAACACCTTGCCCGTGGGCTTGGCGGTGAGCTCGCCCGCGATCGCCATCTGGCTCGTCGGGTCGTCGCCGAAGCACAGGTGCCGCCCGATCACGGCCACCTCGCTGGTGGCCGCCTGCGCGGCGGAGGCGCGGGCCCACGGCGCCGCGGTCAGCCCGAGCGCGGCGAGCACGCTCGCCCCGCCCTGGAGCGCGGTACGCCTGCTGACGCGGTGCCGGTCGAGGTAGCCGCGCAGCCAGTCCTGCTGCTCACCGATCGTCATCGTCGCGGCCAGCCGCGCGGGCACGCCGACGTCTGGGGTCTCGCCTGGGGGGTTCACGATCACCGCCAGACGATGCAACGTCGGACCTCGTTTCACCCCATCCGGTGAGAAAAGGGTGGGTGAACAGTCGATCATTTCCGGGCGGAAGCACCGAAGGGGGCAAATCGACGCATGGCAGGATAGCGGCATGATTCTCGAGGTTGCCGACTTCAAGGTCCACGCCCACATGGCCGACGATTTCGCGGCGGCGGTGAGCAAGGGGCTGCCCTTCGCACAGGCCACTCCCGGGTTCGTGTCGGCCCGACTGACCCGCAGCATCGAGACGCCCACGCGCTTCGTCCTCCTGATCACCTGGGAGACCGTCGAGGCCCACACGGTCGCCTTCCGGGAGTCGGAGAACTTCCCGCGCTGGCGCGAGATCGTCGGCCCGTTCTTCGACGGACCGCCCACCGTCGAGCACGTGGAAGACGTCGCGGGCACCGGCGCCTGAGAACAGGCTGAGGCTCACCCTCCGCACAGGGTTGCACTTCGCCTAACGTCATGTCGTGCGACCAACTTCGCGGGCATTCGCGCTCGCACTGACCGCCGCTCTGCTGCTCGCCGTACCGGCGACAGCGGCGGCCGCCCCGGCTGACGTTCGCACCGAAACGCTGCGGATCGACGTCGGTGGCACGGATCCGGTGAGCCTCGACAGCACGCTGTACCTGCCTGCTCACACCCCGGCACCGGCGGTGCTCGTGGCCCACGGATTCGGCGGCAGCAAGACCTCGGTCGACGCCGACGCGCGCGACCTCGCCGCCCGCGGGTTCGTCGCGCTCGCCTGGTCGGCCCGCGGGTTCGGCGCGAGCACCGGCCAGATCTCGCTCGACGCGCCGGGCCGGGAGGTCGCCGATGCCCGCGCGCTCGTCGACTGGCTGGCCAAGCGTCCCGACGTCGTGCAGGACGGGCCGAACGACCCGCGCGTCGGCGTCACCGGCGGCTCCTACGGCGGTGCGCTGTCGCTGCTGCTGGCGGGCTACGACAAGCGCGTCGACGCGCTCGCGCCGGTGATCACGTGGAACGACCTCGGGCAGGCGCTGTTCCCCAACGCCGCCGCGGCCGTCGCACCCGCCGTAGACACCCCGGCGCACGGCGCCTTCGCCCCGGACGGGGTGTTCAAGCGCGGCTGGGCCGGCATCTTCTTCTCCGCGGGGCTCGGCCCTGCGCAATCGGCCCCGCCGGGTGCCGCCGGCGCCGCCCCGGCGCCGGTCCCGACCGTGGCGCCCACCCTCACGCCGACCGCCCCGCCCGCGGCACCGAACGGCACCGGACGCGGCACGACGAGCCCACCGGCCACCACCACACCCCCGGCCGCCACGGCGGCGAACCCGATCACCTGCGGCCGGTTCGCACCCGAGGTCTGCGCGGCCTACACCGAGGCGGCCACCGCCGGCCGGCTCTCCCCCGCCACCGCCGACCTGCTGCGGCGCTCATCACCAGCCACCGTCACCGGGATGATCACCGCGCCCACGCTCCTCGTGCAGGGTGAGCAGGACACGCTGTTCGGGCTCGACCAGGCCGACGCCAACGCACGTCAGATCGCCGCGGCGGGCGGCACGGTCAAGGTCCTCTGGTACCCGGGCGGCCACGACGGCGCCGCACCCGACCAGGCTGTGCGCGACGCGATCGGCGCCTGGTTCGACTTCCACCTCGCCCACACCGGCGTCGACCCCGGCACCGGGTTCGGCTATGCCGTGCAGAGCGGGGTCCGTGCCGGCGCCACCACCCCGACGTCGCGCACGGTCGTCGCGACCGCCTATCCCGGACTCGCGGGCACAGGCGCGCTGCAGACCCAGTCGCTCCCGCTCGAGGGCGATCCGCAGACGGTGCTCAACCCCGCGGGCGGCAACCCGGCCGCCATCACCTCGCTGCCGGGGCTCGGCGGGGCGCTGGGCGCCGTGGCGGGCCGGATCTCGGCGGCCACGTCGGAGCTGCCCGGGCAGTCGGCGCAGTTCCGCACCGCTCCGCTCGCGGCGCCGGTACTGCTGGCGGGGGCGCCGCGGGTCACGCTGATGGTCGCGCGGGTGCCCGGTCAGCCCGCGTCCGACGAGGCGATCCTGTTCGCGAAGACCTACGAGGTGACCCCGGACGGCGGCCGCTCGCTGCTGGGCAGTGCGGTCGCGCCGATCCGGGTGCCGGTACCGGCGGACGGGTCGGCCACCGTCACCGTCACCCTGCCCGGTGTGGTCGCCCCGATCGAGGCCGGCAACCGGCTGCTGGTGTCGGTCAGCACCACCGACCAGGGCTTCGCGGGCGCCACCGACCCGGCCGTCTGGCGCATCGCGACGGGCGCCGCTGCCGTCACCGTCCCGGTCGTGCCGGGTGCGGCGGTCACGGCCAACACCGTGCCGCTCGTCCCGCTGATCGGGATCGCGGTCGTGCTCGGCGCGGTGATCATCGCGTGGATCGTGGCGGCACTGCTGCGTCGCCGCCGCGCGTCGCTGACGCAGGCCGCCGTGGACCCCTACGCGCCACCGCTGGAGATCCGCGACCTCGCCAAGACCTACCGCGGCGGGTTCAGCGCGGTGAAGGGCGTGTCGTTCACCGTCGAGTACGGCATGGTGCTCGGCCTGCTCGGGCCCAACGGCGCCGGCAAGACCACCGTCCTGCGCATGCTGATGGGCCTGATCCGCCCGACGGCGGGCTCGATCATGGCGTTCGGGCGGCCGGTCGGCGCCGGCGCGCCCGTGCTCGCGCGGGTCGGCGCGTTCGTCGAGGGGCCCGGCTTCCTGCCGCACCTGTCCGGCGCGGACAACATGCGGCTGTACTGGGCGGCCACGGGCCGCCCGGCCGCCGACTCCTACCTCGAGGACGTGCTCGACATCGCCGGGCTGGGGGCGTCGATCGACCGCAGGGTCGGCACGTACAGCCAGGGCATGCGCCAGCGGCTCGCCATCGCGCAGGCGATGCTGGGGCTGCCGGACCTGCTCGTGCTCGACGAACCGACCAACGGGCTCGACCCGCCCCAGATCCACGCGATGCGCGACGTGCTGCGCCGCTACGCGGAGTCGGGCCGCACCGTGCTGGTCTCCAGCCACCTGCTCGCCGAGGTGGAGCAGACGTGCACGCACGTCGTCGTCATGCACCACGGCAAGGTGGTGGCCGACGGCACCGTCGAGGAGATCATCGCCGGCGGCGGGGCCGCCACGTTCACCGTCGACGAGCCCGCTCGCGCGGCAGCCGTGCTGAGCGGCATCGCCGGCGTGCACGAGGTGTCCGTCGAGGGCGCGGCCGTGCATGCCGAGCTCAACGGCACGCCGCGGTCGTCGGCCGTGCGGGCGCTGGTCACGGCGGGCGTCGACGTCGCGTCGGCAGGCCCGCGGCGGCGGCTCGAGGACGCGTTCCTGCAGCTGGTCGGAGAGGACAGGGAGCCGTGAGCGCCGACGTGGGCACCGAGCCGGAGTACGACGACGACGTCGAGCTCGACGAGTTCGATCTGGACGACGTGGGCTACCGCCCCTGGCGCACCCTGCCGCTGCGCGTCGAGCTGGTGCGCCAGCTCAAGCGCCGCCGAACCCAGGTGGCGTTCGCGCTGGTGGCGCTGCTGCCGGTGATCCTGTGGATCGCGTTCACGGTGGCGCCGAGCTCGCCGCCGAGCGGCTCGCTCAACCTCGTCGACCTCGCCAAGATCAGCGGTGGCAACTTCGCCGTGTTCGCGCTGTTCGCATCGGCGTCGTTCCTGCTGGTGGTGGTCGTGGCGCTGTTCTTCGGCGACACGGTGGCCGCGGAGGCGTCGTGGTCGAGCCTGCGTTACCTGCTGGCGGCACCGATCCCCCGCGCCCGGCTGCTGCGGCAGAAGGCGATCGTGTCAGCGGCGCTCGCGCTGGCGGCGCTGCTCGTGCTGCCGGTGATGGCGCTGCTGGTCGGCGGGCTCGCCTACGGCACGGGTGACGTCGTCAGCCCCACCGGGGAGTCGCTGTCGTTCTGGACGGGGGCCGGACGGATCCTGCTCGGCGCGGTCTACCTCGCGGTGCACCTGAGCTGGGTGGCCGCGCTCGCGATGCTGCTGTCGGTGAGCACGGACGCCCCGCTCGGGGCCGTCGGCGGGGCGGTGATGGTGTCGATCGTGTCGCAGATCCTCAACCAGATCACCGCGCTGGAGGACCTGCGCGACTACCTCCCCACCCGCTTCGCCACGGCCTGGTCGGACCTGTTGGCCGACCAGATCGACTGGGGCAACATGACACGAGGGGTGTTCAGCGCGGTGACCTACGCGGCGGTGTTCGGGTCGCTGGCGATCTGGCGCTTCCGGCGCAAGGACGTCACGAGCTGACGAGCGGCTCGCTCGGGCGCTGCTCGCGCAGGTAGCCGGGCGGGACGGCCGCCGTCAGCCAGACGCCGTTGGCGCTGACCCGGAACGCGTGGCCGTCGGCCTGCATCGCGGCGGCGTCGACGACCAGCACGACGGGAGCGCCCCGGCGGGCCCCGACCCGCTCCGCGGTGTCGCGCGTCGCCGAGAGGTGGACGTCGTGGCGCGCCATCGGGCGCAGCCCCTCGCGGCGGATCGCGTCGAGGAACCGGGCGACCGTGCCGTGGAAGAGCACCTCGGGCGGCACTGCAACCGGCAGGTCGAGTTCGACGGCCACGCTGTGGCCCTGGTTGGCGCGGATGCGTGGCCCTTCGATGACGAAGCGCTGCTTGTCGCTGGTGCGCACCACCTCGTCGAGGTCGGCGCGGGTGACGCCGCCGAGCGCGGCGAGCAGGACGTCGACGTCGACCCAGCCGCCCGCGTCCAGCTGCAGCCCGATCTTCTCCGGGGCGTGGCGCAGGTGCAGCGACAGGCGCTTCGAGAGCCGTGTGCGCGCGTGGTCGTCCATCAGGCGATGATCGCGCATCACCGTGGCGAGGGCAGCCGGATTGTCTCCCGGCCGCCGTTCCCGGATCGCAGCATGGTGGCCATCCTGCGATCTGACGCTGGGATGGCCACCATGCTGCAGTTCGGGAGCGCTGCAGTTCGGGAGCGCTGCAGCAGCACAGCCTCAGTGCGACGGCGTCGACGTCACCACCACCGGTTCCGGCGCCACCGGCACCACGGCCTTCGCCGCCCGGGGTGTCCCCAGCAGCACCCCGAAGACGATCACCGCCGCGGAGATCAGCTCGACGACGCTCGGCCGCTCCCCCAGCACCGCAGCGGCGAGCGCGATCCCGACCACCGGCACGAGCAGCGAGTACGGCGCGACCACGCCCGCGTTGTGGCGGCGCATGAGCGAGGTCCAGATGCCGGCGCCGAGGACCGTCGCGATCACCGCGATGTAGGCGACCGCGAGCACGCCCGGCAACCCGGCGGGAGTGACGGCCTCCTGCAGCGCACGCCACCCCGCGTCCGGCCCCTCGGTGATCCACGACGCCACGAGCAGCGGGATCGGCGGGATCACCGACATCCAGAGCGTCAGGTGCAGCGGGTTGGGTGCCGGAACGCCTGGTTCGACGTCGGCGACGGCTCGGCGGCTCGCGAGGTTGCCCAACGCCCAGCCCAGCGCGCCACACAGCGTCAGTACCACCGGCAGCAGCGCCGCGGTCTGCGCGCGCGCCACGGCGATCGCCGCCATGCCCAGGACGGCGAGCCCGATGCCGATGCCCTGGCGGCGCCCGATCCGCTCCCGCAGCAGCGCCGCACCGAGCAGCACCGTGAACGGCGCGGAGGCCTGCAGCACCAACGACGCGAGGCCCGTCGGCATGCCGTTGGCCATCGCGATGAACAGGAACAGGAACTGCAGGGTGCCGAACCCGACGCCGTAGCCGAGCAGCCAGCGCAGCTTGACCCGCGGGCGCGGCACGAACAGCACCGTCGGGATCGCGATCACCGCGAAGCGCAGCGCGGCGAGGAACAGCGGCGGGAAGTGCTCGAGGCCGATGTGGATCGCGAGGAAGTTCGCGCCCCAGAGCACGGCGACGAAGACGGCGAGCAGACGATCGCGGGAGGACACCCGTCCAGCGTCCGACGCTTCGACCCGGAAGACAATCGATAAGAATTGAACAATCTCTTTAGACTTGCTTCATGAACGTCACACGCCTGCGGGTCCTGCGCGAGCTGGCCGATCGCGGCTCCGTCACCGCGGTGGCAGCAGCGCTGTCGTTCACACCGTCGGCGATATCGCAGCAGCTCAAGGCGCTGGCGGAGGAGGTCGGGCTGCCACTCACCGAGCCGGCAGGCCGCGGGCTGCGGCTCACCGAGGCCGGCCGGGCGCTGGCGGCGGAGGCCGAGGGGGTGCTCACCGCGATCGCCCGCGCCGACGCCGCGGTCGAGCACCTGCGCACCACGCCCAGCGGGCCGGTGCGGATGGCGATCTTCCAGTCCGGGGCGCGGATGATGCTCGCCGGGCTGCTCGCCCGCCTCGATGCCGTGCCCGAGGTGGACCTGCAGTGCCGCGACGTCGACATGATCTCGTCCGACATCCCGGCGCTCACCGCCGAGTTCGACATCGTCATCGCCCATCGCGACGAGCAGGCACCGCCCTACGACGCCCGCGGCCGCGTGGTGGTGCCACTGATGCGCGAGCCGCTCGACATCGCGCTGCCGCCGGGCCACCGGCTGACCCGGCTCCGCCCGCTGCACCTCGCCGACCTGGTCGGCGAGCCGTGGATCAGCGTGAACGTCGGGTGGCCGGTGGACGACGTGCTGCGCTCGCTCGCGGTGCAGACCGGTGTCGCCCCGCGCGTGGTGCAGCGGATCAACGACTTCGCGGTGACCGAGGAGCTCGTGGCCGCCGGCCGCGGGCTCGCCCTGCTCCCCCGCTACTCCACCGACTTCCGGCGCGGCCGCAAGATCGTGCGCCGAACGCTCGCCGGCGTCCGGGCGGCCCGGCTGGTGGAGGCGGTGCTGCGCACGAGCGCGGCCGAACGTCCCGCCGTGGCCACGGTGCTCGCCGCCGTGCAGGCCGAGGCCGCGGAGATCGTCCGCACCCGCTGACCGCGCGGTCAGATCACCTCGAGTGTGTCGGCATCGAGCGACGACGTGTGGCCGCTGCCGCTCGCCACGTCCTGGTACCAGAACGCCGTGGAGGCGATGTCGTCCTGCAGCGGCAGGTAGCGGCCTCCGGAGCGCCAGCCCAGCGCCTGGATGTCGACGCGCAGGTCGGTGGCGAAGCGGATCGGGTCGGCGACGTGCCAGCGGTACATGCCGAAGCGCGTCTGGCTGCGGTGCACGCCGTCGGGCTGGATCGCCTGGTGGAAGCCCAGGTAGGGCGTGGTGTAGGTCTGGTAGCCGGTGCCGGGGCCCTGGAAGCACCACGCCCCGCCGACGTAGTCCTCGGTGCCGGTGCCGCAGATCGTCGGGTGCTCCTCGTCGCCGTCGAGGTAGAACTTGATCTCGCCCTCGCCCCACCAGCCCTGGTTGTTGGAGCCCCAGGCGAGGTAGGTGCCGACGTAGTGCCCGGCGCCGACGATCCCGTCGAGGATCGGGTGGGTGGTCAGGTACGGCAGCGGGTTGCTGCGCCGCCAGGTGGCGTGCAGGTACGCGACGTCGGCCGGCACCTCCTGCAGCGAGTACGTGACCTGGTAGTACACGCCGGCATCGCCGGTGCCGATGTTCTCCAGCGTGATCCGCGCGTTGTGGCGGAAGGGCATCTCCCAGTAGGAGTTGAGCCCGCCGTGCGCGTTGACGGCGATCGGCAACGACGAGAGCTGGGCGAACTCGCACCAGCCCTGGCCGAAGAAGTCGCCCAGCGGCGTGGCCACCGCGGGCTCGTCGGACCCGTCCCAGTAGCAGCGCAGCACGATGTTGCGCCACTGGCTCGGGTGCACGGTGATCCAGATGTGCTGGACGACGCCCGGGCCCGTCATCTCCGCGATCGTGGTGGTGGTGCCGCCGGCGATCTGGATCGACGGCGAGATCTTCCAGCCGAGCCCGAGGTCGCGCCCCGCCTCGGCGCCGGTGCCGCGGGTGGCGCGCGCACCGCCTCCGACGCGGCCGTCCGGGTTCTCGGCGCTGATCGACCGGGTACGGGCCGACGAGAGGCGGGCGAGGCCGCCGAGTGCAGGGATCGACATCGGCCCTGTCTACCGCATGCCGGTGACGGTGATCACTGCAGGCAGAACTCGTTGCCCTCCGGGTCCTGCAGCACGATCCAGTGCCCGGCGTCCTCGTTCACCTCGCCGATCACGGTGGCGCCCGCCGCCACGAGCTGCGCGGCGTGGCGCCGGACGGCTCCCCACCGGTCGACGGCCCCGTGACCGGCGTTGATGTCGAGGTGCAGGCGGTTCTTGACGACCTTCGACTCGGGGACGCGCTGGAACAGCACCCGCGGCCCCATCCCGGACGGGTCGATGACCGCGGTGTACTGGGCCAGCTCCCCCGCGGGGACGTAACCGGGCAGTGGCGGCTGCAGGACGTAGCCGAGTGCGACCGCCCAGAAGGCGGCCATCCGTTGGGGGTCCCGGGCATCGACGGTGATCTGCAGGGGAATCGCCATGGGCGAATTGTGCCGGAGCGGAGGTGGATGTTCAGCCGGTCGGACGCAACCGCTTCGGCAGTTTGGCCACGATCGCGGCGTACGAGCCGTCGATGAGCTCGCGCAGCTCGTCGTCGGGGACCGTGCCGTCGAGGGCGATGCTGTTCCAGCCGTGCCGCCCGATGTAGGCCATGATCGTGACCGCGTCCGGGTAGGCGAGGCGCAGCTCACCCGACTCGTCGAGGTCGCTCCCGCACTTGAGCCCGATGCCCTCGCCGCCCAGGAAGGCGAAGATCTTGCCGCCGACCTTGGCCACCAGGTCGTTCTCCCAGGGCTGGTCGGGCACGGCGCCCGGCTTGGCCAGGCAGTACGCCACCGCCTCGTCGTGGTTCACGACACCTCCACGCGGCCGGCCGGATGGAGCACCGTGGCGGAGCGCCGCCGCCACGCCAGCCACATCAGCACGAAGAGCACCACGGTGTACCAGACGTAGGTGCTCCCGATCACCTGTTGCAGCGCCGTCCAGTGCATCTCGTTGTCGCCTGCCCTGGGCAGTCCCTGCTGGTGCGGCGCGATCACGAACACCGCGGCCGTGACCACCGTGGCGACCGCCCAGCCGAGCGAGCGGAACCGCCAGGCCGTGGCCGCCATGACCAGCAGCGCCGGCGCGATCCACACCCAGTGGTGCGACCAGGACGTCGGCGACACGAGCAGCCCGACGCCGGCCGTCGCCACCATCGCCAGCGGCGCCGAGCCCTGGCGGATGACGGGGGCGGCGATCAGCACCAGCACCGCCGAGAGCGCCAGCCAGCAGACCGTGCGCGTGGTGCCGTCGACGCCCATGCGCACCAGCACCGCCTGGAACGTCTGGTTGGTGAAGAACGGCGACGCGCTGACCCCGCCCGCCGGGTTGTGCAGCCAGAACGTGAGCGACGCCGACGGCGCGAGCGCGAACCCGATGGCCGTTGCCACCGCCCCGGAGACGGCGGCGATCGCGGCCGAGCGGTAGTCGCGGCGCAGCAGGAAGTACAGCACGAACACCGCGGGTGTCAGCTTGATCGCCGCGGCGATGCCGATGAGGGTGCCGCGGGGCCACTTCGGGCGCAGTACCAGGCAGTCGAGCGCGACGAGCGCCATCAGCAGCAGGTTGATCTGGCCGAACTCGATGGTCTGCAGCACCGGTTCGAGCGCGATCGGTGGGCCGCCCGGTGGCGGGTTGGCGAAGTCGATGTCCTTGCCCGGCTGCACCGCCAACGCCAGCGGCAGCAGGATCGACATGACCGACAAGGCGCCGCCGGGCCCGCCCGACGGCCACAGCCGCCGCGCGGTGACGTAGAGCGTGGCGCCCAGCGACAGCACCGACAGCGCCAGCAGCGTGACCCAGGACGCGAGCCACGACACCACGGCCAGCGGCACCATCAGCACCGCGGCGAACGGCGGGTAGATGAACGGCAGCGCGATGTGGCCCGACGTCTCCGGCAGCGGGCCGTACATGTCGCCGCCCGCGAGCCAGGCCTGCACGCCGAAGCGGTAGACCTCGAGGTCGATGTGGCGCCCACCGGTGTGGATCACCAGGCCGACGAGCACCAGTGCCAGCAGCGGGATCGTGACGGGCAGGATCCGGCGCGGCGCCCGCAGCTGCGCCAGCAGCCACGGTCGCGTCCAGGTGGCCGACTGGCCGGTCGCCGTCACGGTGTCGTCCCCCTCCGTCACCGGCCACGGTATCCGGTGGAACGAGCGCGGCCTCAGGTGAGGGGGCGGTGCGCCGTCTCAGGCAGCCGGAGGTAGACGACGAGACCGAACACCGCGAGCACCACGACGTAGTACGGGAACAGTTCGGGACGGCCCAGCTGCGTGAGCCAGGTGGCGAGGAACGGTGCGGTGCCCCCGAAGACGGCGACGGTGAGCGAGTACGGGAACCCGATGCCGGACGCCCGCACGTGCCCGGGGAACAGCTCGGCGTTGACCGCGGCCGCGATCGCGGTGTAGCCGGTGAGCAGCACCATCCCCGCGCACTGCACGAGCAGCAACGACAGGAACGATCCGATGACGGCGAGCAACGGGATCAGCAGCAGGGCGAAGCCTGCCGCGAAGACGATCAGGAACGGCTTGCGGCCCCAGCGGTCGGACAGGATGCCGCCCAGCGGCTGGAGAACGGCGAAGAAGGCGAGCGCGATGGTGCTGGCCAGGGTGGCATCGGCCACGCTGAAACCGTAGTTGACCTGCGCGTACGTGGCGAAGTACGTGGTCCACGTGTAGTAGGTGACGGTGCCGGCCACGGTGACCGCGGCGATCAGCACCGACTGGCGCGGGTAGCGGCGCAGCGCCGTGAACAGTGGCGGTCGCTTGCCGGCGGCGAGATCGGCCTGCGCGGGATGGGTCTCGTCGGCGCTGCGGCGGATCCACACGCCGACGAGCGCGATCACGGCGCCGACGACGAACGGGATGCGCCAGCCCCAGCTCGCCATGTCGGGCTTGGCCACCGTGACGGCGAGCAGGGCAGTGAGCCCCGACGCCACGAGCTGGCCGATGGTGGTGGACACGTACTGGAAGCTCGAGAACAGGCCGCGCCGCCCGGTGGGCGCCGACTCGACGAGGAACGTGGTGGAGGCGGCGAACTCACCGCCGACCGACAGCCCCTGCACCAGCCGGGCGATCACCAGCAGGATCGGCGCGAGCACCCCGACCTGGTCGTAGGTGGGCAGGATCGCCATCAGCAGGCTGCCGCCACCCATCAGCAGGATGGTGGCGGTGAGCGCACCGCGCCTGCCGATCCGGTCGGCGAGCGAGCCCAGCAGCAGCCCGCCCAGTGGCCGCATGAAGAAGCCGACGGCGAACACCGCGAACGCGTTGAGCAGCGGCACCAGCGGATCGTCCGTGGAGGCCGGGAACACCTGGGTGGAGAAGTAGACGGCCAGGAACGAGTAGGCGTACCAGTCGTACCACTCCACGGCGTTGCCGATCGACGCCGCCACCAGCTGCCGGACCGGGCGCCGCACCTGCACCGCGTCGATCTCCGCCTGCTCCGCCATGCGACCCCCCGCGCTCGGTTGCCGAACTCTGCCTCGACAACCGGAGGACGGCAACCGGAAAGTGCGGGTTACTTGATGCCGGCAGCGTCCATCCCCCGCAGCTCCTTCTTCAGATCCTGGATCTCGTCGCGTAGGCGTGCGGCGAGCTCGAACTGGAGATCGCGAGCGGCGCCCAGCATCTGGTCGGACAGGTTCTGGACCAGGTCGGCCAGCTCCGCGCGGGGCATGTTCTTGGTGTCGCGACCGGTGACGATGCCCGAGCTCGCCGAGGCGCGGCCCGGTTCACCCGCGGCGCGCTTGCCGCGGGACTGGTTGCGGCCCGATCCGCCGACCGGGATCTCGCTGTCCTCGGCCTCCTTGTAGACCTGGTCGAGGATGTCGGCGATCTTCTTGCGCAGCGGCTGCGGATCGACGCCCCGCTCCTCGTTGTAGGCCACCTGCTTGGCGCGGCGCCGGTCGGTCTCGTCGATGGCGTGCTGCATCGAGTCGGTGACCTTGTCGGCGTACATGTGGACCTCGCCGGACACGTTACGGGCGGCGCGGCCGATGGTCTGGATCAGCGACGTGCCGGACCTCAGGAAGCCCTCCTTGTCGGCGTCGAGGATGGCCACCAGCGACACCTCGGGCAGGTCGAGACCCTCCCGCAGCAGGTTGATGCCGACGAGCACGTCGTAGTCGCCAAGGCGCAGTTGCCGCAGCAGCTCGATGCGCCGCAGCGTGTCGACCTCCGAGTGCAGGTAGCGCACCCGGATGCCGAGCTCGAGCAGGTAGTCGGTGAGGTCCTCTGCCATCTTCTTGGTGAGCGTGGTGACCAGCACCCGCTCGTCACGCTCGGCCCGCTCGCGGATCTCGTGCACGAGGTCGTCGATCTGGCCCTTCGTCGGCTTGATCACGACCTTCGGGTCGACCAGGCCGGTGGGCCGGATGACCTGCTCGACGAACTCGCCGCCGGTGCGCTGCATCTCGTAGGGGCCCGGGGTGGCCGAGAGGTAGACCGTCTGGCCGATCCGATCGGCGAACTCCTCCCAGGTGAGCGGCCGGTTGTCGACCGCGGACGGGAGCCGGAAGCCGAAGTCGACGAGGTTGCGCTTGCGCGACATGTCGCCCTCGTACATCCCGCCGATCTGCGGGACCGTCTGGTGGGACTCGTCGATGACCAGCAGGAAGTCGTCGGGGAAGTAGTCGATCAGGGTGGCCGGGGCCGTGCCGGCGCCACGACCGTCGATGTGGCGCGAGTAGTTCTCGATGCCGGAGCAGAACCCGACCTGGCGGATCATCTCCAGGTCGTACTGGGTGCGCATGCGCAGCCGCTGCGCCTCCAGGAGCTTGCCCTGGCGCTCCAGCTCGGCGAGCCGCTCGGCCAGCTCGGCCTCGATGTCGCGCACGGCGCGCTCCATGCGCTCCGGGCCCGCGACGTAGTGGGTGGCCGGGAAGATCCGCAGGTCGTCGACCTGCCGCACGACGTCGCCGGTGAGCGGGTGCAGGTAGTAGAGCGACTCGATCTCGTCGCCGAAGAACTCGATGCGGATGGCGAGCTCTTCGTAGGCCGGGATGATCTCGACCGTGTCGCCGCGCACCCGGAACGTGCCGCGGCTGAACGCCATGTCGTTGCGCGTGTACTGGACGTCGACGAGCGCGCGCAGCAGCTGATCGCGATCGACGGTGCCCCCGACCTCCAGCTTGACCGACCGGTCGAGGTAGGACTGCGGCGTGCCGAGGCCGTAGATGCACGACACCGACGCGACCACGACGACGTCGCGGCGCGAGAGCAGGTTGTGCGTGGCGGAGTGGCGCAGCCGCTCGACGTCCTCGTTGATCGAGGAGTCCTTCTCGATGTAGGTGTCGGTCTGCGCGATGTACGCCTCGGGCTGGTAGTAGTCGTAGTACGAGACGAAGTACTCGACGGCGTTGTGCGGGAGCATCTCGCGCAGCTCGTTGGCCAGCTGCGCCGCGAGCGTCTTGTTGGGCGCCATCACCAGCGTGGGCCGCTGCAGCTTCTCGATGAGCCAGGCCGTGGTGGCCGACTTGCCCGTGCCGGTGGCGCCGAGCAGCACGATGTCCTGCTCGCCCGCGCGGATGCGCTTCTCGAGCTCCTCGATGGCCGCGGGCTGATCGCCCGCCGGCTTGAACTCGCTGACGACCTCGAACCGCCCGCCCCGGCGCGGGATGTCGCTGACGGGGCGGTGCTCGGAGTGGGCGATCGGGATGTCCTGCATCGCCGCGCTGCCGGGAACCTCTGTTGCGAATGCCACGCCTCCAAGAGTACGAGCCTCCACCGACAAGTTCTGACAGGATCAGGATGGTGCACCCGCCGAAGATCGTCACCTTCGACGTCCCTGCCAGCATCAACATCGACACCAAGGGCGTGGAACGCCCGGTGGAGACCTACCGCGAGACACCGTTCGGCCTCTACATGAGCCGGGCGATGGTCGGTCGGCCCACCGCGCACTGGATCGAGTCGTGGCTGCTGCCCGACCTCGGGCTCTGCGTCACCGACTGGTGGTGGAACCCCGGTCATGCCCGCGACCAGGACTTCTACCTCGACCTGTGCGAGATCGTGCGCGACGGCGACCGCTGGCACCTCACCGACCACTACCTCGACATCGTCGTGCAGCAGCGACGCGGCGCCGAGGTGATCGACGTGGACGAGTTCGTGGCGGCCGTCGCGCTGGGGCTGCTGGCGCCGGCCGCGGCCGAGGCGGCCATGCACCGGACGCACCGGGCGATGGCGGGGCTGGCCGCGCACGGCTACGACCTGGATGCCTGGCTAGCGGAGTCCGGCATCGCGTTGAGCTGGAAGGTGCGGGGCTGAGCGGAGGCGCGACCGGCCCCGGAACGTCCAGCGGGGTGACATCACTGACGTCCGACGTCAGTGATGTCACCCCGCTGGAGTCGAGAACGGGTCAGATCAGGCGGCAGGGTTTCCCTGGATGGCCGCGTCGGCCGGGTTGGAGCCGGACGTGGAGGCCGGAGCTGACGAGGTGACCGTCGACGACGGCGGAGCCGTCGGCTTCGGGGTCTTCGTCGGCTTCGGCGGCGTCGTCGTCGGATCCGGTGTGCCCTCGGGCTGGGCGGTCGTTGTCACCACAACCGGCGGCGGCGTGGTCACCACGACCGGCGGCGGCACGACCACCGGCGGCGGGACGACGACCGGGGCCTTGGTGACCCGCGGTGCGACCGGACGAGGGGCCGGAGCGGGCTTGGCCTTCTCCTCCGTGGTCGGATCCGGAACCACCTCGGGCACCGGCACGTGCGCGGCCTCGACGGTGGGCGGCAGCGACGGGTCGGCGGCGGGTGCGACGGCCGCCGTGGCGACGGTGGGCTCGCTCGTGGACGCCTGAGCCACCGCGGTGATGCCCCCCAGAGCACCGACGGTGAGCACTGCAGCGGCCGCGGCCGTGCTGGCGCGGTTCAGGGTGCCGGCGCGACGGATCACACCGTCCACCGGCGGCAAGGTGACCGCTGCCGCGAGCTCGTCGTCCATGCGACGGAACTCGCCGGTCATCCGGTCGAACGCGTCGGTCACCGGTACTCCCCCTCCTCGTCGTACACGTCGCCCTCGTAGGGCTGTTCGCCCGGCATGCCGAGCACTTCGGGCAGCACGTCGGCCAGGCCCTCCGTGACGACGTGCCGCGCTCGGGACAGCCGGGCCTGGATGGTGCCCGGCGACACCTGCTCGACAGCAGCGATCTCGGCGAGCGGCGCGCCCGCCATGTGGAACAGCACGACGCAGCGGCGCTCGGGCGCCGGCAGCCTGCCGAGCGCGGCCAGCATCGCGGCGGTGCGCGGATCGACGCCGTCGGCGACCGGCGCGTGGCGCCCGATGCCGAACCGGTTGAGCACCCGCCGCCAGCTCCGGACCGTGGAACGCACCGCGACGCGGCGGATCCATGCGGTGGGATCGTCGGTGCGGCTGATCGTGGCCCAGTTGCGCCATGCGCGCGAGTACGCGTCCTGCACGACGTCGTGGGCCTCGCCCGGGTCGAGCGTGATGGCGTAGAGCTGCGCGACCAGGCGCTGGTAGTTGGCCTCGAGGTGGGCGCCGAAGTCGACGCGCAGCTGCGCGGGCGACGCCGCGGGGCCGTCCTGCTCGACGTGCGCGTACACCTGGTGCGGCACGGCGTCGGGAGCAGCGGCATCGGCCGCCTTGCTCACCAGCACCGTGGGCTCGACGTCGAGATCGACATCGGAAACGCCGTCGCCGGAGTCGGACCGGTGGTCGACCAGTGCGCTCACCCTCTCGTCCTCCCGCTCCTCCGGTGCCACCGCGGTGGCTCTCCGTAACCCCGCGCGTCACACGTTCAGGGAATGCCTCGTCCCTCCATCGTGACGGCGCAGCATTGCGTTACGGGTCCGGTGGTCTGATCAGTCCAACGACGGCGACCACCCCGAGGATGCGGCCCAACGTTCGGCCCGTGGCTCCGCGGCGTCGAACCACGGCTCCTTCTCCTCGGCGTACCGGGCGGCATCGGCGTCGCCCGCGTACCGGGCGGCGGTCGCGATCTTCAAGTCCCGGTACTCGTCGCGGGCGGCGGTGTCGGCCCGCAGCCAGTCGCGCAACAGCAGCGCGTAGCGCCACCCGGGCGATCCGACCTCACGAACGTGCAGGTGGACGACCCGACCGGGATCGGCCGAGCCGTGGTAGCGCTTGGGCATCGGCGCCGACCCCGGCGGCTTGGGGTTGTCCCAGGCGATGTCCGGGCGGGCCGGGAACCCGGCGTCCTGCAGCGCGTCGCGCGCGGCGTCGGCATCCGCCAGCGAGGCGACGCCGAGCTGGAGGTCGATGATGTCCTTCGCCGGTAGGCCGGGCACCGCGGTGGAGCCGATGTGGGCCACTCCACGCCCGTGGCCGGCAGCCGCGGCCGCGACCCGCGCCGCCAACCGCCGCCCGGCGGTCACCCATCCGGGTTGCGGCTCGGCGATCAGCGGCGATCCGCCCCGCGTCGGACGGCGCAGCCGCAGGTTCTCCTCGAACGGGACGAGCCGCTGCGACCACAGCGCATCCACCGTGGCCTCGATGTCGGCCGGGACGCCACCGTTGTCGAGCCAGACGTCGGCCGCCGCACGACGCGCCTCGTCATCGGCCTGCGCGGCGATCCGGGCCCTGGCGTCGGACTCGGGCATGCCCCGCTGCTCGACGAGCCGACGCACCCGCACCTCGGCGTCGGCATCGACGACGACCACCAGCGGGAACAGCGGCGACATCCCGCTCTCGACGAGCAACGGCACGTCCTGCACCACCACCGCGTCCGACGGGGCCGCTGCCAGCAGCTCGTCGGAACGCTGCCGCACGAGCGGGTGCACGATGCCGTTGAGCTGCTTGCGGGAGGTGTCGTCGCCGAAGACGACCGCGGCCAGCGCGGGACGGTCCAGCTCGCCGTCGGGCCGCAGCACGCCGTCGCCGAACGCGGCGACGATCTCCTGCAGTCCCGGCGTGCCCGCTGCCACCACCTCGCGGGCCAGCACATCGGAGTCGATCAGCACCGCCCCGCGGGCGACGAGCCGCCTGGCGACCGTCGACTTGCCCGAACCGATTCCGCCGGTCAGCCCCACGCGCAACACCCCGGCACCGTACCGCGGTGCCGACCGCCGCCCCCGCGCCCCCGGCTGCGGGCGAGCGGGCCTCAGTAGCCGGGGCCGGCCGCCTTGGGCGGGTTGGCACCGGGTGCGGCGCTGGGGCTCGGCGGGGGTGTCGCGGGCGATCCCGCCGGTGCACCCGTCGGGGCCGGGGGCGCGGCGCCCACCTCGGGCATCGTGGCGAGCACGCGCACGGCGAGGTCCTTGAGCACGTCGTCGCGGGTCCGGGCGCCCGGGAGCTTGCCGTTCGGCAGCAGCAGCGTGACGGTGCCCGTGCCGTAGACCGCCGACAGCTCCGCCTCGTCGCGGCGCTGGAACAGCACCGCCGTCGCGGCGCCGATCATGAGGTCCTGCCGGTCGCCGTCGCTCGCGTCCACGTTGATCTGCCACTGCTTGAGCGCGGCCGCGCGGTCCTGGAACGCCGTGGCCGCGACGCTCAGCAGCGCCTTGCCACGCACCGGGTTGGCGGTGCCGCTGTAGCTGCAGTCGACACGCTCGGTGCGTCCCGAGTCGGCCAGCGGCACGCCGATGATGGTGCGGACCGCCACCGAGTTCAGCGGCAGGCCCAGCAGCGCGCCGAGATCGGTCACCGACAGCAGCGCGGGGCAGTCGTCGGGGATCACCCCGACCTTCGCTGCCGCGGTGGCGGTGGCCGAGGTGGAGCCCGAGGTCGGGAACAGCGGCACGGCAGGCCCGGGGACGGGGGCGGCGCACGCGGCGGTGAGGAGTGCGGCGAGCGCGATGGCACCGATCCGAGCACGACGTCGTGCGATCGAAACCCACCCCCCGTGCATGTCGCCACGGTAGAGCGAACCGCGCCCGGGGCTCACCCGACGCGCCCGTCGGATCACCGAACGTTCACCCGGAAACGCCGGACGGCCCCGGCAACCTGTGGGGTTGCCGGGGCCGTCCGGGATGTTGCGTCTAGCGGTTGGTCACGCGCCGCCGGAGAGCTTCTCGCGCAGAGCCGCGAGCTGCTCGTCGCTGGCCAGCGAACCACCGGTCTCGGCCGGGGCACCGCCCGCGGGAGCCGACGAGTAGCTGGTGCCGGTGGCACCCTCGACCGCAGCCTCGGCCTCGGCCTCGGCTGCCTTCTTGAGCTGCGTGATGTGCTGCTCGAAGCGGGTGTGCGCCTCGGCGTACTGGCGCTCCCACTCCTCGCGCTGGCTCTCGAAGCCTTCCTGCCAGTCGCCGGTCTCGACGTCGAAGCCCTCGGGGTAGATGTAGTTCCCCTGGTCGTCGTACTCGGCGGCCATGCCGTAGCGCGTGGGGTCGAACTCGGTCTCGACCGTCATGCCCTCGTTGGCCTGCTTGAGCGACAGCGAGATGCGGCGGCGGTCCAGGTCGATGTCGATGACCTTGACCATGGCGTCGTCGCCGACCTGCACGACCTGCTCCGGGATCTCCACGTGGCGCTCGGCCAGCTCGGAGATGTGCACCAGGCCCTCGATGCCCTCCTCGACGCGGACGAACGCGCCGAAGGGAACCAGCTTGGTGACCTTGCCCGGCACGATCTGACCGATCGCGTGGGTGCGGGCGTACAGGCGCCACGGGTCTTCCTGCGTGGCCTTGAGCGACAGCGAGACGCGCTCGCGGTCCAGGTCGACGTCGAGAACCTCGACGGTGACCTCCTGGCCGACCTCGACGACCTCGGACGGGTGGTCGATGTGCTTCCAGGACAGCTCGGAGACGTGCACCAGACCGTCGACACCACCGAGGTCGACGAACGCACCGAAGTTGACCACCGAGGACACGACGCCCTTGCGCACCTGGCCGCGCGCCAGCTGGTTGAGGAACTCGCTGCGCACCTCGGACTGGGTCTGCTCCAGCCACGCCCGGCGGGACAGGACCACGTTGTTGCGGTTCTTGTCCAGCTCGATGATCTTGGCCTCGATCTTGCGGCCGACGTACGGCTGCAGATCGCGCACGCGGCGCATCTCGACCAGCGAGGCCGGGAGGAAGCCGCGGAGCCCGATGTCCAGGATCAGGCCGCCCTTGACGACCTCGATGACCGTGCCCTCGACCGGCTCGTCGGCCTCCTTGAGGGCCTCGATCGTGCCCCAGGCGCGCTCGTACTGCGCGCGCTTCTTGGACAGGATCAGCCGGCCTTCCTTGTCCTCCTTCTGGAGGACGAGGGCCTCGACGTGCTCTCCGACCGACACGACATCGGCGGGGTCGACATCGTGCTTGATCGAGAGTTCCCGCGAGGGGATGACGCCCTCGGTCTTGTAGCCGATGTCGAGCAGGACCTCGTCACGGTCGACCTTGACGATGGTGCCTTCGACGATGTCGCCATCGTTGAAGTACTTGATCGTCAGGTCGATGGCTGCGAGGAAGTCCTCCTCCGACCCGATGTCGTTGATGGCGACCTGCGGGGCCGTGTGGGTCGGGGCGGCGGTGGTGTCGGTGGACATGTAGTGGGGTGCTCCGGTTATGGATGGATTGGTGGTGCGGACCTGGTGGTGTTCGTCTCGTGACGTGGTGCTGTCACCCTTGCTCGTGGAACGTGGTGAAGAAGGCTGCAAGAAGATCAACGCGCGGCGATCGCGAAGACTGCCGGGGACCCCACGATCGAGGTCTGCGACGTTGACCACAATGCGAATTCCATGGTACGCGGGGCCCGATCACCACGGCAATGCGGGTACCCCCCTGCGAGCTGCCAATATCCTCGCATGACGGCCGAAGAGTTGCTGGGCACGGTGGGGGTTGCGCGGCGGTCGGTTGGTGCCGGGGAGTCGCAGCGCGCCAGCCGCCTCTGGTGGGACGCGGACGCGGCCGACTACCTGCAGGAACACGGCTCCGACATCGGTGATGCCGAGTTCGTCTGGGGGCCGGAGGGGCTCCGTGAGGACGACGCCGGGCTGCTCGGTGACGTCGCCGGCAAGCGGGTGCTGGAGGTCGGGGCCGGGTCGGCGCCGTGCGCGCGCTGGCTCGCCGCCCACGGCGCCCGCGCGGTGGCGCTGGACCTGTCGGGCGCGATGCTCCGCCACGCCGCCGCGCTGGGCGAATCGACCGGGATCTCCGTTCCGCTGGTGCAGGCCGGCGCCGAGCAGCTGCCGTTCGTCGACGCGTCGTTCGACATCGCCTGCTCGGCGTTCGGCGCGGTGCCGTTCGTGGCCGACCCGCGCCACGTGATGCGCGAGGTGGCCAGGGTGCTGCGCCCCGGCGGGCGCTGGGTGTTCGCCGTCAACCACCCGATGCGCTGGATGTTCTCCGACGACCCCGGGCCCGACGGGCTGGTGGTGCAGCAGTCCTACTTCGACCGCACGCCCTACGTCGAGGTCGACGAGACCGGCGCCGCCACCTACGTCGAGCACCACCGGACGCTCGGCGACCGCGTCCGTGACGTCGTGGCGGCCGGGTTCGTGCTCACCGACATCGTCGAGCCCGAATGGCCGGAGGGGCGCGAGCGGGTGTGGGGCCAGTGGTCACCGCTGCGCGGGGCGCTGTTCCCCGGCACCGCGATCTTCGTGTGCACGCGGCCGCTGACATAGGGTTCCCGAATGCCGATCGACCCCGCGGACCTGCAGCAGTCCGCCGACGTCCCCGAACAGCTCGCCGACCGCATGGGCATCGAGATCCTCAAGCTGAGCCTCGAGGAGGTCGTCGGCCGGCTCCCGGTCGCGGGCAACAAGCAGCCGTTCGGGCTGCTGCACGGCGGAGCGAGCGCCGTGCTCGCCGAGTCCCTCGGCTCCACCCTCTCGGCACTGCACGCGCTGCCGGAGCGCTTCCCGGTCGGGCTCGAGCTCTCCTGCACCCACCACCGCTCCGCCACCGAGGGCTACGTCACCGGCGTGGCCCGGCCCCTCCACGTCGGGCGCAGCACGTCCACCACGGAGATCGTGATCACCGACGAGCAGGGCCGCCGCACCTGCACGGCGAAGCTCACCTGCCTGCACCGCGACTCCCGGCCGACCAGCCCCAGCGCTTAGGTCGGCGGGTGGGCACAGCAACCACCGGCGTGTGCGGTCGGGGCGCCCGCCGCCGAGCGCGCACTGGCTCATGATCCAACCGGAACCTGTGGGCGTTGATCACTCGGCCGGCTCTCAACGCCGGAGCAGTTCGGCGAGCCGCTCCGGGGTGCCGTCCCACGTCCAGACCCCCCAGCCCGGCACCACCAGCAGGTACAGCGGCTGATCACCGGACAGCCGTAGGAGCTGGACGCCCACCGGAGCCGCTCCCGCCGGCGTGGACGCTGCCGGTGATCCCGTGCGGGCGTCGCGGCCGGCGGCGGGACGGGAGCGTTCCGCGGCGGCGATCAGGTCACCGAGATCATCCGCACCCGCCCGATCGGCCGGGTCGCCCAACGCCGGCGTCGAGTCATGGCCCGACCCGACCGAGTGATCCGGTGCCGGCCGATCTGCAGTCGGCCCAGCCCGGTCGGCCGAGCCGGTACCGCCGACGTCCGGACGATCCGGTGCCCGATCCCGGTCGGTCCCGGCGGTCGACGGCGTGCGGTGATCGGCTCCCGGATCCGCCGGGGAGTCCCCACCCTGCTGCGCCGCGTCCGACCGGGCTACCGGAGCCTTGTCCTGATCGGGCCGGTCCTGATCGGGCCGGTCCTGATCGGGCCGGTCCTGATCGGGCCGGGCTGCGGCCTTGCCGGACACCGCCGCGTTCGGAGCCGCAGGCTTCGCGTCCGCGAGCTTCGGGGCCACTCGCTTCGGGGCCACTGGCTTCGGGGCCACTGGCTTCGGGGCAGCCCGGTTGCCCGCAGCGGGAGCCGGAGCGGCCGGATTCGATGCCGCCGGAGCGGGTGCCGGTGCCGGTGCCGGTGCCGGTGCAGGTGCCGGTGCAGGTGCCGGTGCCGCAGGAGCCGGAACGGGGGTTCCGGGGATCTCCTGCCGGCCCAGCAGGTCGGCGATGTCCTCCACCGGGACGTACTCCGTCCACACCACCGCACCGCGGAACAGGATCGACGTGCCGCGCCCCTGCTCGGCCCGGTTCGCGCGCCGCGTCCCGTCCGGGAAGTCCGTCCGGTCGAACCGCGGGTTCCCGGCCGGCCCGTACGCCTGCAGGTTGCCGTTCGCGTCCACCGACAGCCGCCCGACTCCCAGCCCCGCCAGCTGCGCGTTGATCGCTGCCGGTGTCGCGCCGGTGCTCACCGTCGTGGTCAGCCCGCTGCCGTTCCACAGGACCGCGGCGGCGCCGTCGATCGTCACGCCCTCGGCCCGCGCCGTCGGCGGAACCTGGAAGTCCAACGCTCCCCCGGCGCCCACACCGGCCTCGGTCGTGATGATCCCGACCAGCTCACCCGTGCGCCGATCCCGCGCCAGCATCACCGTGTACCCACCACCCGGTCCCGCGTACGCCGCCACCCGTGAGCCCGCCAGCACCTCCAGATCTGACGACTTCGGGTCCGGGCCACCGAACAGCACGTCGGCTCCCTGGATCGCGGCCGCCGCCGAACCCGGGATCACCACCTTCTTCGGGATCCGGAAGTTCGGCTCCTTGTTCGCCAGCGTCCGCGCCCACGACGCGCTGCGTTCCGCGCGCGCCGCCGCCCGCTGCGCGGCTGCCGACGCGGCGCGCAGCGCCACCGCCGATGCTGCTGCACCGGACTCGTGGATGGGCGTCGGCAGCCCGGCCCTGTTCCGCGACGCGATCGTGGCCAGTGACCTGTCCAGCCCGGTCCGGGCCGCGCTGGCCGTCGCCCTCGCCGCCTCGACCCGCTCCTGTGCGCGCGCCGCGCTGTTCGCCGATCGCTGGGCCCGCCACCCGTAGATCTGGTCCCGGACCGGCGTGATCGCGCGTAGCGCCGCACGCGCAGGCGCCGACTCCCCGATCCTGGTCAGCGGTGGCTTGCTCCAGCCCAGATCGCCCCGGATCCGGTCCAGCCGCGTCGTGGCCCGATCCGCGAGCTGCCGGGTCGCGGTCGCGTCGGTTCGCGCGGCCGTCGCGGACCGGGCGGCCGCAGCACCGGCCACCGGCGCCCGCGGGCTCCCGGCCCGAACCGCCCACACCTGCGACTGCCGCGCGAGCTTGTCCGCCTTCACCGCGCTGCGTTCCGCGCCGGCCACCGCACGACCGGCGGCGAAGCGCGCCACCGCGCCCTCGAGCCGGGCCGCACCGGCAACCGCCGGGCCTGCCGCTGTCCGGGCCTGTCCGGCGCGCTGCCCCGCGACCTGCGCGGTGCGCAGATCCTGAGCACGCACCTTCGCCTTGTCGAGCTGCTTGCCCGCTCCACGCGCCTTCGCCGCAGCGCGCTGCTCGGCGACGCCCGACCACGCCCGCACCACCGGATCCGGCACCCGCAACCGTGCCGTCGTCGGTACCGCGACGCCGGCCGCCCGCGCCCCGTCCGCTCCGGTCGCGCTCTGCCGCTCGACGGCGTTCGCCTTCAACCGCGCCGCACGCGCCGACCCGGCCGCGGTGTCCGCCGCACGCGATGCGGCCGAGGCCGCTTTCGGCGCCGGAAGCGCCGGACCGGGCTGCTGGGCCTTGCCGGCGCCGGGCCTTGACGTCGCGGGTGACGTCCCGGCCGTTGCCGCGGTTCCCTGTTGACGCTGGGGTGGTTGAGGTGTCCCAGCAGCCTTCGGCACAGCCGCCTTCGGTGCTGCAGCCGCCTTCGGTACAGCAGCCGCCTTCGGTACAGCCGCCTGCGTGCCCCCGGCCTGCTGGCCTCCGGTCTGGCGCGCGGGTGCCCGCTGGGGCTTCGTTGCGGCCGGCGTCCGGGGCTTCACCCCCTTCTTGCCCTTCCAACCCGACCCGAGGGTCCCCTGCGTCGTCGTCGCCTTCGCAGCCGTGCCGGCCGGCTGCGCAGCGTGCGGCAGCGCCGCCTGCGCAGCCGCGGGCTGCGGTGCCGCCGCCGGAGCCGCCTTCGGCGCCTTCCGGGCCTTGCCGCCCGACCCGGACGTCCCCTTCGGACCCTGCGGGGCCTGGGCCGCGCAGTTGTGCACCAGCACCGCGTCGTCGGTCGAGTCACCCACGTAGTAGGTGTGCAGGCCGTCGATGCTGAGGTTGTAGACCCGCTCGAACGGCACGGTGAACGTCTGCGCCGACGTCAGCGCGACCAGGTCGCCGTCCGCCTCGACGAGCAGGTGGCCGACCACGAGGTCACCGGCATCCACCCACGCCCCCGCCGTCACGTCCCAGAACGGGTGGTTGCTGGTCGCGACCAGCTCCTGCCCGTCGGCGGTGACGAGGCGCACCAGCGTCTTGGTGCCCTCGCCGTGGATCAGCTGGGTCACCGCCCGCGCCGCCGTCAGCCCGGTGAACGGGTCCGTGGCCAGGACCATGTCCCCGATCCGCACCGACTCGATCGGCACCACCCGGCCATCGGCCAGCAGTACCCCCGTGCCCGCCCGGAAGCTGTTGCCGGGGCCGAGACCCCGCGCCGCGCACTGGAAGGGCAACCCCTCTGTGGTGTCCCGGAAGGTCCCGTAGTGATCGGGGGTGTAGTAGACCTCGCCGTCCTTGCCGAGGACGATCCGCTCCGAGTCCCGCTTCGGGGCGGTCTCGCCCAGCTTGGGCGACTTCGGCCACACGTCCGACTCGGCGTAGTGGTTTTGCAGCTTCGTGGGAAGGTCATTCCTCCTGTTGAGCCACGTACCGGTGGGACGTCCGTTCGCGCCGCCCTGGTGAACCCCGGGTGGCGGCGACCCGGTGCGCCGGATCGACTCGGTCACGGTGTCGATCTGCCTGGCCAGCGCCGGGGACTCGGTGTCGATGACACCCCACTTGCTGGCGACGAACCGGGGTGGCTGGGGCGCCGCCGGACCAGCGGTGTCGATGACGCCCTGCCGCGGGTGGCTGACGAACCTCGCCTTCGGCCCGTCCGTGATCTGCTTCGGATCGGCCTGGCCGCGGCTCCCCGCCGGTTCACGGGCCGCACTCTCGGGGGTCCGGGCCGGCTGGGTGTCGACCGTGCCCTTGGGGCCGTTGACGAACCGCGCCTGTGGCGGCGGAGCCCGGGCACCAGCGCCCCCGCCCGCACCTGCCCGCACCGCGGGAGCCCGGCCGGGCGGTGTCACCGCACCGGTCTTCCCCTGCGGCGCGGCGTCGGCCCGGGCCGGCGGTGCGCCCGCGGGAGCGTCGGCCCTGCCCGCGGGCTCCACGTCAGCACGGGTGCCACCCGCACGGGGCGCGGCCGCAGGTGCTCGACCCTCGACGGACGGACCGCTCCCACGACCGGCCGTCTCCCCCGCCGGTGCCCCACCGCGCGCACCCTTCACCGGAACCACGATCGATCCCAGGTCGAACAACGCGCGCGCGTTCTCGTTCGGCTGCTGCGCCCGGCCCTGCTGGTACTCGGCGTCATCGCCGGCCGCGAGCGCCGACTGCTCGTCCACCAGCTGTTGCGCCTCCGCCCGCTCCTGCGGCGTGCTCGCCGTCCTGACCGACGCCCGGGCGCGTGCCACGTTCGCCGCCCGCCGGTCGGCCTCCCGGTCGGCCGCGGCCGTTGCCCCCGCGCCAGCACAGCGTTCCCACCGGGCAGAATTCGGGCGATCTCCTCGCCCTGCCCCATCTCCGGCCGCGGCAGGCCTGCGGCCGTCGTGGCCCCGCGGGGGTCTTGACCGTCCCGGTACCGCTGCGTTCGCTCGTCCTTCGTGGTCGGCTGCCGCTCGGCCTGCTCCTTGTCGATCGCCGCCGACTCGTCCCGGATCTGCTGCAGGCTGCGGGCCCGCAGATCCGTGTCCAACGGCAACCCGTCGATGCGCCGGTCCACCGACTCCGCGTCGTCGAAGGCCTGCTTCGCCGACCCTGCCGGGTCGGTCCGCTTCACCTCGACCGGGTCCCGCCGCCCGGCGGGCGCCGAGGCCCGGCACGCCGTGGCGCCCGGCTGGCACGTCACGTAGCCGAGCCCGCGATGGTCATCACGCACCGCCGCGACGTCCGGGGTGCCCTTCAAGCCGTCCGCGAACGCGCTCCGCGCGCTGTAGTCCGCGGGCCCGGGGTCGAATCCGGCGTCCCTGGCCCGCTTGGCCGCGGCCGCACCCAACCCGTCCTCGGTCTTCTTCAGCGCCTCCGGCGAGGCCTTGGCCGGGTCCTGCCGAACCCGGTCCACGGCGGCCTTCGCATCGGCGTCGGTGGTCGAGTCGCCCCGCGTCAGCGGTGCCAGCTTCTGCGAGATCGGCTTGGGCTGCTTGCGCTTCTGCGCGTCGTCGATGGCTGCCGTCCGGTCCTCCCACGGCAGGGCCTTCGCGTCGTACGCCGACCGCGTCGGGTCATCACGGCGCTTGAGCTCCTCCGCCGCCTTGCGGCCCAGCCGGGCCGCCTCGGCGTCCTCACCGCTCGCCTCGGTCCGCCGGTTGACCGCGCTCAACTGCGAACGCTGGTCGGTGTCGACCTTGATCGCTGCGGCCTTGGTCTTCGCCGCGTCGGAGTCGGCCTTGCTCTTCAGCCGCTTGTACTCGGGATCGCCCTGCGCATTGGTGAAATCGCGTTCACCTTGGCGGAAGCTCTCCTCAGCCGACTGCTGCGGCGCCACCTTGGGCGCCGACTTGGGGGCCGACTTGGGGGCCGACTTGGGCGACGCCTTCGGGGCCGCCTTCGCATCCGACTTCTGCTTCTCACCCTGCGCATTGGTGAAATCGCGCTCACCCTGGCGGAAACTCTCCTCAGCCGACTGCTTCGGAGCAGGCTTCGACTCCTGCTTCGACTCCTGCTTCGGAGCGGGTTTCGCGGCCGGCTTCGGCTCGGATTTCGCAGCGGGCTTCGGCGCCGGCTTGGGCGCGGCCTTCGGCGCGGGCTTGGGCGCCGGCTTCGGGGCCGGCTTCGGGGCGGGTGGCGCCGCCGCCTTCGCGCCCTGGGCGTTGGTGAAGTCGCGCTCGCCCTGGCGGAACGCCTCCTGGGCCGTCTGCTTCGGAGCCGGCTCCGGAGGAGGCGGGCTCGCCATCGCCGCACCGGCACCGAGCAGCCAGCACGCGACGACGCCGGCCGCCACCAGCAGCACCCACCGGAGCACGCGGACAGCGGTGTAGGACAGATCAGACACTGCAGGAGCCACCGTTCACGGGAGGGCCCGGACGGCAGCGTCAGCATCCGGGCGCGGCAAGGGACAGGGGCAGGGGCGGCGCGGCATACCGGCGTGGCCCACCAGGGAAACATCCGCGACGACGACAGCAGAAGCGCCCTGGACCACAGCCTCCCGAGACGACCAGTCGTGAGCAGTCAACAACCGGTGTTCGAGGATCGTGGCGAGGCGGAGTGTAGGTCAACCCCGTTGCCATGGTCAACGATCGCCCTAGACTTACGACGTGCTCGAACCACTGCTCCCGGGCGACGAGCCGCATCTGCTCACCGAGGCCGCACTCACCACTCTGCTGACCGCCGCCCGGGCGCACGGCGTGCGGGTGGGCCGCATCTCCATCGGCGCGGCCGCCAACGATGTCGACATCTTCGACGCGCTCCGCACCGTGTTCACGTTCCCCGACTACTGCGGTTCGGGCTGGGATTCCTTCGACGACGCGAGCGACGACATCGCGGAGGACACCGAGTTCCCGTTGCTGATGGTGGTGGACGGTGCTTTCCCGCTGCTCGCCCGCGATCCGCACCGCGCATTGCACTTCCTGCTGAATGCCGCCGACGAAGCACGACGCTGGACCGCAGAAGGATTCACCTGGACCCTCGCCGTCGCGACCGAACGGGATCTCGAGGCGCCGCGCCGGCACCTTCCCGACGCGCCGCGGCCGGCCGATCCCAGCCCCTGGAGTGGCTTGCTCCCCCGGGGCGGAGAACCGTTCATGGTCGCTTCCGCTCCGCGCATTCCTGGAGCACTCACCGTCGACCTCGAACGGATCCGGTCCGCAGCCGACATCGACGCCGTGATCGACGCGATCGCGGCGGCGCCACCCGCGAACGGGGTCGTCGTCGCCGACGGGCTCCAGCGCGTGCTGCGCCGCGAGCCGGCGCTGGCGGCGCAGATCGTCCTCGCACTCGACGTGTCCTACCGCCATGGCTTTCTCGTGCTCTATCCCGGCAGCGGCAACGAATGGACACGGCGATGACGAGTCGACACCACTCCGGCTCCGGTCGCGCGAGCCTTGCGGCGATCGTGGCCGTCAGCGCGCTGGCGACGGCCTGCACCGCGGCGCCGGCAACGCCGGCGCCACCGCCCGCCGCGGTGTACGAGCTCCCGCCCCGCCCGGTGCGTCCCGACGAGATCGCGCTGAAGCCCGTCGCCACCAACGAGGGCGACACGGTGTTCGAGCTGATCGGGCTGACGACCGGGCTCAAGACCCTGCTGGGCAGCCATGCGGAGTGGCCCGCGAAGGGGCAGTTCCTGCGCATCCGGCTCGTCGTCACCAACAACGGGCGCACCAACGTCCCGTTCGACACGAACCGCCAGCTGCTCCTCACCGCGGACGGCGCGCAGCACGCTCCCGACAGCCAGGGGATGCTGATCAAGCGGCAGCCGGGGCAGATCGAGATCGGGGCGAACGACCGGCTCGAGTTCGACCTGTACTACGACGTTCCGGTCGACGCGAAGGCCACGGCACTGCGCGTGTTCGGCGGCCCCACGCTCGCCGACTTCAGCGACACGACCGGCGTCGACATCCCTGTCGACGCCGGTCGTTGATCGCGAGGAGCCTGCTGGGTCAGCTCTGCTCCGCCACCTCGGCCGCACCCTCGACGTCGAGGTCACCGCCGAGGTAGGCGGCGCGCACGGCCGGGTCGTCGAGCAGGTCCGACGCCACCGCGCCCTTGACGACGCGCCCGGTCTCGAGCACGTAGGCGCGGTCGGCCAGCTGCAGCGCCTGCTGCGCGTTCTGCTCCACCAGCAGCACCGTGGTGCCGCGGTTGTTGATCTCCTTGATGATGGAGAAGATCTGCTGCACCAGGATCGGCGCGAGCCCCATCGACGGCTCGTCGAGCAGCAGCACCCGCGGCTTGGCCATCAGCGCGCGGCCGATCGCCACCATCTGCTGCTCGCCGCCCGACATCGTGCCGCCGCTCTGCGTGCGGCGTTCGGCGAGGCGCGGGAAGAGCTCGTACACCTCGTTGAGCTCCGCGGTGAACGACCCCTTGCGCGTGTAGGCACCCATGAGGAGGTTCTCCTGCACGGTCATGCCGGGGAACACCCCCCGGCCCTCGGGCGCCTGCCCGATCCCGACCCGGACCCGCTTGTGGCCCGGCATCCGGCTGATGTCCTTGCCCTCGAACACGACCGAGCCCGCGGCGAGCGGGCGCAGACCGGAGATCGTCTTGAGCGTGGTGGTCTTGCCGGCGCCGTTGGCGCCGATGAGGGCGACGATCTCGCCCTCGTCGACCGACAGCGTCACGTTCTTCAGTGCCGCGATCTTGCCGTAGTACACCGCGACATCGGTGACCTCGAGCATCATTGGGGAGCTCCCAGGTAGGCCTCGATGACCTTCGGGTTGCGCTGCACCTCGCGGGGCAGCCCCTCGGCGATCAGCTGTCCGAAGTCGAGCACGGCGATGCGGTCGCTGATGTCCATCACCAGGCCCATGTCGTGCTCGATCAGCAGCACGGTCCGCCCGTCATCGCGGATCTTGCGGATGAGCGCCTGCAGCGCGATCTTCTCGGCCGGGTTCATACCGGCCGCGGGCTCGTCGAGCAGGAGCAGCCGCGGGTTGGTGGCCAGCGCCCTGGCGATCTCCAGCCGGCGCTGGTCGCCGTAGGGCAGGTTCTTCGCGGCCTCGTCGGCGCGGGCGCCGATCCCCACGAACTCGATGAGCTCGCGGGCCTTCTCCCGGCCGTCCTTCTCCTCGGCGCGGTGCCAGGGGAGGTTGAGGAACGCGCCGATGGCGCCGGTGCGGTGGTGGGCGTCGGCGCCCACCATGATGTTCTCCAGCGCCGTCATGTTGTGGAAGAGCCGGATGTTCTGGAACGTCCGCGCGATGCCGGTCTTGGTGACCTTGTTGCGCTTCATCCCGTCGATGCGGGAGCCCGCGAACCGGATCTCCCCCTCACTCGGCGAGAAGACGCCGGTGACGACGTTGAAGACCGTGGTCTTACCGGCGCCGTTGGGACCGATGAGCGCGAAGATCTCGCCCTCGCGCACATCCAGCCGGGCGTCGTTGAGCGCGACGACACCGCCGAAGCGCATCGTGACGTGGTCGAGCTCGAGCAGGGGCTTGCCTGCCGTGGTGGTCGCCGCCGCGGTGGCCGGGCTCGGGCTCTCGGTTCCGGTCATCGGGACGCCTCCACTGCCGCGGCGTCCGGATCGCTGTCGGGCGAGGGGACCTCGGCCCCGAGCCCGCCCAGACCGCCGGTGCCTTCCTTGATCTCCGCCCGGCGCTGCCGGGACGGCAGCAGGCCTTCGGGCCGCAGCACCATCACGAGCACCAGCGCCGCACCGAAGACCAGGATGCGGTAGTCGGCGAACCCGCGGAACCGCTCCGGCAGCCAGGCGACGACGAACGCGCCCAGGATGACGCCGGGCAGGTTGCCCGCGCCGCCCAGCAGGATCGCCGCGAGGATCGTCGCGGACAGGATGAACGGGAAGTTCGTCGGCGCGATGAAGATGACCTTGCTGGCGAAGATCGTGCCCGCGAGCCCACCGACCATGGCGCCGAGCGCGAAGGCCAGCAGCTTGAACTTGAACGTGGGCACGCCCATCAACTCGGCGGCGTCCTCGTCCTCGCGGATCGCCGTCCACGCCCGGCCCACCCGGCTGCGCTGCAGTCGGATCGAGAAGATGATCGTCAGCACGATGAACGCGAGCAGCAGGTAGTAGTACGGCAACGGGTTGAGCGTGAACTCCACCCCGAAGATGGCGGGCGGGTGCGGGATCGGCGTGATGCCGCGCGCCCCACCGATCTCGTTGGTGTTGACCGCGGTGATGCGGACGATCTCACCGAACCCGAGCGTGACGATCGCGAGGTAGTCACCGCGCAGCCGCAGCGTGGGTGCGCCCAGGATGACGCCGGACACCGCGGCCATGAAGATGCCGAGGATCAGCGTCGGCCAGAACGGCCAGCCGTGCGCCGTGCCCAGGTAGGCCAGCGTGTACGCGCCGATCGCGTAGAAGGCCACGAACCCGAGGTCGAGCAGGCCCGCCTGGCCGACGACGATGTTGAGCCCGATCGCGAGCAGCACGAACGTGCCGATCGGGTTGAACAGCAACGACGTCCAGTCGGTGTAGGGCGACATGAACGACCCGATGATCGGGCTCGGCGCGACGATCGCCAGCAGCAGCACGACGCCGTAGACCACCCAGCGCTGCCACTTCGGCGCGTCGCCCCACCAGTCCCGGATGCCGTCGGAGAGTCCGCCGGCAGCCCCGCGCGCCCTGGCGAGCGGGCTGCGCTTGATCGTGGACTTGTCGTAGTGGGTCATGCGCGCGCCTTCTGCAGTGATTCGCCGAGGATGCCCGTCGGGCGGAACAGGAGCACGATCACGAGGATGAGGAACGCGATGACATCCTTCCACTGGGAGCCGAAGAAGATCGCGCCCCAGTTCTCCACGAGACCGAGCAGCACGCCGCCCAGCAGTGCACCGCGGATGTTGCCGATACCGCCGAGCACGGCGGCGGTGAAGGCCTTGATGCCGAGGATGAACCCGATGTTGAACCGCAGGTTCTCGAACTCCATGGCGTAGAGCACGCCCGCCACGCCCGCCATCGCACCGCCCAGCAGGAACGTGAGCCGGACGATCGTGTCGATGTTGACGCCCATCAGGACGGCGGCTTCCGGGTCCTGCGCCGTGGCGCGGATGCCGCGACCGATGCGGGTGCGCGCGACCAGCTGGTCGAGCAGGATCATCACCACGACCGCGGCGAGGACCACGATGACCTGGTCGGTGCGGATCTCGGCGTTGCCGATGTTGAACAGGACATCGCGGCTGACGATGCGCGGCACTGCCGTGTCGATGCGTCCCGGCCGGTGGAAGACGTTGGGGATGACGAAGAGCGCGAACAGCTCCTGCAGGAAGAGCGAGGCACCGATCGCCGAGATCAGGGCGGCGAGCCGCGGGGCGCCGCGCTTGCGGAGCGGCCGGTAGGCGATGGCCTCGAGCAGGACCGCGGAGCCGCCTGCGACGAGTGCGGACACGATGATCGCGGCCAGCAGCAGGCCGAACAGGGCGATACCGGTCAGCGGGGCGGAGACGCCGACGACCGTGATGAGCCCGAGCGCGGCGTAGCTCCCGATCATGAAGATCTCGGAGTGCGCGAAGTTGATCAGTCGCAGGACGCCGTAGACCATCGTGTAGCCCAGCGCGACGAGCGCGTAGATCGCGCCGATCGCCAGTCCACCGACGGTGCTCGGCAGGAATTGTTGGAGGAAGTCCTCTATCACGGAACCTTCAGGCTGTTCGGAGCCGGCATGGGCGCGTCGGTCGAGCACCAGGGAGCGGCTGCCACCGAAGGGGTGGCAACCGCTCCCCGCTCAGCAGTGCGTCAGCCGATCTTCGCCTCGGTCGACGGCCCGAGCAGCGTCAGCGCTCCGCCCTTCACCTGGTAGATGAAGATGGAGTTCACGTCGGGCTCGCCGTTGGCCTTGAAGGCGATCTTCTTCGAGACACCGTCGAGCTTCTCGGCGGAGACGAAGGTGTTGATGTCCTCTGCGGTGGTCTTCCCGGCCTTGATGGCGTCGACGAACAGCGTGGCCGCGTCGTAGCCCTCGGTCGAGTAGATCGCCGGGTCGGTGTTGTACGCCTTCTTGTACTTGTCCGTGAAGTCCTTCAGGACACCACTGGTGGCACCGAAGGGGATGTTGCACGGGCAGGCGAGGACGGCGCCCTCGGCGGCCGGCGCGCCGGCACCCTGGATGATGCCCGGGTCGAGCGAGCCGTCGCCACTGGCGAAGGTGGCGGTGACGCCGCCGTCACGCAGCTGCTTGAGCAGACGCCCGGCCTGCGCGTAGTACCCGCCGTAGACGATCACGTCGGGGTTGGCAGCCTTGACCTTGGCAACGGTCGAGGAGTAGTCGGACGCGTCCTTGGTGAACTGGTCGCGCTCGACGGTGACGCCCTTGGCCTTCAGGGCGGCGAGTGCGGCGTCGGCGAGGCCGACGCTGTACTCCTGGTCGTCGCTCAGGACGTAGGCGTTCTTCGGCGCCTTGGCCCGGATCAGGAAGTCGGCGATGCCGGGGCCCTGGTCGGAGTCGTTGGCGACGACGCGGTGCCAGAACTTCCAGCCGTTCTGGGCCAGCCCCGGGTTGGTGGCCGATGCCGAGATGCTCGGGATCTTGGCCTGCTCCAGGATCGGGCCGACCGCCTTCGACTCACCGGAGAAGGCCGGGCCGAGGAGCGCCACGATCTTGTCGGTGTTGATCGCCTGCTGGGTCAGCGGGACCGCCTGGTCGGCGCTGCCCTGGCTGTCGTACTTGACGAGCTCGATCTTCTTGGCTGGGTTCGTCGCGTTGTACTCGTCGATCGCCAGCTTCGCGCCGTTGAACGGCGGGATGACGATGCCGGAGTTCTCACCGGTGAGGTCGCCCATGAAGCCGATCTTCAGCGTGTCGCCGCCACCACCGCCCCCGCCGCCAGTGGCCGCGCCCCCACCGCCACCACAGGCGGTGAGCACCAGCGCTCCGGCCAGGGTCGCCGCAGCGACAACCATCCGCTTCCGACTCATACTGAGTTCCTTCCGTACTGCTTCCGGTGCACGACGCCCCGACACCGTCGCGTTCTCACGCATGTCGAGAACTGGCCGGACGCTAGCGACGCAGTACGACCACGTCACCATCCCGGGCTGCTCCTTTACCGGAACGCAACCGAGCCCGAGCGATGAGTGACCACGCCAACAGCGGAGGGTGAGGAATACGGCGACCCGGTTAGTACGTGATGCTCACGATTCCTTGGGCGCGGCGAGCCCGTCCACGACGGCCTCGGCGACCGCCTTCATCGTGGTGCGGCGGTCCATCGCCGTGCGCTGGATCCACCGGAACGCGTCCGGTTCGGACATCTGCTGACGCGACATCAGCAGGCCCTTGGCGCGGTCGACGACCTTGCGCGTCTCGAGCCGGTCGGTGAGCGAGGCCACCTCGTCCTCGAGCGCGCGCTTCTCGGCGAACCGGGAGACGGCCAGCTCGATCGCGGGCACCAGCTCGTGGCGGGCGAACGGCTTGACCAGGTACGCCATCGCGCCCGCGTCCCTGGCCTGCTCGATGAGGTCGCGCTGGCTGAACGCGGTGAGCATCACGACCGGGGCGATCCGGTCCTCGACGATGACACCGGCGGCGGCGATGCCGTCCATCTTCGGCATCTTGACGTCCATGATCACGAGATCCGGACGCAGGCTGCGGGCCAGCTCGATGGCCTGCTCCCCGTCGCCCGCCTCACCGGCGATCACGTAGCCCTCTTCGGTCAGCATCTCGGTGAGGTCGAGGCGGATCAGCGCCTCGTCCTCCACGACCAGCACGCGCAGGCCGACCGGGGGCACAACGTCGGACGCGGGCGTGCTCTCAGTGGAAACCTGCTGGCTCACTGGTCTTCTCCTTACACCGGTGGTCTATCCGGAAGGATTCAGAATAGCCGGGTGGCGGGGCCTCCCGGATGTGATCTCCGATGGGCTGCGGAGCCCGATCGGGCGATCGCTAAGCTGATCGCGGGCCCGACGGCCCGGCGCGCCCCCGTAATCCAACCGGCAGAGATAGCGGTCTCAAACACCGTCCAGTGTGGGTTCGAATCCCACCGGGGGCACCACAGGTTGCGGTTCGCCGTGTAACGGATGCCCGCAGACCTCCGAGTGACGGCGCGCAGCAGTACCTCACCCGGTAAGGATCTCCATGTCAGATCTGCGTCCCGTCCACGTCGGAGCCGACGAGGGCGACACGGTGTTCCTGGTCGGGGACACCTACACCACGCTGCTGTCCGGGGCACAGACCGGTGGCGCCTTCACGCTCCTCGAGGCGCTGGTCATGCCCGACGCGGGCCCGCCGCCGCACATGCACCACGGCGAGGAGGAGACGTTCGTCCTGCTCGACGGGGCGATGTCGTTCACGGTGGCCGGCACCACGCACGACGCCGGTCCCGGCTCCGTGCTGTACGTGCCCCGCGACACCCCGCACAGCTACCGCAACACCGGTGACGGCCCGGCGCGGATGCTGTTCCTGTACAGCCCAGCGGGCATGGACGGCATGTTCCCGGAGATCGGCGCCCCGGGCACGCGCGGTGCGATCCCCCCGCCGCTGGACCCGGCCGACATCGTGGCGATGGCCGCCGTCGCCGGGAAGTACGGCTTCTCCTTCGTGACCGGCTGATTCACCAGCGCCCGGCCGGGGCCGGCCCCGGCCGTCCGGTGGACAGCCGGGTGACCGGACTGGAATGCTGGGGGCGTCGCTCCGGACCCCTTTGGCGACACCGATTCCGGTGGCCCTGAGGTGTGACGATGACGCGCAATGGTGACGTAACGGGTGCTGCGGTGCCCGAAACCCGACGAGGCAGCGAGTTCGCCGAGCTCTCCCGTGAGGTGAAGGCGGCCGGGTTGATGGCACGGCGCACCCGCGGCTACTGGGTGCGGATCGGTGTCACGCTGGGGATCTACGCCGCCGCGTGGACGGCCTTCGGCCTGCTCGGTCCGTCGTGGTGGCAGCTCGCGGTCGCCGCGGTGCTGGCGATCGTGTTCACCCAGATCGGGTTCCTCGGTCACGACGCCGGGCATCGCCAGGTCTTCCACACGCGGCGGGCCAACGACCTGCTGGGACTGGTGTGCGCCAACCTGCTGATCGGGTTGAGCTACAGCTGGTGGATCGACAAGCACAACCGCCACCACGCCAACCCCAACCACGTCGACCGCGATCCCGACATCGCCGTGAGCGTCGTCGCGTTCACGCCGGCTCAGGCGCAGGACCGCGGCGGCGCGTTCGGTCGGGCGGTCGCCCGGCACCAGGCCGCGCTGTTCTTCCCGCTGCTGTTGCTCGAGGCGATCGCGCTGCACGTCGCCAGCGTCCGCGCGCTGGTCACGCGGCCGACCGACCGGCCCCGGGTGATCGAGTCGGTCCTGCTCGGCATCCACGGCGTCGCCTACGTCGCCGCGATCGTGATCGTGCTGCCGCCGTGGCAGGCGGTCGCGTTCGTCGCGGTCCACCAGGGCCTGTTCGGGCTCTACCTCGGCTCGACGTTCGCACCCAACCACAAGGGCATGGCCGTGCTGAGCGACTCCGACGAGCTCGACTACCTGCGCCGCCAGGTGCTCACGTCCCGCAACATCGCCGGCAGCCGGTTCCTCGACATGGCGATGGGCGGGCTCAACCACCAGATCGAGCACCACCTGTTCCCGAGCATGCCCAGCATGTCGTTGCGGCGCGCGAAGCCGCCGGTCCGTGCGTTCTGCATGGAGCACGACGTCGCGTACGTCGAGACGACACTGACCGGTTCCTACGCTCACGTGCTGCGCTATCTCGACGACGTCGGCGTGCTGGCGACACCGCCGGTGAAGGGCGCCGTCAGCGGCCCGTGAAGCGCGGCGCGCGGCGTTCCAGCACCGCGGCCAGCCCTTCGCGCGAATCGGCCGTACCGGACAACTCAGCCACCGTGCGGGCCTCCTCGGGAAGCTGGGCCTCCACGCGGGCTCCCAGCCCCGACCACACCAGCCGCTTGGTGGCCCCGAGCGCCTTCGGTGCTCCGGCGGCGAGCGTGCGGGCGAGCGCCAGTGCCTCGTCGTGCAGGTCGTCGTCGGGCACGACCCGCGTGATCAGGCCGATGGCGAGCGCGTCGGCAGCGGTGAGCGTCGGGTTGGTCAGGAAGATCTCCATCGCCTTCCGGACGCCGACGAGCTGCACCAGCGTGACCGACGACCCGGCGTCGGGCGCCATGCCGACCCGGGTGGCCCCGGACATGAACCGGGCCGACTCCCCCGCGATCACCAGGTCCGACGCGCAGACCAGACCGAACCCACCGCCCCCTGCCGCGTAGCCGTGCACGGCGGCGATCACCGGCGCCTGCAGCCCGAGCAGCCCCTGCACGCAGACCTGCAGCCAGGACGTGGCCTCGCGCAGGTAGTCCGGCAGCGCCGCGCCCTTGCTCGCGAACGTCTTGACGTCGCCGCCCGCGCAGAAGTTGCGGCCCTCCCCCGTGAGCAGGAGCACTCGGAGGCCGGGTTCACCGTGCGCGCGCATGATCGCGTCGTAGAGGGCGCGCAGGAACGGCACGTCCATCCCGTTGGACGCCTCGGGCCGGTTGAGGCGCAGGTGCCCGACGCCGTCGTCGTCGAGGTCGAGCAGGACGTGGCCGCTGTCGATCAGCTTCACGGTTCTCCCTCTTCGGTGAGATGGGCGAGCGTCGCCTCGACCTCCATGGCCAGGCCGTCGGTCAGCGAACCCGCCATCCCGGTGCGGACGAGCTGCTTGATCCGCGCGAGCGCGGCGCGGTCCTTGCCCGCGAGGTTCGCGACGAGGGCCGCGACGGCGTCCTCGAACCCGGCGGCAGGCACCGACCGGTAGACGACGCCCCAGGCCGCGGCCTCGGCGCCGGTGAGCCGGTCGCCGGTGAGGATGTGCCCGAGCGCCCGCGGTACCCCGACGAGCCGGGGCAGCCGCTGCGAGCCACCTCCGCCCGGGATCATCCCGGCGTTGGCGTGGTTGTCGGCGAGCACGGCGTCGTCGCGCACGATCGCGATGTCCACCGACTGGACCAGCTCGAACCCGCCCGCGACCGCGGCGCCCTCGACGGCGGCGACGACCGGAACCGGCAGCCGCGCGATCAGCTCGCAGGCGCCGATGAACGTCTCGAACAGCGGGCGCAGCGCGGCGGCACCCTGCTCGCGCAGCCGGGCGACCTCGGCGCGGTCACCGCCCGCGCAGAAGGTGCCGTCGGCACCGCGGATGACGATGACGCGGGCGCGCTGCGCCGCCGCCGTCAACGTGTCGCGCAGCGCCGCCGCGAGCTCGATCGTGATGGCGTTGCGCGCCTGCGGCCGGTTGAGCAGCACGTGTGCCACCTCCCCGTCGACGCGCAGCAGGACCGGGTTGCTCACGTGTCCTCCCGCCAGCGGTCCGCGGCCGGGTCGAGCAGCCGGCGCAGGTGACCGTCGGGCAGCCAGACCAGCGTCTCCAGCTCGAGCGCGTCGAGGTAGCGGACGCGCCCGGTGCGGCGGTCCTCCAGGCGCAGGCGGGGGCTGTTGGCGTCCCCGTCGACGCTGACGGCGACCTGGGCGAACTCGTTGCCGATGATCTCCATCAGATCAGGAACGCCAATGTGGGCAGCACGCGCGCGTTGTCGACGAGCGCCACCTTCTTGTAGGCCATCCGCAGCGCGCCGTCGACGAGGCGCAGCCGGTAGGTGTAGCGGCCGGCCCACAGCTGCGTGCCCCGCTCCCGCGACTCGACGAGCACGAAGTTGGCCTCGACCGTGACCTCCGGTCCCTCACCATCGAGCACTTCCACATTGGACACCACCCGGCGCAGCCGCGAGCGCGGCGTCTGGGAGTGCCGGCGGCCGGTCTTGAGCTGTTTGATCCGGGTGGAGATCCGGTTGCGGTTGTCGTGCACCACCGACATCTGCGTCATCGGGTCGGTGTCGTCGGCGCCCGCAGGCACCCAGTAGAGGGCGTCATCGGTCCAGAGCGACTCCCAGCCGTCGTAGTCGTGCTCGTCGGCCAGCCGGGCCTCGCGGTAGAGGAACTGCTCGAGGACGCGGATGTCGAGTTCCGTCGCGGCCGTCACGCGCTCATCAGCTCCTTGTAGTGCGCCCAGAACCCGCGCATCCCCGTCTCGTCGGTGGCGCCGCCGACCGTCAGGCCGCGCTCGTCGACGTGCTCGCGGTGCGCGCCGCGGCGCACGTCGAGCCACTCGGGGCGCAGCTCGGCGACCCCGACCTGGTTGCGCTCGTACATCTCGGTGTCGTCGGCCAGCAGCAGCCCCGCGGGCCCGACGGACCCGACGCACTGCTGCAGCATCCGCCTGTTCATCTCCGGCGCGCCCTTGAGCTGCACGGCCGTGACGTGCTGGACGGTGAGGTCGGCGGCCAGCGGCTGGATGGTGAACATGCTGATCTCGGCGATGAACAGGTTGGGGAAGATCATCACGTGCGGCGCGCCCTCGACGAGGATGTCCTCGGCGGCCGGCCCGTGCAGCGCGCGCATCGCGGCGACGTAGTCGGGCACCTTGGCCTCGGTGGTGCCGAACCAGCCCAGCGGCGCACCCAGCCTGCGGAACTCCGGACGCAGGTCGTTCTCGCTGTGGCCGTTGCCCAGCGCGCGTGTGACGGCCGTGGACTTCTCGCCGTAGAGCGCCCCGATGCCGCTCTCGGCCACGCTGAAGATCGAGGCGTGCACGAACTGCGGGTGGTAGCCGTCGGTCTCGTTCTCCGCCAGCAGCTTCCAGTTGGCCCGGGCGCGGTGCTTGAGCCAGCCGGCCTTGACCTCGATCTCGCCTTCGGGTGACAGGCGCACCAGCCGGTCGATCTCCCCGGCCGCGTCGCCGAGGTGCTGGGCGAGGCTCGGACCGTCGGCGGCGAAGCTGCCGAACACGAAGCCCTGGTACACCGCCATGCGTGGCACCCGGCCCAGCCCCAGCTCGTCGAGCTTGCCGCGGCCGCCGTAGCCCTGCGGGAACGGGTAGCCGATGAGCTCACCGGAGTTGCGGTAGGTCCAGCCGTGGTACGGGCAGCGGAACGAGCTGGAGTTGCCCTTGTCCGCCTCGCAGACCAGGTTGCCGCGGTGGGCGCAGCGGTTGAGCAGCAGGTGCACCTCGCCGCCCGCGTCGCGGGACATGATCACGTCCTGCGGGCCGATGCTCTTGCGCACGTAGTCGCCCGGCGCGGCGATCTCGCTGACGTGACCGACGTAGACCCACGAGCGGTACCAGATCTTCGCCAGCTCGTCGGCGAAGATCTCCGGCGAGGTGTAGAGCGACCCGTGCACCCGTTGCGGCTGCACCAGTTCGTCGTAGCGCATGTGGACCCGCCCCATTTCTTAATCTAGATTAAAGACTAGCCGACACCGAAAGTGGGCGCAAATGCAGCTCGGACATGCCGGGGCCCGCGTCGTCGTCACCGGCGGCGCGGCCAACATCGGGCGCGGCATCGCCCACGGTTTCGCGCGCGAGGGCGCGCGGGTGCTGATCGTCGACATCGACGGGGAGCAGGCCGAGCGGGTGCGCGGCGAGCTGGCCGAGCTCGGCGCGGCGGCGGCCGAGGCGCTGGCGCTCGACCTGACCGCCGAAGGCGCGGGCGCGGCGGCCATCGGGCGGGCCGTCGAGGCGTGGGGCGGGGTCGACGTGCTGGTCAACAACGCCGGCTGGAGCAGGCCGGGGTGGTTCGTCGAGCAGACCGACCGCGCGCTGTGGCAGCACACGATCGAGGTCAACCTGTTCGCGGCCATCGACTGCACCCAGGCCGCGCTGGGCCCGATGCGCGCGGCCGGGCAGGGCTCGGTGGTGTTCCTGTCCAGCGACGCCGCGTTCGGCGCCGTCCGGCAGGGGATCTACGGCACGACCAAGGCCGGGCTGATCGCACTGGCCCGCACGGTGGCGAGGGAGGAGGGGCGGTACGGGATCCGGGCCAACGTCGTCGCACCCGGCCTCGTCGTCCCGCCCGATGCCGATGCGGTGGGGGCCAGCAGCGTGTGGGCCGGGCCGCTGTTCACCGACGAGCAGCTCGACGCGGTGCTGAAGACCCAGGCCCTGCGGCGGCCGACCACGCCCGACGACATCGCCAACACGGTGCTGTGGCTGGCGTCCGAGACCGTGGCACGGCAGGTGACCGGGCAGGTGGTGGCGGTGGGTGGGGGTTCGGCGATGCCGTGAGGCGGCCCCGTGCCCGGCTCGAGCCCCGCCCCGCCCGCCCCGTTGCAGGAAAGCCACTTTCCTGCAACGACGTTGCGGGAAAGTGGCTTTCCTGCCATCGCCGATCGAACGCGGCCTGCCAGTGCGGACGCCGAACCGCTACCCCCCGAGCCCCAGCAGCGCCTCGAGCGCCGTGGCCGTCTCGGCAGGCGACCGGCCACCCGGCCCCAGCCCCACCAACCCCGCGTTCATCGCCCCGACGATCAGCTCGCGAACGGTGCGCGGGTCGACGGCCGCTGTGAGCACCCCCGCCCGTTGCGCGTCCTCGATCAGCGCGATCCACTGTCGCCCGTACACGCGCCGCAGCCGGTGGTACTCGGCGGCGGCCGGGCCGTCGGCGGCCGTGTCGAGCGCCAGCACCACCGCCGCGTAGTCGTTGAGCTCGTGCAGGGCGTCGAGGTGGGCGCGGATCGCCGCCCGCAGGCGGCCCCGCGCATCGGCGGCGTCCGGGACGGCGGCCAGCGCGTCGTCGAGGTAGCGCAGCGTCTCGCGCAGGCCGTCGGCCAGCATCGTCTCGATGAGCTCGTCCTTCGAGGCGAAGTGGAAGTAGATGCTGCCGGTCTTGAGCCCGGCCGCCACGGCGATCTGTGTGAGGCTGGCCCGGGCGGCGCCGTGCCGCGCCACCTCCGCGGCCGCCGCGTCGAGCAGCCGGCGCCGCGTGCGCACGCCCTTCGTCGCGGTGCTCATGGACTCCCCGTCAGTTGATCCGACGATCGTGGCCGCGCCAGTACGGTTCCCGCAACTCGGTCTTGACGACCTTGCCGGTGGCCGTGCGGGGCAGCGTCGCGACGACGTCGACGCTGGTGGGGCACTTGAACCGCGCCAGCTCGCCACGCGCGAACGCGATCACGTCGGTGGCGTCCACCGTCGCACCCTCCCGCGCGAGGACGATCGCCTTCACCGTCTCGCCCCAGCGCTCGTCGGGCACCCCGATCACCGCCACCTCCGCGATGGCCGGGTGCGCGGCCAGCACGTTCTCCACCTCGGCCGGGTAGACGTTCTCACCGCCGGTGATGATCAGGTCCTTGGCCCGGTCGACGAGGAAGATCCGGCCCTCGTCGTCGAGGTGGCCGAGGTCACCGGTGCGCAGCCAGCCGTCGGGGGTGAGCGCGCGAGCGGTCTCCTCGGGCTGGTTCCAGTAGCCGACGAGGTTCTGCTCCGACCTCGTGAGGATCTCGCCGATCCCACCCGGCGGGTCGACGCGCACCTCCACCCACGGGTAGGGCCGTCCCGCCGAGCGCAGCAGGCCCGCGCGCGGGCCACCGGGGTCGTGGTCGGCCGCCGGCAGCTGCGCGAACGCGCCCGTGGCCTCGGTCAGACCGTAGATCTGCACGAAGTCGCAGCGCAGCGCCTTCATCGCGGCGGTCAGCGCGGTGGTGCTGATCGGCGAGCCGGAGTAGATCATCTGGCGCAGCGCCAGCGCACGGGCGTCGATGCCCGGCACGGCGCAGAGCGCGGCGAGCATGGCGGGCACGCAGAACGCCGTGGTCACCCGCTCCCGCTCCATGACGTCGAGCACCGTGGCCGGCACGAAGTCGCGCACCACCACCCCGCGCGCACCGCGCGCCATCCCGGCCAGCGCCCACGCGACACCGCCCATGTGGAACAGGGGCATGCAGACCAGGCTCGTGTCGGCGGGCGTGAACCCCCACGCCACGGAGATGTCGTCGAGCAACACCCGCAGGTTGGTGCCGTTGGCGAACATCGCGCCCTTGGGACGGCCGGTGGTGCCGCTCGTGTAGAGCTGGAACGCGATGTGGTCGGGCTCGGCGGCGACGCCCGGGTCGTCGGCCGGCCCCCACCAGCTCCCGATCTCGCCGATGGCGACGCTGCGCACCGGCAGCTCGCCCAGCTCCGGGTCGACGAACGCCACCGTCGCGCCGCTGTCGGCCGCGATCGCCGCCAGCTCCCGCGGTGCGAGCCGCCAGTTCAGCGGCGTCGGGATCGCCCCGGCCAGCGCGGCGCCGAACAGCACGTCGAAGCAGCGCAGATCGTTCTTCCCCAGGTAGAGCACCCGTTCCTGGACGCCTACCCCGTCGCGCACGAGCCCGGCCGCCACCCGCACGGCGCGCTCGTGCAGCTGCGCCCAGGTGACCTGCTCCCCCGGTCCGACCAGCACGACGTCATCGGGGTTCGACCGCGCGCGCCCCTCGAGAAGCTCGCGCAGGCTCGCCGTCACCGGGTCCGCCCGTCGGCCGTCGCACCGCGGTAGACCCCGATCTGGCGCATCAGCCCGAGCAGATCGTAGGACGCGTTGAGATAGCAGGCGCGGTCACCGCGGAAGTCGAAGACCTCCAGGCCGGCGAACGCGAACGCCCGCCCGTTGCCGGGGATGCCGGGCGGGGTGAGCGTCCCGCTGAAGTGGCCGGTGCCCCGCCAGCTGAACGCCGCCCGCGGCAGCCCGTCGGCGAACATCGGCGGCGCGACGACCTCCCAGATCAGGTCCGGGTAGGCGCCCAGCACGTAGCGGACGTAGTCGCTCGCGGCCTGCGGACCCTGCACGTGCCAGCCGGTATGGCGGGTGGTGGGACTGTCGAGCACGAAGTCGTCGGTGACGATCGCCTTCACCTGCTCGGGGTCGTGGCTGTTCCACGCGTCGATCCAGCTCTGGTACCAGCGCACCGCGAACGCGTGGTCCAGCGTGCCGGTGTCGGTCGATGCGGTCATGGGGGCCTCCAGCCGAAAAACCTAACGACTTGCAGAATTTATCAGAGGTTAGATAATCTGCGCCAGGCGTTGACCGCATCCGGCCGCGCTGTCTACTCTCGATTAAATTCTGAGGAGCTGACGTGGACCCGCTGACGGTGACCGCGCCCCCGGCCGAGCTCGCCCGGCGCCTGTACGCCGCGCTCGCCACGGGCGACCGACCCGAGCTCGACACCCTGCTGCACCCCGAATTCCACGGGGTGCTCGCCGACGGCATGCCGTTCGGCATCGGCGGCGAGTACCGCGGCGCCGACGCCATGCGTGCCGACGGCTGGGGCGGCATCGGCCGCCACTTCGCCGCCCGCGCCGAGGCCGCGCAGTTCCTCCCGCTCGAGGACGGCCGGCTGCTCGTCACCGGCCGCTACACGGGCACCGGGCGCCACGGCGGCGGGCCCGTCGACGCCGCGTTCGCCCACCTGATCACCGTGACCGACGGTCGGATCAGCGCGCTGGAGCAGCACACCGACACCGCCCGCTGGACCGCCGCCGCGTCGCCGTTCACCACGCTCACGCTGCGCATCACCGACGGGGTGGCCGCGCTGCGGCTCAACCGGCCCGAGCACAACAACGCGATCAACGAGGCCGTCGCAGCCGACCTGTCCGAGGCCGCCACCCGGATCGCGGAGGACGACTCCGTGCGCGCGGTCCTGCTCGGGGGCAACGGGCCGATGTTCACCGTGGGCGGCGACATCGACCTGTTCGCCGGCACCGCTCACGCCGACCTGCCCGCCGTGCTGCGCCGCTCGATCGACGACTACCACCTCGCACTCGAGCGCCTCACGGAGATCGACGCGCCGCTCGTCGTGGCCGTCCGGGGTGCTGCCGCAGGTGGCGGTCTGGGCATGGTGTGCGCCGCCGACGTGGTCGTCGCGGCCGAGGACGCCGTCTTCACCGTCGGCTACGGCGGCATCGGGCTCACCGCCGACGGCGGCAACAGCTGGTACCTGCCCCGGCTGATCGGACTGCGCCGGGCGCAGGAGATGTTCCTGCTCAACCGGCGACTCTCGGCCGCCGAAGCGCTCGAATGGGGGCTGGTCACCCGGGTCGTGCCCGACGCCGCCGTCGAGGAGGAGGCCGCCGCGATCGCCACCCGGCTGGCCACCGGCCCGACGCGGGCGTTCGGCGGCATGCGCCGGCTGCTGCGGCAGAGCTTCGACACCGACCTGCGCGGCCAGCTCGCCGCGGAGAAGGCCGTGATCACCGAGGCCGCCACCACCACCGACGCCGCGGAGGGCATCGCCGCGTTCGCCGGGAAACGCCGCCCCCGATTCATCGGAGACTGAATGAGCCCCACGTCCGTCGTCGCCGACACCGAGGAGCGCGCCGCGCTCCGCGCCGCGGTCGGGAAGCTCGTCGGCCGCTACGGCCACGACTACTTCATGGCCAAGGCCAAGGCCCACGAGGAGCCCACCGAGCTCTGGAAGGACCTCGGCCAGGCCGGCTTCCTCGGCGTGCACCTGTCGGAGGCCTACGGCGGTGGCGGCGGCACGATGTCGGACCTGGCCGTCGTCGTCGAGGAGGCCTCGACGCAGGGCTGCCCGCTGCTGATGATGGTGATCTCGCCCGCCATCTGCGGCTCCATCATCGACGCCCACGGCAGCCACGAGCTCAAGCAGCGCTTGCTGCCCGGCATCGCCGACGGCACGCTCAAGATGGCCTTCGCGATCACCGAGCCCGACGCGGGCTCCAACAGCCACGCGATCACCACCACCGCGCACCCCGACGCCCACGGCTGGCGGATCAGCGGCACCAAGTACTGGACATCGGGCATCGACGAGGCCGATGCCGTGCTGGTCGTCACGCGCTCACCGCAACCGGGTCCGAGCGGGCGCCACCCGCTGTCGCTGTTCGTCGTCCCGACCGACGCGCCGGGCCTGAGCTACACCCGCATCGACGCCGCGCTGCAGCAGCCGGAGCACCAGTTCACGGTCTTCTTCGACGCGGTGCCCGTCGGGCCGGAGGCGTTGATCGGCGAGGAGGGCAAGGGGCTGCGCCAGGTGTTCGCCGGCCTCAACCCGGAGCGGATCACCGCGGCCTGCATCAGCAACGGCATCGCGCGTTACGCGCTGGCCAAGGCGGCCCGCTACGCCCAGGAGCGGTCGGTCTGGAACTCGCCCATCGGCGCGCACCAGGGCGTGGCGCACCCGCTGGCCGAGTCCTACATCGGCGTGCAGCTGGCCCGCTTGATGGCCTACCGGGCTGCCGAGCTGTTCGATGCGGGCGCCGACGCCGCGGAGGCCGCCAACATGGCCAAGTTCGCGGCGGCCGACGCGTCGCTGCGGGCACTGGACCAGGCCATGCAGACCCACGGCGGCAACGGCATGGCGCTCGAGTACGGCTTGGCGGACCTGTGGTTCGTCGCGCGCATGCTCAAGACCGCACCGGTGAGCCGGGAGATGGTGCTCAACTTCGTGGCGCAGAACAGCCTGGGGCTGCCGCGCTCCTACTGAACGTCGCTACTGAACGGCTCGGGCGTCGAAGTCTGCGCGCGCCGCCTCGATCTGCGTGATGTTGGCGTAGGACCACCTGCGCAGCACGTGCACGGTGGCCGCCAGCTCACGCCCGAGATCGGTGAGCCGGTACTCGACGGTGGCAGGCACCGTGGGGTAGACGGTGCGGCTGACCAGGCCGTCGCGTTCGAGGTGGCGCAGCGTCTGGGTGAGCATCTTCTGCGTCACCCCCTCGACGCGGCGGCGCAGCTCGGAGAACCGCAGCACGTCCGATGCGGTCAGCGCGGTGACCACGAGCATCGTCCACTTGTCGCCGACCCGGGTGAGCACCTGACGGGTGGGGCAGTTGGCGCTCAGCACATCCCATCCGAGCACGTCGTCGACGGTATCCACCGGGTACCTATACCACCTTGGAGTGCGTTCTTCCGCCGGGTTGCCCGGGTTCCTAGCGTGGTCCACGCAGGCGGTGGCAGCAGCCTCAGCCCCGAGCACAGGAGTGGATCATGCGTGCGTGGACCGGTACGGGACGGCCGGAGCGGCCGCTCGACTGGACGACCGTCGACCGGCCGCGGCCCGGCCCCGGCGAGGTGCTGGTGGCCGTCGAGGCGTTCTCGATCAACCGCGGGGAGACGTTCCTGCTGGAGCCGGGAGGCCCGCTACCGCAACCGGCACCCGGGTGGCGTCCCGGCAAGGACATCGCAGGAACCGTGGCCGAGTCCGGTGTCGCAGGCCTGCCCGTGGGCACGCGCGTCGTGGGCCACGTCGCGTCCGCGGGCTGGGCCGAGTTCGCGGTGGTGCCGGTCGACGCCGTGGCGGTGCTGCCGGCAGCGGTGTCGACCCGGACCGCGGCCGCGCTCCCGCTGGCCGGGCTGACGGCGCTGCGGGTGGTGCGGGTACTCGGTTCGCTCGCGGGCAAGCGGGTGCTGCTCACCCGCGCGTCCGGTGGGGTGGGCCACTACCTCGTGGAGCTGGCCGCAGCGCAGGGCGCCCTCGTCACGGCCGTCGTGTCCACGCCGGAACGGGGGAAGCGGCTGGCGGCGATGGGCGCCGAGATCGCGCTCGACGTCGGCGACGCGATCGGCCCGTTCGATGTCGCGATCGAGTCGGTGGGCGGGGCCGTGTTCCCCGCGGTGTGGTCACAGCTGGCCGACGGCGGCACGCTGCTGTGGCTGGGCCAGGCCAGCCGCACACCCGTCACGCTCGACTTCTTCGACTGGACGGGTGGCGCGAACGCCACCCTGCGCAAGTTCCACTACCTCGACGACGACCGCACCGTCGCCGGCGACCTCGCCACGCCGGCACGGCTCGTCGAGCACGGGCACCTGCACCCGGAGATCGACAGCGTGCGGGACTGGGGCGAGACCCCGGACGCGGTGCGGGCACTGGTGAACCGTGAGGTCCGCGGCAACGTCGTGCTGGCGGTGGCGTCATGAGCGCCACGCCGCGCGCGGTGCTGGTCGCGTACCTCGACGCGCTCACCGCAGTCGACCTGGCCTCGATCGAGGACAGCTTCGCCGAGGACGCCACCTGGTGGCTGCACGGCGACACCCCGCTCGCGGGGATGCGGCACGGCCGCGCCGAGATCATGGAGTTCCTGACGTCGGCGGGCGTGCTGTTCGTGCCGGGAACCCAGGAGTTCACGTTCGGCGACATCGTGGCGGGAGCCGACCGCGCGGTGCTGGAGTGGTCGGTGCGCGGGCGGGGTGCCGCCACCGGGCTCGACTACGCCAACGAGTACTGCGGCGTGTTCGTCGTCCGGGACGGGCGGATCAGCGAGGTGCGCGAGTACCTGGACACCCACCACGCGGCGCAGGTGCTGTTCGGGTCCCCATCCGATGGACCGGCGGCCGATTGACCCCGTGCGGAGCATCGGTTCTACTTCCGATTAAAGAAGTGTGCACCACCACATCGGAGGTACGCGTGGAGACCGCCACCGCTCTGCACCTGTCCGATCGGCCACCGGACGAGTCCCTCCCCGTGCTGGAGGAGACGGTCGGCGGCCTGCTGCGCGAGCAGGTGCGGCGCCACCCCGATGCCATGGCGCTGGTGGCCACCACCCATGCCGGTCAGCGCCGGTCGTGGACCTACGCGGAGCTGCTCAGCGCGGCCCGGCACACCTGCGGGAGCCTGCTGTCGGTGGCCGAGCCCGGCGATCACGTCGCGCTCTGGGCGCCGAACGTGGCCGAGTGGCCGATCGTGCAGTACGCGGCGGCGCTGGCGGGCGTCACGCTGGTGGCGCTCAACCCGGCGCTGCGTCCGGCCGAGCTAGACCACGCCCTGCGCCTGTCCCGGGCCTCGGTGCTGATCCACGCCGACCGGATGCGCACCTACGACATGGCGGCGGTGGTCGAGCAGGTCACCCCGGGCATCCCGGAGCTGGACGAGGTGATCAGCCTGTCCGACGTCGGGCGGCTCTACGGCAGCCCTGTCGACCCCGAGGAGCTCAGCGAGCCGGGCGCGCCGGCGATGATGCAGTTCACCTCCGGCACCACCGGGCGACCCAAGGGGGTGCTGCTGTCGCACCGGTCGCTGGTGAACAACGCCCGGTTCACGATGCTCACCGCCGAGGTGGCACCCGGTGCCGTGACGATCGCGCCGCTGCCGGCGTTCCACACCGCGGGCTGCGTGATCTCGCACCTCGGCCCGGCGTTCGTCGGCGGCGCGGTGGTGCTCATCGAGAGGTTCGATCCGGCCGAGGTGCTCGCCGAGATGGCGCAGTGGCAGGCGTCGGTGCTGTTCAGCGTGCCGACCGTGTTGGGAGCCGTGCTGCACGCGGCGCTGCAGGGCGACCGACCGGGGCCGCAGCTGGACACGGTGCTCGTCGGGGCGTCCACGGTGCCGGGCACGATGATCGAGGCGGTGGAGCAGACGTTCGGCGCGTCCGTGCACAACCTCTACGGCCAAACCGAGCTCTCCCCGGTGCTGAGCCTGACCCGGCGCAGCGACAGCCGCGCGGACCTCGTCACGAGCGTCGGGCGCCCGCTGCCGCACACCGGCGCGCGGATCGTCGACCCCGCTACCGGCGCGGTGCAGCCCCTCGGGGTCGCCGGCGAGATCTGCGCGCGGGGCTACAACCAGATGCTGTCCTACTTCGACGATCCCGAGGCAACCGCCGCCACCGTCGACGCCGAGGGCTGGCTGCACACCGGCGACCTCGGTTCGATGGACGAGCGCGGCATGATCACGCTGTCCGGGCGGCTCAAGGAGCTGATCATCCGCGGCGGCGAGAACATCTCCCCCGCCGAGATCGAGATCGCGCTCGCGGCGCACCCGGCCGTGGCGGAGTCGGCGGTGATCGGGCTGCCCGACGAGCGGTGGGGCGAGATCGTGGCGGCGGTCGTCACCACGCACGAGCCCGTGAAACCGGGGCTGGAGCAGGAGCTGATCGACCACTGCCTGGCCCGGCTCACCCCGTTCAAGGTGCCGGTGCGGTGGTTCTTCCGCGCCGAACTGCCCCACACCCCGTCCGGGAAGGTGCAGAAGTTCGTGCTGCGCGCCGAGCTCTCCTGACCGTCGAGAACGACGTTGTCATGATCGAAAGGGCCTTTTGATCATGGCAACGTCGTTCTCGACGGGTCAGTGGGCGAGTTGCTGGGCCGCTCGTTGGGCCAGCCGGAACTTCTGGACCTTGCCCGTCGGGGTGGTGGGCAGCTCCTCGGCCGTGGTGACGAGCACGTGCTTGGGCACCTTGAAGCGCGCGAGCTTGTCCCGGCACAGCGCGAGCAGTTCGTCGACGTCGATCGTCGCGCCGGGCTCGGCCACGACCCAGGCGCACCCGACCTCGCCCCAGCGGTCGTCGGGCACGCCGACGGCGTAGGCCTGGCTGACCCCCGGGTGCTGGGTGAGCAGCTCCTCGATCTCCTTGGGCATCACCAGCTCGCCGCCGCTCTTGTAGAGCTCCTTGCTGCGGCCGGTGAGCTGCAGGTAGTCGTCACCGCGGACCCGGCCGAGATCGCCCGAGTGCACCCAGCCGTCCCGCAGTGCCGCGGCCGTCTCCGCGGGCTTGTCCCAGAACCCCAGCATGTGGGTGGGTCCGGACGAGACGAGCTCGCCCTCGGCGCCGTCGGGCAGCGGGTCGCCCGTCATCGGATCGACGGTGCGGTAGCGGCACAGGTCCCCGTCCGCCAGCCCCGCGACGCCGGCCAGCTTGACCCGCCCGACGGTGGCCGAGTGCCGCTCCAGGGGGTCCTCCGGCAGCGACATGGTCATCGCCCCACCGCACTCGGTCATCCCGTAGCCGGTGGTGATCTCGGTGATGCCGAGCTCGGCCTGCACCTTCTCCCACAGCCAGACGGGCGCGGGCGCGGCGCCGGACAGGATCGCGAACACCGACGACAGGTCGCGCGTGCGGCGGTCGGGGTGTTCCAGCAGCGCCACCGTCATCGTCGGGACGCAGAGGATCTCGGTGGCGCGGTGGCGTTCGATCCCGGCGAAGTAGTCGGCGGGCGAGAACGCCGTGCGCGGGAGGATCGCGCCGCCCACGAACATCGTCGCCATCAGCCCTTCGACGTAGCCGAACATGTGGTAGCAGGGCAGCGAGAACAGGATGCGGCGGCCGTCCTCGAACGCCCTGGTGAGCGCCGACGCGTAGCCGGTGCGCTGCACCGCGTCGTGGGTGACCAGCACGCCCTTGGGCGTGCCGGTGGTGCCCGAGGTGTAGAGGATGTCGCCGAGGTCGTGGGGCTGCGCGCGCGCAGCGTCCGACGCGCCGGCGTGGTCGTCGCCGAGCGCGGCGAGGTCGTCGACCGTCAGGACGCCGGCCCGGGTGCGGCCGTCGGTGGACAGCTGCACGACCGAGCGCAGGTCGGGCAGGGCGAGCTGGGTGCCGGTGTCCCAGCCGGTGGCGACGGCATCGAGCATCGCCGGGTAGTCCAGCCCCGCGAAGCCCGTCATCGTGATCAGCGCCGTGCAGCGCGACTGGCGCAGGACGTAGGCCAGCTCCTCCTCGCGGTAGAGGAAGTTGAACGGGATGGCGACGGCTCCGGCGCGCGCGATGGCGAACTTCAGCGGCGCGAACTCGAGGAAGTTCGCCATCAGCAGGCCCACCCGGTCGCCCGGGCGGATACCGAGCGCCACCAGCCCATCGGCGAGGCGCCGCGACCAAGCCGCGGTCTCGGCGTAGCTGATGGTCCGGTCGTCGGTGATCACGAGGGGCCGGTCGGGGAACTCGGCGGCGCAGCGGTCGAGGAACCCGTCCAGCGTGGTGGGCTCCCAGACCGGGTGCCGCTGCTGGAGGGCGGCGCGCCGCTCGTCGATGGTGGCGGTCATCGGCACCTCTCCCGGTTGTTTAATCGAGAATAGATTAGTGACCGGACGGGCGCGGCGGCAAGAGGCGGGGGCAGCCCATACGATCACCACGTGCCCCGCAGGACCCCCGAACCGACCGACGCCGAGACGGCGTCGAAGTCCGCGCGCACCCGCAGCCGGCTGCTGGACGCGGCGGCGAAGGTGCTGAGCCGCAAGGGGTTCGCCGGCACCCGCCTGTCCGACATCGCCGACGAGGCGCACGTCCAGGCCCCGGCGATCTACTACTACTACCCGTCGCGCGAGGACCTCATCGAGGAGGTCATGTTCGTCGGGGCGGCCGCGATGCGCACCCATCTCGCCGAGGCGCTCGACGCGCTGCCGGCCGGCACCCCACCCGCCGTCCGGATCTCGGTGGCCGTCGAGGCCCACCTGCGCCACGAGCTGGAGATCTCCGACTACTCCACGGCGATCATCCGCAACGCCAACCAGCTCCCCGAGCCCGTCAGCAGGCGCGCGCTCGCGGAGGTGGCGGCCTACAACGACGTCTGGCGCGCGCTGGTGGCCGACCTGGAGGCCGCCGGGCAGCTGCGCGCGGACGTCGACCCGGCCGTCGCGCGGATGATGGTGCTCGGCGCCCTGAACTGGGCGGCGGAGTGGTGGGACCCGGAACGCGGCTCCCTCGACGACGTCATCGGCACGGCGCAGTCGATGGTGCTGCACTCCCTGCGCCCCTGATCCGAGCCGCCGATTTCGCACATCCGGCACGCTGATTTCGCCGATCCGGCACGCTCCGCCGAGCCACGCCGTGCCGAGATCGCGCACACGGCGTGCTCGAACCGCGAAATCGGCGTGCCAGGATGGCGAAATCAGCGCTGGACGGGCGATGGTTGACGGTCCCGGCCGCTTAATTTACTCTCGATTAAATGAATGACTGCGACGTGCTGGTGGTCGGCGCCGGTGCCGGTGGCCTCTTCACCGCCGCCCGGCTCGCCCACGCCGGCTACCGGGTGCTCGTCGTCGAGCGGCTCGGGAAGGTCGGGGGCCGCGCCTCCACCACGGAGATCGACGGGTTCCTCGTCAACGACGGCGCCATCGTCATCGAGGTCGGCGGCATCACCGAGGAGACGTTCGCCGAGGTCGGAGCCGAGTTCGACGTCCGCACGCCCGCGGTCCCGGTGCTCTACCGCGTCGGTTCGAAGGACCTCGACGTCACGCGCGGCGGCTGGGGCATGCTGCTGTCGAACCTGACCCGCCACGGCGCGAAGCTGCTCACCGGCATCGGCGCCGCCCGCAAGGACGACGACGCGCTGCCCGGCAGCGAGCTGTCCACCGCCGACTGGGTCCGGAAGTACACCAAGAACGCCGCGGTGCAGGGCGTGTTCCGCAACATGTGCGCGTCGGTGTTCGCCGTCGGCTCGGAGGAGCTGCCCGCGCGGGTGTTCCTCACCTACTTCACCCGCAAGTCGGCGTTCAAGCACTTCGGGTTCTGCCCGGACGGCACGATCGGGCTGTGGGAGTCCCTCGCCGCGACGATCACGGCCCGCGGCGGGGAGATCTGGCTCGCCAGCAGCGTCGAGTCGCTCACGGTCGCCGCCGGCCGCGTCACCGGCGCCACCGTGCTGCGCGACGGGCAGACCGTCGCGGTGACCTGCTCGGTGGCCGTCAGCGACGTCGGCCCGGCCGCGACGATCGGGCTCGTCGGCGCCGAGCACCTCCCCGCCGACTACCGCGATCTGATCAGCGCCAAGGACCGCCCGTGCTCCATGATCGCGCTGAACTTCGCGAGCCCGCAGCGGCTCGTCGACGTGCCCGGCCTGCTGCTGTTCTCCGCCACGGAACGCCTCTGCTACGTCGCGAACTTCACCGACACCTGCCCGGAGATGGCTCCTCCCGGCTGGAACCTCTACGTGGCCGGGTCGGTGCCCGAGCCCGCCGTCGGCGACTTCGACGAGACCGCCGAGATCGCGCTGCTCACCGCCGACCTGCGCAAACAACTGCCCGGGTTCGACGAGGCCCGGGTGCTGTCCACCGCCGTCCTGCGCGACGGCTGGCCCCCGCAGCGCGCCGTCGCCGGCTACGACATGCCCCACACCACGCCGCTGCCGAACCTCTGGAACGTCGGTGACGGGGTGAAGGAGTACGCCAACGGCGGCACCACGGCCTGCGCGGAGACGGCGAAGCTGGTGGTGGCGCAGATCGTGGCAAGCACCGCGGCGACGCCCGCGGGAACCGGAAGCCGATAATGGACCGGTGAGCGTTGTTCTGGGCATCGAGACCTCCTGCGACGAGACGGGCGCCGGCCTGGTCAGCGACGGGGTGTTGCTCGGTGATGCGCTGGCGTCCAGTGCCGACGAGCACGCCCGCTTCGGCGGGGTCGTGCCGGAGGTCGCGGCGCGCGCCCACGTGAGCGCGCTGGTGCCGATGGTCCGCCAGGCCGTCGACCGCGCCGGGATCAGGCTCAAGGACATCGACGCGGTCGCCGTCACTGCGGGTCCGGGGCTCTCCACGGCCGTCCAGGTCGGGCTCGCTGCGGCCAAGGCCTACGCCACCGCGCTCGACGTCCCGCTCTACGGCGTGCACCACCTCGCCGGGCACGCCGCGGTCGACGTGCTCGACCACGGGCCGCTGCCCGAGCGCTGCGTCGCGCTGATCGTCTCCGGTGGCCACACCTCGCTGCTCGCGCTGCGCGATCTGGCGCGCGACCCGGTGGTGCACCTGGGCGACACCGTCGACGACGCCGCCGGCGAGGCGTTCGACAAGGTCGCCCGGCTGCTGGGTCTCGCCTACCCCGGTGGCCCGGCGATCAGCCAGGCCGCGCTCGACGGCGACCCCGCGGCCATCGCGTTCCCGCGCCCGATGACCGGGCCGCGCGACGCTCCCTTCGGGTTCTCGTTCTCCGGGCTCAAGACGGGGGTCGCGCGCCACGTCGAGGCCGCCACCGGGCCGATCGCGGTCGCCGATGTCGCGGCGTCGTTCCAGCAGGCGGTGGTGGACGTGCTCGTCACCAAGGCGCTGCGCGCCTGCCGCGCCGAGGGAGCCGACACGCTGCTGATGGTGGGTGGCGTCGCGGCCAACCGCGCGTTGCGCGCCGGCATGCAGGAGGCGTGCACGGCCGCGGGCATCACGTTGCGGGTGCCACCGATCCGGCTCTGCACCGACAACGGCGCGATGATCGCGGCACTGGGCGATCTGCTGGTGCGGGCCGACGTCAAGCCCACGGGACTGGCGAGCGCGGTGGAGCCGGGTGCCGTGCTGACCGGCGCGCTGATCCCGCCGCGCTGATCCCCGCACCCACCCCGGCCCGGCGCTGGTTGCAGGAAAGCCACTTTCCTGCAACGAGATTGCGGGAAAGTGGCTTTCCTGCCATCGCCGCGCGAGGGTGGCCTACCAGCGGGGACGCACTGGAGGCGCACCAAACGCCCCCGCGCTGGCCCCATTGCAGGAAGGTGGCCTTCCCGCAAGAATCTTGCGACAAGGTGGCCTTCCTGCGACGCGAGGGCAGGGCGCGCGCCGGGAGGGTGATCAACCCACACAGGTTCCGGTTGGATCATGAGCCATCGGGTACTCGGCCACCGGCGCCGTGCCAGAGCTATCGCGCCCCCGCCCGCCACGCCCCCGTGTTGGCCGCGGCCGCCAGCTGCGCCGCCACCTCCCCGTGGTGATCGGCCAGCAGCCCCACCGTGACGCGGATGTGGTCCTGCGGGCTGGGCAGCAGCGCGAAGGGCGCACCGGGCGTCACCCCGATCCCCTGGCTCGCCAGCCGCACCACCGCAGCCGACTCGTCGTGCACCGGCACCCAGATGTTGATGCCGTCGGTGCCACCCACCGGCACCCCGACCCCCGCGAGCGCGTCGACGACGGCGGCGCGGCGGCGCGCGTACTCGTCGCGGGCCGCCGCGACCGTCGCGATCGCGGTGGCGTCGGTGAGCAGGCTGTGCAGGATCCGCTGCAGCAGCCTGCTGCTCCAGCCCTGCCCCTGCTGCCGCCGTGCGACCAGTGGCCCGAGCACCTCGTGCGGGCCGCTCATCGCGGCGAGCCGCAGGTCGGGACCGTGCGACTTGGAGAAGCTGCGGATGTGCACGGTCTGCTCCGGCAGCACCCGGCCGAGGCTCACCGGCGGCGAGACCGACGTGGGTCCGGCCGAGTCGTCCTCGACGATCAGCGTGGACGTGGCTCCCAGCAGCGCCGCCAGCTCGGCGATCCGCGCCGGGGTGGTGGAGATCCCGGTCGGGTTCTGCGCCCGCGGCTGTAGCACCACCGCCGTCAGCGGCGCCGACAACGCGTCCGCCAGCGCCGCCGGCACCACCCCGTCGGCGTCCATCGGCAGCGGCACGAGCTGCACGCCCACCGCTTCGAGCAGGTCGACGAGCGGCGGGAAGCTCGGGTGCTCGACGGCCACGCGGTCGCCGAAGCGCAGCACCGACCGGGCCAGCAGGTCGAGCGCGTCCATCGCCCCGTCGACGACCATCAGCTCCGGGGCCGGGTAGGGCCAGTCGGCCAGCAGCACCTCGCGCAGCTGCGGCAGCACCGGGTCGTCGAGGTAGTTGCCCGGGATCCCGGCCGACGTCAGCCGGGCGAGCGCCGGGCCGAGCGCGGGCAGCAGCGCCGAGTCGGGGACGCCGGTGGACAGGTCGAGGCTGAAGTCGGCCTGCTGCTGCAGCGCGGTGCGGTAGCGGCCACCGGACGCAGCGGTGTCGGCGACGGTGGTGCCGTGCCGCCCGTTGGTGCGGATCGTGCCCGAGCGCGTGAGCAGCGCCCAGCCGGCACTCACGGTGGTGGGCGAGAGCGCGAGCTCGCGCGCGACCTCCCGGATCGGTGGCAGCCGCGTGCCCGGCGGCAGCACGCCGTCGCGGATGGCCCGGCCCACGGCGTTGGCCAGGTCCCGCGCGGTGGGGCTGTCCAGCCGCTGCTCGATCTCCGACAACAGGTTCACCTTTGTAACATAGCAATCGACATATTGTTCCGCATCAACCTGGCACGTAACGTTCCGGTCATGACGACGCGCATCCCGCACTGGATCGACGGCCGTGAGACCCCCGGCACGTCGGGCCGCCGGTCACCGGTCTTCAACCCCGCCACCGGCGCGCAGACCGGCGATGTCGACCTCGCCAGCACCGAGGAGGTCGACGCCGCTGTCGCCAGCGCCACGGCGGCCGCCCGCGAGTGGCGCCACGCCTCGCTCTCGAAGCGTGCCGCGGTGCTGTTCGCGCTGCGCGAGCTGATCCACCAGCGCACCGACGAGCTCGCCGCGATCATCACCGCCGAACACGGCAAGGTCCTCGCCGACGCCGCCGGTGAGATCGCCCGCGGCCTCGAGAACGTCGAGTTCGCCGCCGGCGTGCCGCAACTGCTCAAGGGCGGCTACTCCGAGCAGGCCGCCAGCGGCGTCGACGTCTACAACATCCGCCAGCCGCTCGGCGTGGTCGCCGGCATCACGCCGTTCAACTTCCCGGCCATGGTGCCGCTGTGGATGTGCGCCAACGCCATCGCCTGCGGCAACGCGTTCATCCTCAAGCCCAGCGAGAAGGACCCGTCGGCGGCGCTGTTCCTCGCGCAGCTCTGGAAGGAAGCCGGGCTGCCCGACGGCGTGTTCAGCGTGGTCCAGGGCGACAAGGAAGCCGTCGACGCGATACTGGAGCACCCCGGCATCGCCGCGGTCAGCTTCGTCGGCTCCACCCCGATCGCCCGCTACATCTACGAGACCGGCACCGCGCACGGCAAGCGCGTGCAGGCGCTGGGCGGTGCCAAGAACCACGCTCTGGTCCTGCCCGACGCCGACGTCGACATGGCAGCCGACGCCGTCGTGTCCGCCGCGTACGGCGCCGCTGGCGAGCGCTGCATGGCGCTGTCGGTGGCCGTCGCGGTCGGCGAGATCGGTGACGTGCTCGTGGACGCCATCGCCGCGCGCCTGCCCAAGCTCGTCATCGGCGACGGCGCGGCCACCGGCACCGACATGGGGCCGCTGATCACCCGGGAGCACCGCGACAAGGTCAAGGGCTACATCGACGCCGGCGCCGACGCGGGCGCCACCGTGGTGGTGGACGGCCGCGAGACCGACGTCCCGTCCGACGGCTTCTTCCTGGGCACCACGCTGCTCGACAACGTCGCCAAGGACATGACCGTCTACACCGACGAGATCTTCGGCCCGGTGCTGTCGGTCGTGCGCGTCGACACCTACGAGGAGGGGCTGGAGCTGATCAACTCCAACCCGTACGCGAACGGCACCGCGATCTTCACCCGCGACGGCGGCGTCGCCCGCCAGTTCCAGTTCGACGTCGAGGTCGGCATGGTCGGCATCAACGTCCCGATCCCGGTGCCGGTGGCCTACTACTCCTTCGGCGGCTGGAAGGACTCGCTGTTCGGCGACACGCACATGTACGGGCCGGAGGGCGTCAACTTCTACACCCGCGGCAAGGTCGTCACCTCGCGCTGGCCCGACCCGGCCACCTCGAGCGTCGACCTCGGCTTCCCCCGGACGCGGTGAGAGCGATGACGGCACTGCAGGACGCCCCCGTCAGCACCACCCGCCGCGACGACCGCGCCCACGTCTTCCACTCCTGGTCGGCGCAGGCGCAGATCGACCCGATGCCGATCGAGCGCGCCGACGGCTCCTACTTCTGGGACGAGAACGGCAAGCGCTACCTCGACTTCTCCTCGCAGCTGGTCAACGTCAACATCGGCTACCAGCACCCGCGGCTCGTCGCGGCGATCGCCGAGCAGGCCGCCAAGCTCTGCACGGTGGCGCCCGGCTTCGCCAACGACGCCCGCTCCACCGCGGCGCGCATGATCGCCGAGGTGGCCCCCGGCGATCTCGACAAGGTGTTCTTCACCAACGGCGGCGCCGAGGCCAACGAGAACGCCGTGCGCATGGCGCGGCTGCACACCGGGCGCCACAAGGTGCTCGCCGCCTACCGCAGCTACCACGGCGCCACGGCCGGGGCGATCGCGCTCACCGGCGACCCGCGCCGCTGGGCGTCGGAGCCCGGGCTGCCCGGCATCGTCAGGTACTGGGGCCCCTACCCCTACCGCTCGGCGTTCCACGCCGTCGACGAGCAGCAGGAGGGCGAGCGAGCCCTCGCGCACCTGCGCAGCACCCTCGAGGTCGAGGGGCCGCACACGGTGGCCGCGATCATCCTGGAGACCGTCGTCGGCACCAACGGCGTGCTCGTCCCGCCCCCCGGTTACCTCGCCGGGGTCCGGGCGCTGTGCGACGAGTTCGGGATCGTGCTCATCGCCGACGAGGTGATGTCCGGATTCGGCCGCTGCGGAGAGTGGTTCGCGGTGGACCGCTGGGGCGTCACCCCCGACCTGATCACCTTCGCCAAGGGCGTCAACTCCGGCTACGTCCCGCTCGGTGGCGTCGTGATCTCCGCGGCGATCGCTGCCACCTTCGCCGACCGGCCCTTCCCCGGCGGGCTCACCTACTCCGGGCACCCGCTGGCCTGCGCGTCCGCGGTGGCCTCGATGCAGGTGTTCCACGACGAGGACATCCCTGGCCGGGCCCGACGCCTCGGTGCCGAGGTGATCGGACCGGAGCTGCGGGCGCTGCAGGAGCGACACCCGTCGATCGGTGAGGTGCGCGGGCTCGGCGCGATGTGGGCGATCGAGCTGGTGCGCAACCGGGAGACCCGCGAGCCGCTGGTGCCGTTCAACGCGAGCGGTCCGGCAGCGGCGCCGATGGCGGGCGTCGTGGCGGCGTGCAAGGAGCGCGGCCTCTGGCCGTTCGTGCACTTCAACCGGCTGCACGTGGTGCCGCCCTGCACCACCACCGCCGACGAGATCCGCGAGGGAGTCGCCGTTCTGGATGCGGCGCTGGAGGGGGCTGACCGATACTGCGCCCCATGAAGATCGTGACGGGTCCGCGGATCCTGCCCCTGGACGGCACCGCACCGGAGGCGCTCGCCGTCGACGGGGACCGGGTGGTGGCGTCCGGATCACGTGCTGAGCTGCGTTCCCGGTTCGCCGGGGCGGAGCAGGTGGATCTCGACGGCGCGCTGCTCGTCCCCGGGTTCAACGACGCGCACTGCCACCCGTCGCAGGCCGCGCTGGCCAGGGTGCGGGCCGACCTGACCGGCGCGACGACGCTCGACGATGTCCGGGCGGTGCTCGGCGCCGAGGCGGCGGCGACACCGGCCGGGGAGTGGGTGGTCGGCCAGCCGATCAACGAGAGCCGGCTGCCCGGCGTCGACCGGGACCTGCTCGACTCGATCTCCACCGCCCACCCGATCGTCGTGGTGCAGTACACGTTCCACCGCGCGGTGGTGAACAGCCGCGCGCTGGAGCTGCTCGGCTACCGGACACCCGCCGACGCCCCGCCCGGCGGCGAGCTGCGCGTCGACGCCGACGGGCGCCTCAACGGCTGGCTGCTGGAGCGGGCCTGGCTGGATCCGTGGCTGCCCGGGCTCGGGCACTCCTCGATCGCGGCGGCCGGCACGACCGATGACCAGGTCCGGGCCCTCCGGGAGATCAACGCCGAGCTGCACGCGGTGGGCATCACGTCCTACTGCGACGCGATCGTCACGCCGCTGGAGCTGCGGATGTTCACCGCGGCGCGTGATGCGGGCGTGCTGACACCGCGGGTGAGCGCGCTGCTGTGGCACACCTACTACGACGCGGCGACGTGGCCCGCCGAGCAACCGGACGCGGCGCGGCTGCAGCTGGCCGGCGTCAAGATGATGCTCGACGGCGCGTTCTCCGGCGGCACCTGCCTGTGCCGGCACCCCTATGCCAGCGCCACCGGCGGCGACAACGGCCTGCAGGTGCTCTCGGACGCCGACTTCACCGCGAGGGTCCGCGACATCGACGCCGCCGGGATCCGCGTGGCGGTGCACGCCAACGGGGACCTCGCGATCGCGAAGGTGCTCGACGCGCTGGAGTCACTCCCTGCGCGGGCCGGGCGCCCCAACCACCGGATCGAGCACTGCAGCATCGTCGACGAGTCGCTGATCGGGAGGATCAAGGCCACCGGCGTCACGCCGGTGCCGTTCGGGCCGTTCATCGCGCTGTTCGGGGAGGCCGTCACGGGCTTCTACGGAGCCGAGCGGGCCGGGATGGCGTGCGCGCACCGATCGCTGCTGGACGCGGGTGTCACGGTCGGCGGGTCGTCGGACTTCCCGATCGTCCCCATCGACCCGCTGATCGCGCTGCAGAGCCTCGTGACGCGGCGCACCGCGGCCGGTCTGGTGGTCGGCGAGCACCAGCGGCTCGACGTGGAGCGGGCGCTGGGCGTCTACACGGCGGGATCGGCGCACGCCACGGGCGAATCCGCGATCAAGGGGACACTGGCGCCGGGGATGCTGGCAGACTTCGTGGTGCTCGACGCCGACCTGACCGAGGTCGCGCCCGACGAGATCGCCGGGGTCGGCGTGCGCTCGACCTGGGTGGGTGGGGAGCAGGTGTGGGCGGCGGGGTGATGCCCTCCCCCACGTCCGGCCCGGGTTGCAGGGGCGCCGGGCGATGCGGCCCCACGGTGACCCGTTGCAGGGCCCGCCGAGCTACCCCGCCGCAACGTCGTCCGACGCCCGCAGCACCCGCAGGGCGTTGCGCCCGGCCAGCTTGATGCAGTCCTGCTCGCTCCAGCCCCGTTCCAGCAGCGCGGTGAAGAGCACCGGGTAGCGCGAGACGTCCTGCAGACCCACCGGGAGCCGGTCGACGCCGTCGTAGTCGCCACCGATGCCGATGTGGTCGATGCCCGCCACCTCGCGCACGTGCTCGACGTGCGCGATCACGTCGTCGAGGGTGGCCTCCGGGCGGGGTGGTCCGTCCCAGGTGGCGAGGAACTCGTCACGGACCCCGCCGTCCTTGCCGTCCCGACCCGATGCGGTGATCGCGTCCTGCACCTGCGACGCCCAGCCCTGCACCGCCGCGGAGACGAAGTACGGCACGAACGTCACCATGCAGACGCCGCCGTTGGCCGGCAGCGCGGCGAGGACGTCGTCGGGCACGTTGCGCGGGTGGTCGGTGACGGCGCGGCTCGACGAGTGCGTGAACATCACCGGCGCGCTGGTGGTGGCCAGCGCGTCCCGCATCGTCGACGGCGCCACGTGCGAGAGGTCGACGAGCATGCCGATGCGGTTCATCTCGCGCACCACGTCGCGCCCGAAGTCGGTGAGGCCGCCGTGCACGGGCTCGTCGGTGGCGGAATCGGCCCAGTCGGTGTTGTCGTTGTGCGTCAACGTCATGTAGCGGACGCCGAGGCGCCGTAGCGCGCGCAGCGTGCCCAGCGAGTTGCCGATGCTGTGCCCGCCCTCCGCCCCGAGCAGCGACGCGACCTTGCCTGCGGCGAACGCCGCCTCCGCGGCGTCGGCGGTGAGCGCGAGGCCGAGGTCGTCTGGGTAGCGCTCCGTGAGCTGGTGCACGAGCTCCACCTGCTCGAACACCGACGTCACGGCGTCGACGGGAGACAGGGTGCTCGGCACGTAGACCGACCAGAACTGCGCGCCGACGTGTCCCTGGCGCAGCCGCGGGATGTCGGTGTGCAGCCCGGGCACGTCGTGGGTGAGGTCGGCGCCGCCGACGGCCGCGCTGGGGTCGGGGCCGGCCAGCTTGCGCAGCGCCCATGGCAGGTCGTTGTGGCCGTCGACCAGCGGGTTGGCCGCCAACAACGCTTCGGCCCGGTCGTGTGCTGTGAGGGTTTCCACCCTGCCATCCTCACCCGCGGGCACCGGCCGTGGCACGGTGGATGCCATGGCGTCTCCCCCGCGCGACCGCGATCCAGCCGGCCGGGCCCGCAACGCCCGCCCCCGCGACGCCGCGGGCCGTCCACTTCCCCGCGGCGCCGCGAGCGGGCTCGAGCGGGTTCCGGACGATCTCGTGCTCACCGCCGACGAGTCGGTCACCGAGGCCCAGCGCCTGCTCGACACCGATCTGCCGTTCTCCGCGCACGAGGTGCTGGAGGGTGCCTGGAAGGCCGCGCCCGAGTACGACAAGCCGTGCTGGCGGGCGCTGGCGCAGCTCGCCGTCGGCCTGACCCACGCCCAGCGCGGCAACGCGCGCGGCGCCGTCTCGCTCCTGGAGCGCGCCGCCGACGGGCTGCGCCGCTGGGCGGGTGACTACCCGGCGGGCGTGGACGGGGTGGCGGTCGCGAACGCCGCCGACGCGCTCGTGGCGCGGATCGCGGACGGCGGCACGCTCGATGCGGCGGACCTCAGGGTGCGGCTACGCCCCTGAGCGCGGTGCGCAGCCGCTCGATGTCGTCCTCGTGGTTGTAGACGTGCACGGCGAGCCGCAGGTTGCCGTCGCGGGCCGCGGCCACGATCCCCCGCTCGGCCAGCTCCCCGAGCAGTGCCGCCGGTTCGTGTCGGCCCAGCGGGACGCTCACGATCGTGCTGCGCTGCGACGCGGGCAGCTCGACGGGATGCCAGCCGGCATCGTCGAGCGCGGTGCGGAGCAGGGCGGCGAGGTCGCGGTTGCGCGCGTAGGCGGCGGCCGCGCCGAGCTCGTCGAAGAGGCTCAGCGCCGCGCGGTTGCCGATCGCCGCGAACCAGCTGATCGAGTTGTCGAACCGCGACGCCGTGCTCGACAGCGCCATCTCGGGGCCGAAGAAGCTGTCCAGCGGCACCGCACCCGCCTTCCAGCCCGCGTTGATCGGCGTGAACCGCTCCTGCGCCGTCGCGGACAGGTAGCAATAACCCATGCCCCGTCCCGCGTTGAGCAGGAACTTGTGGTCCGGCACCACCAGCACGTCGACGTGTTCCAGCTCCGGTGCCACGGGCAGTGCGCCGACCAGCTGCGACCCGTCGACGAACACCAGCGCGCCCACCGCGCGGGCCGACCGGCCGATCGCGGCGATGTCGCAGCGGTGCCCGGTGGCCGTCTGGACGGCGCTGAACGCCACCAGCCGGGTGCCCGCGTCGATGTGCGCGCCGACGTCACCCGCGTCGAGGCCGCCGCCGCGGAACGGGACCTGCCGGACGTCGTAGCCCTTCCCGGCCAGCTGCCGCCACGGGAAGTGGTTGGAGCTGTACTCACGCTCGCCGATCACGACGTTCGCGCCCGGTTCGGCGGTGTCGAACTGGGCCGCGACGAGGCCGGCGGCCGCCGATACCGACGGGATCAGCGCGACGTCCGCCGCCGCGGCCCCGATCAGCCGGGCGACGGCCGAGCGGGCGTCGTCGGCCGCCTGCTCCCCGATCCGGAAGTCGAACCCGGACGCCTCCCAGTCCGCGATCGCGCTCCGGTAGGCGTCGGCGACCCGAACGCTCGCCAGCCCCACCGCCGCGGTGTTGAAGTAGGCCCGCCCGGTCGTGGCCGGGAAGAGGCGGCGCACCTCGCGGATGTCCATCGGGTCAGGCCTCCACGGCGGGCGTCTCGGCCGCGCCGTGGCGCCCTGCCCCTGCCGCGAACCGCGCCGCCCCGGCCAGCGCGTCGGCGCCCAGCGACACCAGCCCGTGCTCGTACTCGGCCGCCAGCGCCGCGGTCTCGTCCAGCCCCTCCTGCTCCAGCACCGCGAGCCGGTCCTGGCGCAGGCAGGTCTGCGGCAGCGCGGCGAGGTCGGTGGCGAGCGCCTGCGCCGCGGCCAGCGCCTCCCCGGCCGGGACGACGCGGTTGGCCAGCCCGATCGCGAGCGCCTCGGCCGCATCGACGGCCCGCCCGGTCAGGATGAGGTCCATCGCCCGGCTCGCACCGATCAGCCGCGGCAGCCGGACCGTGCCGCCGTCGATCAAGGGGACGCCCCAACGCCTACAGAACACCCCGAACACCGCCGTGTCACCGGCCACGCGCAGGTCGCACCACAGCGCGAGCTCCAGCCCGCCTGCCACGGCCGGGCCCTCGATCGCGGCGATCACCGGCTTGGACAGCCGCATGCGGGTGGGGCCCATCGGCCCGTCGCCGTCGGGCGCGACCCGGTTGCCGCGCTCGGTGCCGACGGCCGTCAGGTCGGCTCCCGCACAGAACACCCCGCCCGCACCGTGCAGCACGGCGACGGCCGCCGCGTCATCGGCGTCGAAGGCGCGGAAGGCGTCGGCAAGTGCCGCGGCGGTGGCCCCGTCGACGGCGTTGCGCCGCGCCGGGCGCGACAGCAGGACGGTGGTGACGGGCCCGGCCCGCTCGACCCGGACGGCGGAGGTGGTCATTGCCCCAGCCTAGGGAGCCTGCGGAACGTGCCGAACGCCGTTGCAGAGAGTCCGTCATGGCCTGCGGCCGCCATGAGCAATGAGAATCCGGGCTGTCGGCTGCGGTTGCGGAGCATGCCCCGGTTCTACGGCGCCCTCGCCGGGCGGCCAGATCAGCAGGAAGGGTTCGTGCCCTCCGGCGTGCGCGGCTCGGCAGGCCCGTGACGGCTCGGGTAGGGGTGCGGCGCGGATTCTCCGGTCGAGCCGCACGCCACAGCCCTGCCGGGGGCGTTGTGGTGCGGCTCGCGCGGATCTTGAGCACCGAGCCGCACGGCAGGGCCCCAGTCGGGGCGGTGGTGTGCGGTTCGCGGCCGCTCGGGGTCCGGCGCTCTCTGCGGCCATAGGGCGCCACCGCACGCGCCGATGGCAGGAAAGCCACTTTCCCGCAACCACGTTGCGGGAAAGTGGCTTTCCTGCAACCTCCGCGCGAACTGTCGGGCCGGCCGTCGCGGCACCGAGCCCTACAGGTCCCGGAACGTCTCGATCCGGGCGCCGAGCAGGTTGAGCCGCTGCGCGAGCTGCTCGTAGCCGCGGTCGATCACGTAGACGTTGCGCAGCACGGACGTTCCCTTCGCCGCGAGCATCGCCAGCAGCACCACCACGGCGGGGCGCAGCGCGGGCGGGCAGATGACCTCGGCACCCGACCAGTGCGTCGGGCCCTGCACGTAGACGCGGTGCGGGTCCATCAACGTGACGCTCGCGCCCAGTTTCGTGAGCTCGGTCAGGTACAGCGCGCGGTTCTCGTAGACCCAGTCGTGGATCAGCGTGGAACCGGCCGCCGTCGCCGCGATGAGCGCGAAGAACGGCAGGTTGTCGATGTTCAGCCCGGGGAACGGCATCGGGTGGATCTTGTCGCGCGGCGCCCGCAGCGCGCTGGGCCGCACCGTCAGGTCCACCAGCCGCGTGCGCCCGTTGACGGCCGGGTACTCCGGGGTGCGGTCGTGGTCGAGTCCCATCTCCTCGAGCAGGGCGAGCTCGATCTCCAGGAACTCGATCGGGCAGCGCTCGATGGTGATCTCCGACCCGGTGACGATGGCGGCGGTGAGCAGGCTCATCGCCTCGATCGGGTCCTCCGACGGCGCGTAGTCCACGGAGCGGTGCAGGTCGGGCACACCGTGCACGGACAGCGTGGTGGTGCCGATGCCGTCGATCCGCACGCCCAGCTCGACGAGGAAGAAGCACAGGTCCTGCACCATGTAGTTCGGGCTGGCGTTGCGGATCACCGTGACGCCCGCGCAGCGCGCGGCCGCGAGCAGGGCGTTCTCGGTGACGGTGTCGCCGCGCTCGGTCAGCACGATCGGCCGCGTGGGGCGCACCGACCGGTCCACGTGCACGTGGTAGCGCCCGTCGGCGGCCTTCACCTCGAGCCCGAACGGTCGCAGCGCGCTCAGGTGGGGCTCCACCGTGCGGGTGCCGAGCGCGCAGCCGCCGGCGTAGGGCAGCTCGAACGTGTCCTCGGAGTGCAGCAGCGGGCCGAGGAACATGATGATGCTGCGGGTGCGCCGGGCGGCCTCGACGTCCATCGACGCCAGGTCCAGCCGGGCCGGCGTGATGATCTCCAGGTCGTTGTCGGCGTTGAGCCAGCGGGTGCGCACGCCGATGCTGTGCAGGACCTCGAGGATGCGGTTGACCTCCTCGATGCGCGCCACCTTGCGCAGCACCGTGCGCCCGGCGTTGAGCAGCGACGCGCACAGCAGCGCCACGCCCGCGTTCTTGCTCGTCTTGACGGTGACGGTGCCCGCGAGCCGCGAGCCGCCCACCACCCGCAGGTGCATGGGGCCCGACCGTCCGAGCGAGACGATCTCGGAGTCCAGTGCCGTGCTGATCCGCGTCAGCAGCTCCATGCTCAGGTTCTGGTTGCCCTGCTCGATCCGGTTGATCGCGCTCTGGCTGGTGCCGACGGCGTCGGCCAGCTGCGACTGCGTCCAGCGGTGGTGCTTGCGGGCGTCGCGGACCAGTCCCCCGATGCGGCGCAGCGACCCGGTCAGCAGTTCCGTTCCGTCAGCCATGACGGGAACGCTATCTCACGTGTGACGTCACACTGGCCGTGGACACCGATGGTTCAGCTCGGGAAGCTTCTTCCACCCGCTCCGTGGTGTCGCACGAAATCCCTCTCGACCGCAGGCCACAGCACCCGAGATCATGCCTCATGGCCCTCTCCACCCCGGTCCTCACCGACGGCGTCGTGACGCTGCGCACCCACACCCCCCACGACGTCGACGACATGATCGCGATGGGCACCGATCCCGAGACCGTCCGGTGGACCACCGTCCCGACGCCCTACGAGCGGTCCCATGCCCTCGACTGGGTCGAGCTCTCCGCCGGCGAGCGCCCGAGGGACGCCACCGCGCACCGCTGGGCCATCGAGGCGGCCGACGGCTCGACCCCGCGGTTCGCGGGCAACATCGACCTGCGCCTCGACGGCGCTCCCGACCTCGGCTACGCGCTCGCCCCATGGGCCCGTGGCCGGGGACTCATGCAGCGGGCCGTCCGGCTCGTCACCGCCTGGGCCTTCGACGCGCTCGGCCTGCCGGTCGTGCACTGGTCGGCCCACGCCGGCAACTTCGCGTCCTGGCGGGTCGCGCACGCCTGCGGGTTCACCTACCAGGGCGCCGTGCCGCTGAGCCAGCCGCAGCGCGGCACGCTGCACGACGGCTGGTTCGCCACGCTGCGGCCCGACGACGACACGTCGATCCCGCGCACCACCTGGTGGCCGGTGCCGGTGCTGGAGAACGAACGGGTGCGGCTGCGTCCCTTCACCGACGCCGACGTCCCGCGCATCGTCGAGGCGTGCTCCGACGAGCGGACACGCCGCTGGCTCACGCTGATCCCGCACCCCTACACCGAGGAGTCGGCGCGCGCGTTCATCCGCACCAACGAGCTGGAGGGCTCACTCGGCAAGAAGGTGAGCTGGGCCGTCGTCGACCCGGCCGACGACCTGCTGCTGGCCAACGTCGGCATCTTCCGGCTCGACGGCCCGTTCAACCCGACCGGCGCCGAGATCGGCTACTGGGCGCACCCGCAGGCGCGCGGCCGCGGCGTGGTCAGCACGGCCGTCCAGCTCGTGCTCGACCACGCGTTCACGCCCGTCGAGAAGGCCGGGCTCGGTCGCAGCCGGGTGGTGGTCGGCGCGTCGTGGACCAACACGGCGAGCAGGCGGGTGGCCGAGGCCAATGGGTTCACGCTCTACGCGCACACCCGTATGGAGGGCCTGATCGGGCTGGGCGACGACATGGAGCTCGACGACGGCGCCTGGTACGAGCTGCTCGCCGTCGACCACTGAGTCACCCTGCGCACCGGCTCGCGAGCGCCGCCAGCTTGTGGCTCGCCAGCTCCGCGAGCACCGCGGCGCCGTCACCGAGCACGGCGTCGTCGAACAGGGCCAGCGGCGAGTGGTTGTTGGCGGCTCGGCCCCAGTCGAGGTCGGCGGGGACGGCTCCGAGCGCGAGGAACGCGCCGGGCACCTCGTCGAGCACGCGGGAGAAGTCCTCCGAGGCCGGGATCGGGTTGGCCGCCCACGCGACACGCTGCTCGCCGAGCACCTCGGTGACGACGTCGACGGCGAACTCCGCCTCCGCGGCGTCGTTGACCGTGACCGGGTACAGGTCGGTGTACTCGACGTCGACCGCGACGCCGTGCGCTGCCCCGACACCCTGGCAGACCTGCACGAACCCGTCCCGGACCGCCGCGTGGGACTCCCGGGAGAACGACCGGACCGTCGCCTCGAACACCGCCTCGTCGGGGATGATGTTGAACTGCGTGCCGGCGTGGAACGTCCCGACGGTGACGACGACGGGGTCGAAGACGTCGAACCGGCGCGTGACGTAGGTCTGCAGCGCCGTGACCATCTCCGCCGCCGCGGCGATCGGGTCCTTCGCCCGGTGCGGCATGGAACCGTGCCCACCCGCGCCGCGCACCACGACCCGGACCGTGTCCGCGGCGGCGAGGATCGGCCCCCGCCGCGTCACGAACACCCCCGGCGGCATCCCGGCCGACATCACGTGCAACCCGTAGGCATGGTCGACGCGCGGTCCCGCCGCGTCCAGGACCCCTTCGGCCAGCATCGCCGCGGCGCCGTCGAAACCCTCCTCGCCGGGCTGGAACATGAACACGACCTGCCCCGCCAGCTGCTCCCGGCGGGCGGCCAGCAGCTGGGCGGCGCCGACGAGCATCGACGTGTGCAGGTCGTGGCCGCAGGCGTGCATCGTGTCGCCCGTCTGCGACGCGTAGTCGAGGCCGCTGCGCTCGGCCAGCGGTAGCGCGTCCATGTCGCCGCGCAGCAGCACCGTCGCGCCGGGACGGCCGCCCCGCAGGACGGCCGTCACCGACGTCAGCCCGGTACCGGTCGCGATCTCCAGCGGCAGCCCGTCGAGCGCGTGCAGCACCTTCTCCTGGGTGCGGGGCAGCTGCAGCCCGAGCTCGGGCTCGGCGTGCAGGCGACGCCGCAGCTGCACCAGCTCGGGGTGCAGGCTGCCGGCGTCGTCGACGATACCGCTGGTCATGCGGGAACTCCCTGGGTCGGCGGGCGGGGCTCCCCAGCATGCGCCTCGGGCGGGTCAGTTGCCGCCCGCGGTGAGGGTGACGTCGATGGGCTTGAAGCCCGCTCCGACGACGTCGACGTTCTGGCCCTTGAGCAGCGCGATCGCCTTCGTCACGTAGTCGTTGGTGTAGGCCGTGGCGTCGGGATCCTTGGTGATCACCGTCTGGCCGTCGGCGTTGACGGCGGTGCGGGCGACCTTGACCGTCTGCGCCCACAGCGCCGGGTCGATCGTGCCGGCACCCGCGGCAGGTGACGGCCAGATCAGCTTGTTCACCTCGTTGACCTGCCAGAGCTGGTGGCTCGCGCCGAGCTTCGACCCGGCCTTGACGACGAGGTCACGGCAGGCCGAGGCGTTGTCGCGACAGTAGGCCCAGCCCTTGAGCGACGCGGCGATGAACTTCACCGTCGTGTCCTGGTAGGCGGGGTCGGACAGCTTCTGGGTGTTGGCCCAGATCGCGTCCTGCAGCATCGCCGTACCGGCGGTGTTCCAGTCGATGATGTTGAAGTCCGACGGCTTGTAGAGCTGGCCGGTGGCCGGGTTCTTGGCCTCGAGCACCTGCGCGTACTCGTTGTAGGCCATGGCCTGCGCGGCGTCGATGTCACCGGAGAGCAGCGCCTGCATGTCGAACTGCTGCTGCACGAGCGTCACCCCGGTCGACGGCTTGATCCCGGCCGCCGTCATGCCCGCGAACAGCTCGAACTCGTTGCCGAAGCCCCAGTTGCCGACCTTCTTGCCGGCCAGATCGGCCGGCTTGGTGATGTTCTTGTTCGCGAACGACACCTGGTAGGTGCCGGAGCGCTGGAAGACCTGCGCGACGTCGGTGATGCCCGCGCCCTGCTCGCGGGAGGCGAGCGCCTTGGGCACCCACGCGATCGCGTAGTCGGCCTGGCCCTGCGCCAGCACTGTCTGCGGCACGATGTCGACGCCGCCCTCCTTGATCGTGACGTCGAGGCCCTGCTCCTTGTAGAAGCCCTGGTCGCGGGCCGCGATGTAGCCGGCGAACTGGCCCTGGGTGAACCACTGCAGCTGCAGCGTCACCTTCGTGGTCGCGCCGGCGGCACCGGTGGCGTCCCCGGGCGCGGTGGTGCCGCTGGGGTTCGTCGAGCAGGCCGTGGCGAGTGCGGCCGTGACGGCGGCCGCGATCGCGAGGACACGCAGGCGGCGTGGAGATCGACTCATGGGGTACCTCCGGGGGATTTTCATGTGCGACCGCGGGTGGCCAGCCGCTCGGCGAGCAGCCCGACCAGGTAGAACACCAGCCCCAGTGCGATCGAGGCGGCGACGAAGGCCCACGCACGGGCGTAGGCGGTGTTGGCCGCGGCAGCGGTGATGCGGCTGCCGAGGCCGTTCTGCAGTCCCCCGAAGTACTCCGCGACGATCGCGGCGATCACGGCCGCGGGTGCGGCGAGCCGCAGCCCCGTCATGATGAACGGCACCGCACCCGGCAGCCGGACGAACCGGGCGAACTGCCACGGCGACGCGGCCAGCGCCGACATCAGCTCGGCGTGCACGGGCAGGACCTGTCGCAGCCCGCGCGCCGTCGAGACGAAGACCGGCACGACGACGACCACGGTCACGACCAGGCGCCGCGGGATCTCGGTGGCGGAGCCGAACATGGTGGTGAACACGGGTGCGAGCGCGACGATCGGCACGGCGCTGGCGGCCAGCACCACGGGCGTCGCGAGCTCCTGCACCAGTCGCGACGCCGCCGCGAGCAGCGCCAGCAGCACGCCGAGCAGGAACCCCGCGACGAGCCCGACCAGCGCGTTACCGCCGGTCACGGCCGTGGTGCTGAGCAGCACCGGGAACTGCGCGCCGATCTGGGCGCCGATCGCGCTGGGCGCCGGCAGCAGGAACGCGGGCACGCCGGCGAGCCCGACGACGGCCTCCCAGACCACGAGCAGCGCGATCCCGAACACGACCGGCGGACCGATCGCACGCAGCCGGGCGGTCACAGCTCGTGCCCCTTGCGCAGGGCCTCGCGCACCGCGGTGATGGCGGCGAAGAACGCGCCGGACTCGCGCACGTCGTCGACCTCGTCGGGGTCCAGATCCGCGGCGGCCGCGGCACCGGGACGGCGGCCCGCCACGATCTCCGTGATCCGCCCCGGGCGTGGCGACATGATCACCACGCGGTCGGCGAGCACCACGGCCTCCGGGATCGAGTGCGTCACGAACAGCACGGCGGCGCCGGTCTCGCGGGCGATGCGCAGCAGCTCGGCCTGCATCCGCTCGCGCGTCATCTCGTCGAGGGCGCCGAACGGCTCGTCCATCAGCAGCAGCCGGGGGCTCGGCGCGAGCGCGCGGGCGATCGCGACGCGCTGCTGCATGCCACCGGAGAGCTGGCTCGGCCGGGAGGCGGCGAAGTCGGCCAGGCCGACGAGCTCCAGCAGCTCCGCGGCGCGCGCCCGGCGCTGCACCTTGTCGACGCCGTGCACGTGCAGCGGGAGCTCGACGTTCTCCGCGACAGTGCGCCACTCCAGCAGGCCCGCCTGCTGGAAGGCGATGCCGTAGTCCTGGTCGAGCCGGGCCTGGTGCGGCGACTTGCCGCCGATCGCGACGGTGCCCGCGGTGGGCTGCTCCAGGTCGGCCACGACGCGCAGCAGCGTCGACTTCCCGCAGCCCGACGGCCCGATCATGCTGACGAACTCGCCCGCGCCGATCGTGAGATCGATACCGGACAGGGCGTGGACGTCGCCGAAGGTCTTCTCGACCCCGGCCAGCTCCACCGCGGCCGCGGTGCTGGTGCTCATCGGACACTCCCCCGGTAACGACGCAGCCCGACGTCGAGCAGGCCGACCGCGGCGGCGGCCACCAGCCCGAGCACGGCGGCGCCCAGAATCGCGGTGTACAGCTTCGACGGATCGCCGGTGGCCTGCTGGGCGTACTCGATGATCAGCCGCCCGATGCCGCCGCGGGTGCCCGTCGAGATCTCCGCGACGATGGCGCCCACCACGGCGGCGGCCGCGGCCAGCCGGGCGGCGGGCAGCAGGTGCGGCACCGCGGCCGGCAGCCGCAGGCGCAGCAGCGTGGTCCACCAGCCGGCGGCCAGCGTGCGGAACAGCTCGACGTCGGCCTTGAGCGGTGAGGTCAGCCCGCGCAGCATGCCGACTGCCACCGGGAAGAACGCCAGGTAAGAGGCGATCACCATGACGCTGGCCCACGGCTGCCAGGCCCAGCCGGCGATCACGATCTTGCCGCCCCAGCCGGCTACGAGCGGCGCGATCGCGATCAGCGGCACCGTCTGCGACGCGACGACGTAGGGCAGCGCGGCCCGTTCCAGCAGGCCGAAGCGCTGCATGAGCAGGGCCAGCAGCACCCCGAGCACGCCGCCGAGCACCAGCCCGCCCAGCGAGAGACCGAGCGTGAACAGCGCGGCGGATGCCACCGCGGCCCCGACGGACCGGGTGTCGGCGGCACCGGCGACCTCCGGGTCGCCCAGGCGCGAGAGCACCGTCCAGACGTGCGGCATCGCGGCGTCGTCGGTGCGCGGGAGCAACCGCACGTCACCGACCGTGACGCCCGCAGCGGGCAGGACGAGCTTGGCGAGCTCCCACAGCACGATGAGCAGCACGAACGCCGCGACAGCGGTGAGCACCGTCCGCGATCTGCGCACCATGCGTCGGGCCCCTCTCCTCGGGTGAAAGGCGGATCTTGCAAGCGGGAGATGACCGTAGCGTTACCGGCGGGTATCAGCGCAATAGCGAGAACGCCATCCCGCTCTCCCCGCGGCTCAGCGTCACCGACCTGGCACAGCCAAAGACACGCGCGGCGCCGAATCCGACCAATTCGCAATGGCAGGGCGTAACGAGATATCAACGCAGCGCGATCGCAGGGGGCAGTCTCCCCTCGACAGCCAGGATGGCGCAGATGATCACGAACACCCCGCTTGAGCCACGACCCGAAACACTTCAGGCCGAACCAGCGGGGTCGCCCACCGGCGCACGTCCGGACGCCCGGCGGGTGGCGTGGTGGCCGATATGTCTGGCAGGTCTCGTCGGGCTTCTCATCGGCGCGGGTGGCGTGGCTGCGGCGTTCTTGACCGTCGTGAACCATGCGGGCGGCGGCAGCGTGGGTGTCGGAACCGTCCCGGCGACCGCTCCCCTGCGGCCGTACCCGCCGAGATCGTCGGACTCGCGCAGTTCTTCGGCTGCGACGTCGTCGACTTCTGCACGGCAACGAGAGAATCGACGCGTGCGCCGATACCCTGCTGGCAGCGCCTCTGCCGGCGCGTAGCCCATAGGACAATCCACCGCGGGAATGGCGCACTCAGCGCGGCATCCGGCGCCACAGCCTGCGCGGAGCGTGGCCGAGCACCGCGAAGATCGGCTGCAGCACCGCGGGCACCCAGACCACGCCGCGGCCAGCCGCGAGCGCGCGCACGGTCGCGTCGGCAACCTGCTCGGGGGTGGACGAGAACGGCGCGGGCGCCATGCCCTCGGTCATGCGCCCGATCACGAACCCCGGGCGCACCAGCAGCAGCCGCACCCCGGAGCCGTGCAGGGCGTCGGCGAGGCCGCTGGCGAAGCCGTCGAGGCCGGCCTTCGCCGAGCCGTAGACGTAGTTGGCGCGCCGGACCCGCGCACCCGCGACCGAGGAGTAGACGACCAGGTCACCGCCGCCCTGACCGCGCAGGATCGTGGCCAGCCGGGTGAGCAGCGCGACGTGCGCGACGTAGTCGGTGTGCACGATCTGCACGGCGTGCTCCGGCTCGGCCTCGGCCCTGGCCTGGTCGCCGAGCAGCCCGAAGGCGATGACGGCGACGTCGAGGCGGCCGTGGCGGTCGACGAGGTCCTGCAGGACCGCGGCGTGCGAGGCGAGGTCGTCGGCGTCGAACTCGACGCGGTCGACGGCCGCCGCACCGGCATCGCGGAGCGACTTCTCCTCGGCGTCCAGGTCGGTGCTGCGGCGGGCGGCCAGCACGACCGTCGCCCCGGGGGCGAGGCGCTGCGCCACCGCCACCCCGATCTCGCTGCGGCCGCCGAAGATCACCACTGTGCGTGTCACGGCGGGGAGCGTGGCATGGGTGGTGGGGGTAGAGCGCGCCACCCCCTCGTGCCGCGACGTCAGGAAGGGCGTCCCTGCTGACGTCCAACGTCAGGAGGGCGTCCTTCCTGACGTCCGCGAGGCCGCCGCCCCCATCGCCCGCGCCGCCAGCCCCACCTCGATCCGCGTGACGTCGGCGGCTCGCGTCGGGTCCAGCCCGGTGATCGCCGCGACGCGGCGCAGCCGGTAGTCGACCGTGTTGGGGTGCACGTGCAGCGCGGTGGCCGTCTGGCGGCGGTTCTGCCCGGTCCGCAGGTAGGCCGCGAGGGTGGCCAGGAGGTCCGGCTGGTCGTCCAGCGGCGCGAGCAGCGCGGCCAGGCGGGCGGACGCCGCGGTCGGCCGGCTGAGCTGGTACTCCAGCAGCACGTCGTCGAGCCGCCACAGCCCGGGGCCCCGGCCGAACGCGACGGCGACGGCGCGTACCTCGCCGGCGAGCGCCGCGGCGGCAGCCACCCCGGTGGGTTCGGCGGCGACGGCTCCGACCGTGACGTCGGCGCCCGCCGCACGTGCCATCGCCTCGACGACCGCGGCGAGGCGCTGCCAGTGCTGGTCGGTCAGGGCGTCGGACGCCACGTCGGCCGGGACGAGCACGGTGCCCCCGGTCGCCGACAGCGCGGTGAGCACGGGCTCGCGGGCATGCCGGTCGAGCTCGGTGCGCACCCGCCGCAGCTTGCGGCGCTGCGCCACCGTCGCGTCGACACCCGGCGCGGTCTCGTCGGGATGCGGCCCGATCGCGACGTCGAGCACGAGGTAGGCGCGCGGGAGCCGGAACCGGGCGCGCTGCGCCGCCTCCTCGGCGGGCTCGCCGTCGAGCAGCGCCATCAGCAGGGCGTGCCGGACGGCGTGCTCGTCGCCGAACATGATCTGGCGTTCCTCGAGGTAGCCGCCCGCCACGGCCGTGGTCACCTGCTGCAGGAAGCCCAGCATGAGGCGGCTGCAGGCCATGAGGTCGGCGTGGTCGGCGGCGGTGGCCAGCGCCGCGACGTGGCTCCAGACCGCCTGCACGCCCACGTGGTAGGCCGTGAGCACCGCCTCGACGGGCACGCCCTCCTCCGCCCGGCGCGCCGCGGAGTCGCGCAGCGCCGCCAGCTGCTCGGGGCCGGGCAGGCGACCGGCCCGCAGCGCGTCGACGAACAGGGCGAGGCCGGTCTCGATGGCGCGGGCGATGTCGCCGGTGAGCTCCTCGGCGGGCAACTGGCCGTAGGCAGGCACCGTGACAGGCAGCGCCGCGATCAGGGAGCGCACGAGCACGGCGCGATCCCGGACCAGGAGCCGGTCCACCGGCTGTCCACCAATGGTCAACTTGTGCTCTGTCACAACCGATCCCGCGGATTGTGGGAGTACTCCCAGGACACCGTCCGGGGCACGTGCTCCATCATGTCATCCATCACCTACTCGCCGGTAGCCGGAGGATGCAATGACGCACCGCAGGAATCGCCTGATCGCCGCGGGCGTGGGTGCAGCGCTGGCGCTGTCTCTCGCCGTGCCGGGCGTGGCGTCCGCGACCGCCGGCGGGCCCGTCTACGTCGCACTGGGCGACTCGTCGGCGGCCGGACCGCTCATCCCGCTGCAGAACGACGTGGCCTGCCTGCGGTCCGACCACAACTGGCCGCGGGTCGTCGCGGCGGCGCTCGGGGCGACGATCAAGGATGTGACCTGCTCCGGGGCCAAGGTCGCTGACCTGCCCGGGCGGCAGTTCGGGATCGTCGCGCCGCAGTACGACGCCGTGACCACCGACGCCGACCTCGTCACGATCGCCATCGGGGCCAACGACCTCGACCTCGGCGTCGTCGTGCCCACCTGCGCCAACCCGCTGCCCGAGCCTGCAGGCATCTCGTGCAAGGCCCGGCTGACCGCCGGTGGCACCGATCCGCTCGCGGCGAAGATCGACGCGCTGGCGCCGAGGATCGGCGCGGCGCTCGTCGAGATCCACCGGCGCGCACCGCACGCCCGGGTCGTCGTCGTCGGCTACGGCACCTACTGGAAGCCCGGGGGCTGCTGGCCTGCCGACCCGATCTGGGGCCGCGACGCCGACTACCTGCAGGCCACGTTCGACCGGCTGATGACGATGCTCGCGAACCAGGCCGCGGCCCACGACGCCGGCTACGCCGACATCCGGACGCCGAGCGCCGACCACGGCGTCTGCGCGCCCGTCGGGCAGCGGTGGATGGAGGGCCTGGTGCCGACAGCGGCCGCGGCGCCCTACCACCCGAACGGGACCGGCATGCAGCACGCGGGTGCGGTGGTGGCAGCCGCGGCGGGATCGTCGTCGGGACGGGACTGAGAGAGGCGATCAGGCCCGCTCGAGCCAGGGCCGCAGGTGGTCGAGCACGGCGGGCGTCGGGTCCGGGATGAGGGCGAGCATGCGGCGGACGCGTTCGGAAGCGTCGCGGGTGAGGCGGAAGTCCTCGTCGCGCGACAGCGGGTGCTCGGGGCTGAACTGCTGGGCCGAGGTCACGATCCGGGGCGCGAACGCGCGGAGGTCGTCGGCATCGGCCTCGGCGATGCGCGGATCGAGCCCGGCGCCGATGAGCAGCTTCTCGACGTTCTCCAACTGCTGTGTGAGCCACGTCCACGGGTCGGCCGTGAGCGCGGCGGACCACACGCGGTCGGAGGGCTCCACGCCGTCGAACCGCGGGTGGAAGTGAGCGGCCGAGAAGGAGTCGCTGGGCCGGTCGAGGCGGTTGAACAGGTCTGCACGCCAGAACGGCTGATCGACCACGGTCTGCTGCGCCGCGGACTCGGTTCCGCGGTGCGGCTGCGGTGCCAGCAGGGCGAGCTCGATGCGGGCGCCATGCTCCATCACAGCCTCGGGGGACACCTCGAACCATCGCCGCACGCTCACGGCGACGCCGGTGAAGCTGTAGACGATCAGCACGGTGCGGGATCCTTTCCGGAGGTGCTGGTGGCTGCAATCACCAGGTGTCGATGAACGGCCGCCGGCCTGCCGGCACCACCGCGGCCGCGCTCAGCGCGGCGTCGATCACCTGTCTGGTCCCGGCCGGGTCGATGACGTCGTCGATCTCCATCACCGTGGCCGTGCTCAGCGCCTTGCCCCGCTCGTAGAGCTGCGCCACCAGTTCACGGTAGTGCCGTTCGCGGGCACTGTCATCGGGAAGCGCGTCCAGCTCGGCGCGGTAGCCGAGCCGGACCGCACCCTCCAGCCCCATGCCGCCGAACTCCCCGGTCGGCCAGGCCACGGTGATCACCGGTTCGGTGAAGCCGCCACCGGCCATCGCCATCGCGCCCAGCCCGTAGCCCTTGCGCAGCACGACACAGACCAGCGGCACCGCGGCGTTGGCGGCGGCCACGAACAGCCGCGAGAAGTGCCGGACCGTCGCGGTGCGCTCCGAGGCCGGGCCGACCATGAAGCCGGGGGTGTCGCACAGCGAGACGATCCCGAGGCCGTGGGCGTCGCAGAGCTGCACGAACCGGGCGGCCTTGTCGGCGGCGTCGGCGTCGATCGCACCGCCGAGGTGGCGCGGGTCGTTGGCCATGATCCCGACGGCCCGCCCGGAGATCCGCGCCAGCACCGTCCGGATCCCGACGCCGAATGCCGGGCGCAGCTCCAACACGCTCCCGGAGTCGGCGAGCGTCTCGATCACCGTGGCGACGTCGTAGGCGCGCAGCCGGTTCTCCGGTACCAGGTGGCGCAGCGCGCGCTGGTCGGCGCACGCGCCGTCGCCGGGGGTGCCGGTCACGAGCCCGAGGTAGCGCTTCGCGGCGGCGACCGCCGCAGCCTCGTCGGGCACCAGCACGTCGACCACGCCGTTGCGGGACTGGACGTCCATCGGGCCGACCTCGCCGGGCGGGAAGACCCCCAGCCCGCCACCCTCGATCATCGCGGGGCCGCCCATGCCGAGGCTCGAACCCTCCGTCGCGATGATCACGTCGGCGCAGCCCGCCAGCGCGGCGTTGCCCGCGAAGCAGTAGCCCGAGACGATCGCGACCACCGGCACGGTGCCCGACAGCCGCGCGAAGCCGGCGAACGTCGTCAGCTCCAGCCCGGAGATCGTGGAGTGGTCGGTGTCGCCTGGGCGCCCGCCACCACCCTCGGCGAACAGCACGAACGGCAGCTTCTGCCGGTGGGCGAGCTCGATGAGCCGGTCGGTCTTGCGGTGGTTCTGCATGCCCTGCGTACCCGCGAGCACCGTGTAGTCGTAGGACGCGACGACGCAGCGGCGGCCGTCGATCGCGCCGATACCGCCGACCAGCCCGTCGGCCGGGGTGCGGGCGATGAGGTCCTCGACGCTGCGGCGACGGCGCTGCCCGGCGATGAGCAGCGCGCCGAACTCGGTGAACGTGCCCGGGTCGCACAGGTCGTCGATGTTCTCCCGTGCCGTGCGCTGCCCGGTGCGGCGGCGGCGCGCCACGGCGTCGGGGCGGGCGGCGTCGCGCGTGCCCGCGCGGCGGTCCAGCACCTCGGCGAGGTCGGGGCGGATGTGGCCGAGGTCGACGTCCGCGGCGGCCGCGGCGTCGGCCTCGGTACCCGGCTCGAGCACCGCCAGCACGTCCCCCTCGGCCACGACGTCGCCGACGGCGACGCGCAGCTGGAGCACGCGGCCGGCCCCGGTGACGGGGTGCTCCATCTTCATGGACTCCAGCACGGCGACCACACCGGGCTCGGAGCCGACGGCGACCACACCGGGCTCGGAGCCGACGGCGACCACGACGCCCGCGAGCGGGGCGCGGACGGCGACGGCGCCCTCCGGGATCGCAGGATGGTGGCCATCCTGCGATCCAACGCTTGGATGGCCACCATCCTGCGATCCGGGCGAGGCACCCAGCAGGGCCTCACGATGCTCGTCCACGAACGTGGTCGTCGCCTCCCCCGCCGTGAAGGTCGGGTGCGCGAGGATCGCCGCCAGCAGGTCCCGGTTCGTCGCCACCCCGGCCACGTCGAACCCCGCGAGCGCCCGGACGGCGTGCGCGATCGTCGCGGCCCGGTCGGCGCCGGTGATGATCAGCTTGGCCAGCAGCGAGTCGAAGCGCGGGTCGACCACCGCACCGACCGCGGCGGCCGTGTCCACCCGCACCCCGCGCCCGGTCGGCGGGGCGAAGCGCTCCAGCGTGCCCGCGCCCGGTCGCAGCGAGCCGTCGGCGGCGAGCGTCTCGGCGTTGACCCGCAGCTGGATCGACGTGCCACGCGGCGGCACCGGGGCGACGTCGAGCGGGGCACCCCCGGCCAGCCGCAGCTGCAGCGCCACGAGGTCGAGACCGGTCACCTCCTCGGTGACCGTGTGCTCCACCTGGATGCGCGGGTTGACCTCGAGGAACACGAAGCCCGCCGCGTCCACCAGGAACTCGGCGGTCGCGACACCCCGCAGCCCGGCGGTCAGCCGCACCGCCGCGGCGTGCAGCGCCGAACGGGCCCCGTCGGCGAGCGCGGCGGGCGCGATCTCCACGAGCTTCTGGTGGCGCCGCTGCACGCTGCAGTCCCGGTCGCCGAGCGCGACCACCCGCGACCCGTCGCCGGCCAGCTGCACCTCGATGTGCCGGGCCCCGGTGCGCAGCTCCTCGACGTAGAGCGTGCCGTCGCCGAACGCCGCGACGGCCTCGGAACGGCAGCGCTCGAACGCCGCGGCGAGGTCGTCTCCCCGTCCGACGACCCGCATCCCACGCCCACCGCCGCCGGCCACCGCCTTGATCAGCACCGGCCCGCCCGTGGTCGCCGCGAACTTCAGGGCGCCCTCCACGTCGACGGCGCCGTCGGTGCCGGCCGGCACGGGGACGTCGCAGCGCATCGCGTGCGCGCGGGCCGCGGCCTTGTCGCCGAACAGGGCCAGCAGCTCGGGTGTCGGCCCGACCCAGACCAGGCCCGCATCGAGGCAGGCCGTGGCGAACGTCGCGCTCTCGGAGAGGAAGCCGTAGCCGGGATGCACGGCGTCGCAGCCGGTGCGGCGGGCCACGGCGATCAGCGCGGCCCCGTCGAGGTAGGCGGTGGGACCGCGACCCGGGAGCGGCTCGGCGTCGCCGGGCTCGTCGGCGGCGCGCACCCGGACGGCTTCGACCCGCTGCTCGGCGGCCGCATCGGCGATGCGCAGGGCGATCTCGCCGCGGTTGGCCACGAGTACTCGGGAGACCGGCATGCCTACGGATACTGCCCCACGGGCGGCGGACATACTCGCGTGATGCACGCCGCCGTCCTCGGTTCCCCGGTCGCCCATTCGCTCTCCCCGGTGCTCCACACGGCCGCCTACCGGGCGTTGGGCCTCGACGACTGGACCTACGACCGCCACGAGTGCGACGAGGCCGGGCTCCCGGCCTTCGTCGACGGCCTCGGCTCCGACTGGGCGGGCCTGTCGCTGACGATGCCGCTCAAGCGCGTCGCGTTGGAGGTGGCCGAGGAGGTCGCGCCGCTCGCTGCCGCCACCGGCGCCGCCAACACGCTCGTGCTCACCAGGGGGCGGCGGCGGGCCGAGAACACCGACGTCGCCGGGATCATCGCGGCGCTGCGGGGAGCGCGCGGTCGCGCCGTCGTGCTGGGAGCGGGCGGCACCGCGCAGGCGGCCCTGGCCGCGTTGCGGGAGCTGGGGATCGACGACGTCACGGTCCTCGTGCGGAGCCTGGGGCGCACCGGCGAGCTGCGCGACGCCGCCGAGCGACTCGGGGTGACACCGCAGATCAGCGATGCGCTGGTCGACCCCGCCCGCGCCGCGACCGCCCTGACCGGCGCCGACGTGGTGATCTCGACGCTGCCCGCCGGCGCCCCCGACGCGCTGACGGGCATCGGGGCGGCAGCGGTGCTGCTCGACGTCGTCTACGCGCCGTGGCCCACACCCTTCGCCGCCACCGCCGCGGCGGCCGGCGCGCGGGTGGTGAGCGGGCTGGAGATGCTGCTGCACCAGGCCGCGGCGCAGGTGGAGCTGATGACCGGACGGCCCGGGCCGGTGGCGGCGATGCGGGCGGCCCTGGATGCTGCGGTGGCGGCGCGGGCGTGAGGGGGCGGCAGGCGCTCGGGTTGCAGGAAGGCCACCTTCGCGGGGCCATTGCAGGAAGGTCTTTCATGGCCTGCGCAACCACCGGCGTGCTCGCCGAGGCGCACAGCAGGGCCCGGCGTGGGCCGTGGGTGCGGTTGGGTGATCAACGCCTACTGGTTCGGTGGTGACCATGAGCCAGTGGGCGTTGATCTTCGTGCCGGTGGCCGAGCGCGCACTGGCTCATGATCGAACCGGAACCTGTGGGCGTTGATCACTCGCCCGGCGGCTCTCGCTAGGTCTCCGCTGGCAGGGCCACCTTCGCGGGGCCATTGGGAGCGGGACCCACCACCCTCACCCCGCCCGATGCACCGACACCGCGTAGTCCCCACCCGCGTAGGGCGACCGGTCCCAGGTCGCGTACCGCGCCTCCAGCGCGAGCCCGGCGCACCAGCCGTCGTAGTCGGCGAGCGTCGGCCAGCCGGCCTGCAGCTGGAACCCCGTCACCAGCACCCCGGACGGGGCCAGGTGCCGTGCGCACGCCGCGACCATCTCGGCGCGGCGGCTCGCGTAGGGCACCACGTTGCCGGCGAGCACCACGACGTCGAAGCGGTCGGGGTGGTCCAGGTCGGCCAGATCCGCGCACACCCACTCCAGCTCCGGGGCCTTGGCCCGGGCCGCGGCGATCATGTCGGCGTCGGCGTCCACCCCCAGCACCGTGACGCCCCGGCGGGCCAGCTCGATCCCGACCCGCCCGGTGCCGCAGCCACCGTCGAGCACGCTGCGCGGCGCGAACGTCATCACGAGGTCGACCTCGCCGTGCGGGTTCTCCCCCGCCGCCGCGAGCTGCTTCCAGCGCTCGTCGTAGCGATCGAGGTCGACGTCCGCACGCCACTGCGACCAGTCCTCGGGAAGTGTGCCCATCGCGCCAGGCTACGGATGCAGCGAAGCCGGAGACGGTGAGGCACGATCGACTTGTGAACGTCTTCGAGTCCGTCCTCGACGCCGTCGGCGCCACTCCCCTGATCCGCCTGCGCCGGGTGACCGCCGGGCTGACCGCGCAGGTGTGGGTGAAGGTCGAGTTCGCCAACCCCGGCGGGAGCGTGAAGGACCGCGCGGCGCTGGCGATGGTGCGGGCGGCCGAGGAGCTGGGTGAGCTGCAGCCCGGCGGCACGATCGTCGAGGGCTCTTCGGGCAACACCGGGGTCGGGCTGGCCATGGTGGCTGCCCAGTGCGGCTACACGGCGGTCGTCGTCGTGCCCAACACGATCGCCCACGAGAAGGTCGCGCTCCTGCAGGCCTACGGCGCGCGAGTCGTCGCCACGGAGGGCAAGCTGCCGCGCGAGCACCCCGAGCACGTCAACAACCTCGCCCGGCGCATCGCCGAGGAGACCGACGGCGGCTGGTACGCCAACCAGTACGACAACCCGGCCAACCCGCGCATCCACGAGCTCACCACCGGCCCGGAGATCTGGGAGCAGACCGGTGGGCGGGTCACGCACCTCGTCGCCGGCATCGGCACCGGCGGCACGATCAGCGGCACCGGCCGGTTCCTCAAGCGCCACGGCGTGACGGTGGTGGGCACCGACCCCGAGGCGTCGGTGTACGCGGGCGGCGACGGCAGCCCGTACTTCGTGGAGAGCGTCGGCCACTACCTGCACCCCGACACCGTCGAGGACACCTGGCCCACCGCCTACGACCGGGCGATCGTCGACCGCTTCGAGCGCATCCCCGACGGCGAGTCGCTGCGGGTCGCCCGCCGGCTCGCCGCCGAGGAGGGCCTGCTGGTCGGCGGCTCGGCCGGCACGGCGGTGGCCGGCGCGCTGCGCGTGGCCGCCGGGCTGGGGCCCGAGCACGTCGTGGTCGCGGTGCTGCCGGACTCGGGTCGCAACTACCTGTCGAAGTACTTCGACGACCGCTGGATGACCGGCATGGGCTTCCTCGACGCCACCGAGGGCCCGTTCGTCCGCGACGTCGTGCCGCAGCGGGGCCTGGCCGTGGTGCCTGCCACCGACACCGTCGCGGCCGTGCTGGCCCGCCATGGGTCCGGACCGGTCGCCGTGGTCGTCCCCCGGACGTCGGACGCCCCGACCCGATCGGCGCCGGAGGTCATCGGCAGCGTCGATCCCGCCGAGCTGCGCGCACTGGTCGCGGCCGATCCCGAACGGGCCGCCGACAGCGTCACCCGCCATGCCGGCAGCGCCCCGGCCGCGGTCGGGCACGGTGAGAACGCCGCGGCCGCCACGGCGCGCATCGACGGCGGCAAGGGACCGGTGCTCCTGCTCATCGACGGGCGTGCCGTCGCACTGGTGCCCCGCGCCGTGTTGGAACAACGGCACGAGACGACGGGTTGAACCCACACATGCAGGTGGAGATCTGGTCCGATGTCGTGTGCCCGTGGTGCGCGATCGGCAAGCGACGGTTCGAGAAGGCGCTGGCGCAGTTCGCGCACCGCGACGACGTGCAGGTGCGCTACCGCAGCTTCGAGCTCGACCCGGACGCCCCGCAGGAGCGCACCGAGGACCTCGGCGAGCACCTCGCGGCCAAGTACGGCATCACCACCGAGCGGGCCGAGCAGATGCACGCCCAGATGACGCAGACCGCCGCGGCCGACGGCTGGGACTTCCACTTCGAGCACGCGAAGAGCGGCAACACCTTCGACGCGCACCGGCTGCTGCACCTGGCCGCCGAGCGCGGCGTGCAGGACGCGGTGAAGGAGCGCCTGTTCAGCGCCTACCTCGTGGAGGGTGAGCGCATCGGCGACCCCGAGACGCTGGTGCGCATCGGCGCGGAGGCCGGCCTGGACGCCGACGAGGCACGCTCGGTGCTCGCCGGGCTGCGCTACGGCGACGAGGTGCGCGCCGACGAGCACCAGGCCAGGGCGTACGGCATCAGCGGCGTCCCGTTCTACGTGATCGACCAGAAGTACGGCGTGTCCGGGGCCCAGCCGCCGGAGGCGCTGCTGGAGGTGCTCACCACGGCCTGGGCCGACGCCCACCCGGTGTCGGTGCTCACCCCCGCGGGCGCCGACGGCGACGCGTGCGCCGACGGGAGCTGCGCGGTCTGACGGGCACGCCGCGAACCACGGCAGGAGCGTCGGCAACGCGCGGAGTGCCACCTCGCCGTGCCCGGCACCCGGGATCGGCAGTCGCGTCACGGCGGTGCCGATGGCGCACTCGTGGTCGGCGAACTGCCAGTTCAGAGCGGGTTTGACCAGGGTGTCGGCGTCGCCATGCGCCACCAGCAGCGGCACCGGGAGGCGCACGGCGCCAGGGTGTTCTGCTGCAGCAGCGTCGCCCACGGGCACGTCGCGGTACACGGCGTCGAACGCGTCGAACGCGTAGGCCCCGGCGGTCCAGCACGCGGGAGGGACACCTGCCGCGGCAGGCCGCCTGCAGACCATGCCGACTTCGCACACCGTCACCAGTCCTCGCACACGATCCAACCCGTGCGAAGACGGGAAACGGTGTGCGAGGTCGCTGGTGGCCGGGAGTGACCGGCCACACCGGGGTTCAGGAGGCGTCGTAGTCCACTCCGACGAGCGCGGCCAGCCACCCGACGTCACCCTCGGCGTCCGCCGCGACGACCCCGGCGAGCAGCCACACGAGCGAGGGCAGGAAGTCGTCACCGAGCGCATCGCGGTACTGCAGGATCTCGGTGGCGCCCTCCTCGCTCTGCAGCACCGGCGCGGTGTAGCGCGCCCGGGCCCGGTACCGCTTGCCCAGCGCCTCCTCGACCCAGCCCAGCGCGCGCTCGACGCGATCCGGCTCGTCGTCGAGCTTCGCCCTGGCCACACTCAGCCAGCGGATGAGGATGAGCGTGACCATCAGCCGGGTGGTGCGCCCGTCGCCCTCGGGCTCGGCGGCCCGGCCGATCGCCAGCGTGGCGCTCACCCGCTCCCGGCCCGGCTCCGGCGAGCGCTGCGCGAGCGTCTCCGCCACGGCCGAGATGAGGCGGTCGGCCAGCTGCGCCGCCATCTCCTCGACGTTGTGCTGATCGCTTCTCGTGGCCATCCCGCGAGGATAGGCGGCACCCGCTAGGAGCAGACGGCCCCCTGCGCCGCCGAGCCGACGAGCTTGCGGTACTTGCCCAGCACCCCGGTGCGCAGCGCCGGCTCCCTGGGCTCCCAGCCCTCGCGGCGTCGCTCCAGCTCTGCGGCGTCGACGAGCACGTCGAGCGTCCGGGCGTCCATGTCCAGCCGGATCCGGTCGCCGTCGCGCACGAACGCGATGGGCCCGCCGTCCACGGCCTCGGGTGCGACGTGCCCGACGCACAGCCCGGTGGTGGCGCCGGAGAACCGGCCGTCGGTGAGCAGCAGCACGTCCTTGCCGAGACCCGCGCCCTTGATCGCCCCGGTGACGGCGAGCATCTCGCGCATGCCCGGGCCGCCCTTGGGGCCCTCGTAGCGGATCACCACGACGTCCCCGGCCTGCAGCGTGCCGTCGGACACGGCGTCCATCGCGCCCTGCTCGCCGTCGAAGACCCGGGCGGTGCCCTCGAACGTGGCCGAGTCGAAGCCGGCGCTCTTGACGACCGCGCCGTCGGGAGCGAGCGAGCCGCGCAGGATCGTGAGCCCGCCGGTGGGGTGGATCGGGTTGTCCAGTGCGCGCAGGATCTCCCCGTCCAGGTGCGGCGGGTCGATCGCGGCGAGGTTCTCCGCCACCGTCAGCCCGGTGACGGTGAGCGCGTCACCGTGCAGCAGCCCGGCGTCGAGCAGCGCCTTCATGACGACGGGCACGCCGCCGACCTTGTCGACGGTCGACATGACGTGCGCCCCGAACGGCTTGACGTCGGCCAGGTGCGGCACGCGGTCGCCGATCCGGTTGAAGTCGTCGAGCTCCAGCGGCACCCCCGCCTCCCACGCGATGGCGAGCAGGTGCAGCACCGCGTTCGTCGAGCCGCCGAACGCCATGACCACCGCGATCGCGTTCTCGAACGCCTCGCGGGTGAGGATCTGCCGGGCCGTGATGCCCCGGCGGATCATGCCGATCACGGCCTCGCCGGACGCGCGGGCGATGCCGTCGCGGCGCCGGTCGACGGCGGGCGGGCTGGCCGACCCGGGCATCGCCATGCCGAGCGCCTCGGCCGCGCTGGCCATCGTGTTGGCGGTGTACATGCCGCCGCAGGCACCCTCACCGGGGCAGATGGCGCGCTCGATGGCGTCGACCTCCTCGCGGGTGATCAGCCCGCGCGCACACGCGCCGACGGCCTCGAACGCGTCGGCGATCGTGACCTCCTTCTCCCCCACGTAGCCGGGCAGGATCGAGCCCGCGTAGAGGAACACCGCGGCCAGGTCCAGCCGGGCCGCCGCCATCAGCATGCCGGGCAGGCTCTTGTCGCAGCCGGCGAGCAGCACCGTGCCGTCGAGCCGCTCGGCCTGCACCACCGTCTCGACGGAGTCGGCGATGATCTCGCGGCTGACCAGCGAGTAGTGCATGCCGACGTGGCCCATCGAGATGCCGTCCGACACCGAGATGGTGCCGAACTCCATCGGGAACCCGCCCGCGCGGTGCACCCCCTCCTTCGCCGCGAGACCGAGCCGCTGCAGCGAGAGGTTGCAGGGCGTGATCTCGTTCCAGCTCGACGCGATGCCGATCTGCGGCTTGTGGAAGTCCTCGTCGCGCATGCCGACGGCCCGGAGCATGCCGCGCGCGGCGGTGCGCTCCAGCCCGTCGGTGACGTCGCGGGAACGGGGCTTGAGGTCGTGCTCGGTGTCGCTCATGGAGCTCCTGTCGTGGTGTTGGGTCCACCCTCTCGCGCCGCGACGCCGCGGCGGAGCAGCAACACGACCACACCCGAGAGCACCATGAACCCGGCGACGACGAACATGCCGGCCTTGTTGTTGCCCGTGAGGTCCTGCAGCCAGCCGGTGACGTACGGACCGACGAAGCCGCTGAGGTTGCCGAAGCTGTTGATCAGGGCGATGCCACCGGCCGCGGCGACGCCGGTGAGGAACGTGCTGGGCAGTTGCCAGATCACCGGGATGGCGGCGAACACCCCGCAGGCGCAGACCGTGACGGCCGCGATGATGAGGAACGGGGAGTTCAGGAACAGCGCCACGGCCACCCCGACCGCCCCCACGAACGCCGGGATCGCGACGTGCAGCCGCCGCTCCCCCGTCCGGTCGGAGTGACGCGCGTTGAGCACCATCACGATCGACGCCACGACGTAGGGCGCCGCGGTGATCAGCCCGATGTCGAACAGCGAGAACGTCACGCCGAACTGCCTCTGCAGGTCCGAGATCACCTGCGGCAGGAAGAACGCGAGCACGTAGAGGCCGAACACCACGCCGAAGTAGACGATCGACAGCGCGACGACGCGGCGGTCGGCCAGCGCGGCACGCAGCGTCGGCTCCTTCGCCACCTGGGCGCTGTCCTCGGCCGCGATGCGCTCCTCCAGCGCCACCGCGGCGTCCCGGGCGAGCCAGCGCGCCTTCGTGGGCCGGTCGGGCAGCAGGAACAGCACCAGCACGCCGACGAGCAGCGCCGGGATGCCCTCGACGAAGAACATGAACCGCCAGCCCGCCGCGAAGCCGAGCAGGCCGTCGCCGTTCTGGATCAGCAGCGTGGAGATCGGTGCGCCGAACACCGTGGACAGCGGCACGGCCAGGAAGAACAGCGCGACGACCTTGGCCCGCTGCGCCCGGGGGAACCAGTAGGTCAGGTACAGGATGATGCCGGGGAAGAAGCCCGCCTCGGCCACGCCGAGCACGAACCGCACGATGTAGAAGCTGATCTCCCCGGCGACGAACGCCGTGGCCGACGCCACGATCCCCCAGGTGATCATGATGCGGGCGATCCAGATGCGGGCTCCGACCTTGTGCAGGATGACGTTGCTCGGGACCTCGAAGACGAAGTAGCCGATGAAGAACAGCCCGGCGCCCAGGCCGTACGCGGCAGCCGACAGGCCGAGGTCCGGGTTCATCTTCAGCGACGCGAACCCGACGTTGACCCGGTCCACGTAGTTGAGCAGGTAGCACAACCCCAGTAGCGGGATCAGCCGCCACATCCCGCTCCGGACGGCACCTCTGACGAGTCGGTCCTCGGTCTCTGCAGCCATGGCTCCCCCTCGAGCGCTCAAGGTCCACTTCCTAGCCGCTCAGCGGGCGCGGAACAAGGGGGGCGTCCGCTGTGGCAACCTCGGGTCATGGATGACAGCCGCGCGCTGGTGCCGATGCCGTCGAACCGGGTGCGGTTCCCGGGGATCAGCCCGCGCGCCTACGAGCACCCGGCCGACCGCGGCGCGCTGGCGGCGCTGCGAGCCGTGCCCGGTGGCGCGTCGGTCCTCAAGACGGTGGCCGGGATGTGGAGCGAGCGGGCCGAGCGGCTCGACGCGCTGGCGTCGTCGATCCGGGTCGGGCCCAAGCAGTATCCGACGTTGCACCGGCTGCGCGATGACTGCGTCGAGACGCTGGACCTGCCCACGGCGCCCGACATGTTCGTGTCGCGCCACCCGGTCGCCAACGCCTACACGATCGGCATCGAGCGGCCGTTCATCGTGCTGACGACCGGGCTCGTCGAGGCGCTCGACACCGAGGGGCTGCGCTTCGCGATCGGCCACGAGGTGGGCCATGTCCTGTCCGAGCACGCCGCGATGCGCACGCTGCTGATCCGGCTGCTGACGCTGCAGTCGTCGGTGAGCTGGGTGCCGATCGGGGCGCTCGGGCTGCGCGCGGTGGTGGCCGCGCTGATGGAGTGGTTCCGCAAGGCCGAGCTGACGAGCGACCGCGCCGGGCTGCTGTGCAGCCAGGACCCGGCGGCCGTGCTGCGCGCGCAGCTGTACATGGCGGGCGGCACCAGCACCGACGAGATCGACATCCCGACGTTCCTGCAGCAGGCGCGGGAGTACGAGGAGGTCGACGACGTGCGCGACAGCCTGCTCAAGATCATGAGCTCCGAGGGGATGAGCCACCCGTTCGCGGTGGTGCGCGCGGCGCAGCTGCAGCGGTGGGCGGCGTCGTCGGAGTACCGGGCGATCCTGGCGGGCGACTACCCGCGCCGCGGTGCCGAGGCGCCGACCTCCACGCTGCTCGACGACGTGCGGTCGGCGGCGCGGTCCTACCGCGACACGGTGGCCGGCTCGGCCGACCCCCTGGCGAAGGTCCTCAGCGAGGTGGGTTCGGCGGTGTCCGGTGCGGCCGGGAAGGTGTGGGGGAAGCTCAGCGGGGAGGCGAAGGACTGACGCCGGCTCCGCCGGTTGCAGCCCGCCACCGAGCCAACTGCAGAGACCAGGAAGGCCACCTTGCCGCAAGAATCTTGCGGCAAGGTGGCCTTCCTGCAATGCGTTACCGAGGGGACGGTCAGTCCCGGCGGCTCCGAGCGGGTGCCGCAGCGACCAGCCCGCGGTCGCGGCGCACGTTGGCGCGGCGGCCCTTCAGCGTGGTGGTGCCGCGCAGGCTGCGCAGCACGTCATCGGCGACGTGCTCGGGGATCTCCACCAGCGCGTGGCGCTCGTGGATCTGGATGGCGCCGATGTCGCGGCCGGTGAGGTTGGACTCGTTGGCCAGCGCACCCACGATGTCCTGGGGACGCACACCGCTCGCGCGGCCGGCGTTGACGAACAGCCGGACGCTGCCGGCCTTCGGCGGCCGGATGCCTGCGGCGCCGCCACGGCCGCGGCTCTCGCCCCGGCCCTCGCTGCTGCGGCCCTCGCGGTCGCGGAACGACCCCGTGGCACGACCCGCGGCGACGACGGGGATGTCCTCGCTGTCATCGGGCGCACCCGCGGCCTCCTGCATGAGCCGGATGGCAGCGGCCGCGACGTCGACGGCGCCGAAGTCGGTGGCGAGCTCCACGAGCATGTCGCGGACCCCGTCCGCGACGGTCTCACCGGCGAGCTGCTCGGCCTCGAGCGTCTCGCGCAGCGCGACGGCCGTGCGCTGCAGGCGCGCTGCCCGCAGGTCGGCGGCCGTGGGCACCGGCGCGAACGCGATGGACTGCCCGGTGAGCCGCTCGACGGCACGCAGGGCGTGCACCTTCGACGGCGGCACCAGCGTGATGGCCACACCCTCGCGCCCGGCCCGGCCGACACGACCGATGCGGTGGACGTAGGCCTCCGACGACTGCGGGACGTCGTGGTTGACCACGTGCGTCAGCAGGTCGATGTCCAGGCCGCGGGCCGCGACGTCGGTGGCGACGAGCAGCTCGGTGCGCCCGCTGCGCAGCCGCTCGACCACGCGCGTGCGGTGTTCCTGGTCCATGCCGCCGTGCAGCGCCTCGGCGCGCAGGCCGCGGCCGGTGAGCGTCTCGGTGACGGCGTCGACGTCGAGGCGGGTGCGGCAGAAGACGATGGCGGCCTTGGGCCGCTCGGCCTCCAGCACGCGACCCAGCGCGGCGGTGGTGTGGGTGCGGGGCACGATGTAGGCGGTCTGGCGGACCTTGGGGGCCTCGCCGTCGGGCACGGCCTCGCGGCGGATGCGGATCGTGACCGGCTCACGCAGGTACTTCTGCGCCAGCAGCTCGATGCGCCGCGGCATGGTGGCGCTGAACAGCACCGCCTGGCGGGTGTCGGGCGTGGCGTCGAGCAGCGTCTCGATGTCCTCGACGAAGCCCATGTCGAGCATCTCGTCGGCCTCGTCGAGCACGACGGTCTCGAGCTCGGTCATCCGCAGCGCGCCGCGGTTCATCAGGTCGATGGCGCGGCCCGGGGTGGCCACGACGACGTCGACGCCCTGGTACAGCGACTTGAGCTGCGGACCGACGGGCGCGCCGCCGTAGACGGTGAGCACGCGGGCGTTGACGCCGCGGCCGTAGCGGGTGACCGCCTCCGACACCTGGAGCGCGAGCTCGCGGGTGGGGGCGAGTACCAGCGCGAACGGTGCGTCGCCGCGGTTGCGCGTGGTGCGCTGCTCCGCGAGGCGCTGCAGGATCGGCAGTGCGAAAGCCGCGGTCTTGCCGGTGCCCGTGGCGGCCTGCCCGAGCAGGTCGCGGCCGTCGACCAGCGGGCCGATGGACTCCGCCTGGATCGGGCTGGGGTGGGTGTAGCCGAGCTCCTCCACCACGGCGAGCAGCTCGGCACGCAGCGGGAGGTCGGCGAAGGTGATCTGGTCGGTGGTCAGGTCGAGGTCGTTCGAGGTCCCGGACGGGAGCGTCACAGTCAGTCTTTCGTCGCAGCAAGCGAGAGCACGGATGCGTGCTCCCACGGCGAGCCCGCGGGCCCTCTGCACGAAATCTGCCTGGCCGGTGCGGTCTCTGGTGACGGTTCAACGCATCACCCGACTCATATACTCCCAGGTGACGGTGCTCACGTGCACACCGGGGATCATATTGAGACGGCCGGCACACCGGGCTCCCCCCGTTCACCTGCACCGATCATGCTGATCCGGTGACCTCCGCACCTCCCCCGGCGAACCTGCGCGACGTGGGCGGCCTGCGCTCCGACGATGGGCGCACCGTCCGCAGCGGCGTGCTCTACCGCAGCGAGCTCCCGCACTACGCCGGGCAGCCCGACCTGTTGCCGGTGTGGCCGCCTGCTGCCGTCATCGACCTCCGGCTGCCCTTCGAGCGGCACAGCCGCCACCCGCTGGCCGGCGCGGACACGGTGGTGCACACGGCGATCGTCGGCATCCCGGCCGCGGCTCCGGGCACGAGCCGGGCGACGGACCCCGACCTCACCTGGATCCTCCTGCACCTGCTCCCGTCGGTCGGCGACGAGATCGCCCGGATCGTGCGGATCGTCGCCGACGCACCCGGCCCGGTGCTGGTGCACTGCACGGTCGGCAAGGACCGCACGGGCATCGTCGTCGCGCTGCTGCTGCGCGCGGCCGGGGTGCGCCACGACGACGTGCTCGCCGACTACCTGCGCACCGGCGACGACCTGCCGCGGCTGTGGAACACGCTCCGCACGGCGGGTGTCGGGCCACCGCACAACCCCGGCATGGCCGGCGTGCAGCGCGAGGCGATCGAGGCGGTGCTGGCCGAGGTCGAGGGCGCACCCGGCGGGCTCGCTGGATGGCTGGCGAGCCGCGGGGTGTCCACCGCGGACCTGCGCCGGCTCACCGACCGGCTGGTGGCGTGACCCACGGCTCGCCCATTGCAGGAAGGCAATCCGATCTGGGGCTCGGCGCCGTGCGCTCAGCAGTCGTCTTCGTCGAACCCGTACTCCACGCGCACGGCGGCGGCGTCGACGTCGCGGCCCAGCGCGGCGAGGGCGCGGACCAGCCGCCAAGCCGCCAGGTAGCGGTCGTCGGCGTCGCGGGGCAAGCCCGCGATGGCTGCGCGCAGCATCGGCTCGGCGTCCTCGGGACGGTCCAGGTCGAGCAGGATGTCGGTGTAGAGCAGCTCCGACTCCACGGCCTCGCCGAACGCCTCGATCGACCGCAGGATCCCTGGCACCTCGACGATGCGCAGCAGCGCCTCCACCGGCCGGTCCATGTCGAGCAGCGACCGCGCGGCCTCGTGGCCGAGGTAGGCCACCTCCCAGCGCGCTGCGGGTTCGGCGGCGACGTCCGGGGGCAGCGCGTCGGCCACGCGATCGGCGTCGGCGATGGTGGCCAGCACCGACTCCGGCTCGTCGGCCCACCGCCACGCCACGACGGCCCGGCGCAGCGCGCGCAGCTCGTCGACGCGCAGATCGGCCCGCTGGAAGGCCGCCGCGGCCATCGTGAACCGCAGCGCACCGGCCGCGTCGTCGTTGCGGTGGTAGAGCAGCTCACCGGCGGTCTCGTGGGCGCGCGCGAGCCGCACCAGATCGCCCGTGACGGCGACCGCGGCCACCACCTCGTCGAGCTGGCCGAGCGCGGCGTCGATCTCGTCGAGGTTGCGGTAGACCTCCGACAGCAGCAGGCGACAGCGCAGCACGTCGGCATCCGCGCCGTGGCGCTGCAGCAGCGGCAGCGCCTCCTCCCCTGCCTCCGCGGCGGCCAGCCAGCGGTGGGCGCCCCGGTAGGCCTCGGCGAGGTCGAGTCGCAAGTGGGCGCCCTGTGCGGTGCGTCCCTGCTCGGCGCACAGCGCCACGGCCTCGACGTAGTGGGTGACGGCGTCGCCGAACGTGCCGGCCGCGGCCGCCTCCCTGGCCTGCTCGACGCGGGCCCGCACCGCGTCGACACCGGGGTGATCATCGGGGTGTGAGCGGGCGCCTGCAGCCGTCGCGACCGCCGATCCGATCGGAACCGGCGCCACCACCCGGCGCTGGACGGTGGCCGAGAGCGGCAGGTGCTCGACCAGCGGTTCGGCCGCGAGCACGCCGGCCACCACCGCGCTGCGATGTGCCGTGCCGTTGCGCGCGTCGAACCGGGCCGCGAGGCCCGTGGCCATGGCGGCCAGCTCCGCGGCGAGCTCGGCGACACCGACCTCGGCGACGGCGCGCTCCCCGAAGGCCGGCCTGCGCACCCTCAGCTCGCTGTGCGCGGCGGCGAGGCGGCGCAGGACGAGCGCTCCCGCCGCGGCGAACTCCATCGCGGCGTCGGGGGTGGGGGCCCGGTCGAGCCAGTGCAGGTGCCGCTCGAGGATCTCCAGTCCGCGCACCTCGTTGCCGGTGCGCGCGCAGAACGCGATGTGCTCGGCGATGTCGGCGAGGTCGGCCAGGTTGACGCGCAGCCGCCGGTAGGCCCGCCGGTGCGCCTCGGCCGCCTGCTCGAGGCGGCCGGTGCGGACGTAGGGCACGAGCAGCGCCGTGAGCACACCCTGCGGCTGCTCGGAGCAGCCCAGCTGCCCGGCGAGCACGGGCTCGGCCAGCGCTACGGCCTCCTCGTCGCGCCCCTGCTCGGCGAGGTAGGCCACCTGCGTGGACGGATCGCACCCCGCACAGTCGGACAGGTCGTCGCGCGGAGCGGTGACCCAGCGGCGGTACCAGTGCTCGGCAGCCGCGGTGTCGCCGACGCAGCGCGCGACCATGTGGCGGGACTTGTGCACCGCCGCCAGGCTGTGACCGGCCTCCCGGAAGCGGCGCTCCATGTCGTCGAGAACCGTGCAGGTGCGATCGAGCGGCACGTCGGGGAACGACACCAGCGACCCGATCATCGTCTTGAAGTGCCACATCAGCGAATGTGTGTAGTGCTCGTGGTAGGCCGACGGTGAGCGGTCGAAGTCGGCAAGGCACCACGAGAACGTGACGAACGACTTGCCGCGCTCCCCACCCCACACGTAGGCGACCGTGCCGAGCATGCGGGCCGCGAACCGCAGGTGCGCGTCGCCGGTGGCGTCGGCCCGCCGGATGATCTGCTCGGCCGCCGCGATCTGCCCGGCACCGTAGGGCATGGCGTGGGCCTCGCCCATGGCGCGCCAGAGCTCGTCGGCGCCGCTCCCGTCCCGGTGCCCGGTCACGCGTCGGCCTGCCCCGGGACGGCCCGGCCGAGCAGGCCGAGGAACGAGTTGTTGAGCAGGGCGGCGTCGGCCGGGCGCAACGGATGGTGCCCGTGCAGCAGCGCCTGCCCGTAGAGCGCCTCGACGGCGAGGGTCTCCAGCTCGACGTCGGCGAGCGTGGTGATGCGGCGCACCAGCGGGTTGCGGTGGTTGAGCACCAGTTGCGGGCGTTCCGGTGGTCCGGACGCGGCGAGGGACCCGAGCACGTCGGCCCAGACGTCGTCGACCTGCTCGCCGGTGGTGGCCAGCGCCTCGGCGAACAGCGTCTCGCGGCTGACCAGGTACAGCGCGGGCAGCGACACCGGGTCGTAGGCCCGCAGCACCACCTCGCACCCCAGCCGGTCGAGCACCCGCTGCGCCTGCAGGAGGAACGGCCGCAGCGCCAGCTCGATGCCGGGGTCGACGGAGTCGAACCGCGTGGTCAGGTCGCTGGGCTCGAGCCGCTCGATGAGCACACCCGCGTCGAGGCCGGGCAGGCGCTCGATGAGCTCGGTGTCGTAGGTGTAGCCGCCGTTGATCACCGGCAGGCTCTGCGCGGCCGCGACGCCCGCGAGCTGGCGGAACTCGTCGCTGCTCGTGACGTAGCGCAGCACGCCGTGGCGCTCGCGGAACTCGGCGAGCGTCATGCGCCCGGTGTTGGTCTCCATCGGCCACCACTGCTCGACGAGGCGCAGCATCTCGTCGTCGTGCAGCGCGAGCGCCTGCACGCCCAGGTGGTGGACGCGCAGGAAGTCGGTCAGCCCGGTGTGATCACCCTCGGCCAGCCGCATGAGCCAGCCGCGCAGCTGGTCGCCCAGCGCCTCGCGGGTGGCGGCGAGCAGGTCGTCGGCGTAGAGCGCCTCCCGGCTCGCGGTGGGGCGCAGCTCGGTGGTGTCGACGACACACCGCGCGAAGAACGCCCACTCGGGCAGCAGCCCGTCCACGCCCTCGGCCAGCAGCATCCGCTTGAGGTAGACACGGTGCCCTGGCCGCGACGCCGGGTTGACCGGCGCCGGCAGCACGAACGCGGCGCCGGTGAGCCCCGCCTCCGGCACCGACAGCTCGATGACGTCGAACGGGATGAACCCCAGGTGCTCGCGGGCATAGGCGATCAGGCCCGCGCGCCGGGCCGCCGGGCTCTCCCCGGCCGCGGGCGACCACGGCGGCGGCCCGGACGTGGTGCGCTCGCCCGCCACCGTGACGTCGACGGGCAGCAGCCCGCCGTAGAGGCGGGCGAGCTCGGTGACCGGGCCCGTGCCCAGCCAGTGCTCGGCGCCGGGCCGGGGCACCAGCGTGACGGTGGTGCCGGGCTCGGACCGCTGCTGCGCCGCCGATGTGACGGTGTAGCGGCCGTCGGCGAACCCGGTCCACGACACGGTGGGCCCGTCGCCGTGGCGGGTGTGCACCCGGATCTCGTCGGCCACCAGGAAGCACGAGAGCAACCCGATGCCGAACTGCCCCAGGAACTCGCTGCGGGCGAAGCCCAGCTCGTCGCGCTTGGAGCTGCGACCGATCGTGGCGAGCAGCTCGTGGACCTGCGCCTCGGTGAGCCCGATGCCCGTGTCGTGCACCCGCAGCGTGCCGTCGCCGGTGACCTCGCTGGGCTCGATGTGCACCGCATCGGGTCGCGCCGCATCCGGTTCGGCGGCCCGCCGCGCCGTGATCGCATCGGCGGCGTTCTGCAGCAGCTCGCGCACGTACACCCGCGGGCTGCCGTACAGATGGTGGCTGAGCAGATCCACCACGCCACGTAGATCGACCTGGAAAGTGCGGTTCACCGGCTGTCCGTCCCCCCGACGAAGCGTCCCCCGAGACGGTAACGACCCGGGAAGACGATCAGTCGGGCGGGTGGCGCGTCGACGCTCAGTGCGCGCGGGGACTCAGTGCGCGCGGGCGAACCGCGTCAGCGTCTGGCGCACGTCGCGCAGGTCGTCACCGATCCGACGCCGAGCACCTGAGTGACCTGTGCGGCTGTCCGTGCCGTAGCGCGGCGCCGCAGCGGCCACGACCAGCAGCACCACCAGGATGATCCATCCGACCATGACCCCTCCTCTTTCCGTTGTTGTGTCCACTCACAGTGGACGTAAGGGACAACACGCCACATGAGGCATTCACGTCCCTCGAACGCCCGAAGGAGACCGGAATCTCGCCGATGCTGAGGGGGTGACAGGGCAGGATCGCGGGGTGACCCGAACCCGGCTGCTCATGTGGGACGTCGACCGCACGCTCCTGTGGGGCGGTGGGATCGGCGTGGAGGCCTACGCCGCGGCGTTCACCGCCGTCACCGGGGTGGCGTGGTCCGGGGTGCTCGTCGCGGCCGGGCGCACCGACCTCTCGATCACCCCGGAGCTGTTCGCCCACCACGGCATCGACGACGCCGACCCGCACCTCGAAGCCTTCTTCAACCGGTACGCCGGCGAGTTCGCCACCCGCCACGACCAGTTCGCCACCCAGGGCAGGCTGCTACCCGGGGTCGCCGAGGTGCTGACGGCGCTCGCGGAGCGGCCGGGCGTCGTGCAGACGCTCGTCACGGGCAACATCGCCGCCGTCGGGATCGGCAAGGTGGCGGCGCTGGGGCTGGACCGGTTCTTCGACACCACCATCGGCGGGTACGGCGACGACCACGCGGTGCGCAGCAAGCTCGTGCTGCGCTCCCGCGAGCGGGCCGAGGCCGTGCACGGGCCCATCGCGGACACCGATGTGCTGGTCATCGGCGACACCGTGCACGACGTGGCGGCCGCGCTCGGGGCCGGGGTGGTGGCCGTCGGGGTGGCCACCGGGCCGGCCACGGCGGCGGAGCTGGCGGCCGCGGGCGCCCACCACACGTTCGACGACCTCAGCGACGTCGCCGCCGCCGTCGCCGTGCTCACCGGCTGACGAGGGCTCGTTCCACGTTCTCCAGGTCGGTCACCAGGCTGAACAGCCAGGCCCAGACATCGAACGCGCGCAGCGCCTCTTCCGGTGCCGCGGCGAACTCGCCGCTGAGCCGCTGCGCCGCGATCGCGGCGCGGGCACCGGCGGCGGCGCCGTCCGGAACGACGCCACCGGACACGGCGACGGCCGCCGAGCGGAAGGCCCCGGCGAGCACGACCGCTGCGGCGCGCACGCGGTCGGCGAGCTCCGGCCACGGCAGCGCGTCGGCCTGCGGGTGCTCGGCGCGCAGTACCGCGGAGTCCGTGACGACCCGGCGCACGACCCCGACCAGCACCAGCCAGTCCGGGTCGGCTCCCGGACCGGCGGGCTCGGACCGGTACTGCGCATAGGTGTGGTCGAACAGGTCCGCGAGGCGCCCCAGCTCCGGCGCCGGCGGGCCCGGGGCGTCGGGGCCGGTGAGGAACGCCGCGGTCGCGCCGATCTCGGCGGCGGCGGCGTGCAGCGCGGCGGCGGCCACCCGGCGGACCTCACCGCGGCCGCCACGGGGCCAGACCGCGGCGCCGATCAGCGCCCCGACGAGCCCGCCGACGACGACGTCGAGCAGCCGCGTCTCGGCCAGCCGCCACGTCGCGGGCGCCACCTGGGCGAAGATGACCGCCACCACCACGGTGAAGCCGGCCTGGCCGGCGGCGACGCCGAACAGCGGGCCCGCGGCGAAGGCGACGACCATCAACAGCGGCGCGAGCGCCGCGTAGACCGGGACGTCCGTGCCGAGCAGCGTCAGCACGCCCCCGGCCACGGCCGCGCCCACCACGGTCCCGGCGAACGCCGGCACCAGCGCCGAGCGGCTCGCCACCGCCGACGTCCGCATCAGGCTCAGGGTGGCCAGCAGCACCCAGAACCCGTGCGAGAGGTCGAACGCGCCCGCCACGGCCCTGGCGGCTGCGAGGCCGAGCGCCAGCCGCATGGCGTTCTGCAGGTACACCGAGCGCACGGTGAGGTGCACCCGCAGCCGTCGACGCCACAGCCCGGCCGTCGTGGCGTGCAGGAACCACAGGCCCGCGGGCGTGGCGGCCGCGGCAGGCGGCGGCTGACCCTCGGCGCCGCGGACGGCTAGCACGAGCGTGCGCGTGGACTCGGTGATCGCGGCGACGGCGAGCGCTGCCATCAGCCGGGGCGGTGGGCCGATCCCGCCGGCGAGCCGCTGACCACGCCGTTCGAGGTAACGGTCGAAGGCGGTGTCCAGGTCGGCCGTGTCCAGCGACGCCGTTCCACCCTCGAGCACCCCAGCCTCGAGCACCGCAGCCACCCGCTCCAGCGCCTCCGCGACGGCGCCCACCACGGCGGCCGCCTCCGCGGAGGCCGGGGCGACGTCCGGGGCGCCCAGCAGGTCGGCGTAGCTGCCCAACCGGGCCGTGAGCAGCCGCACCGCGGTCGCCGCCGCCGTCAGGCTCCGGTCGTGCAGCCCGGGACCGGAGGGCCGCATCGGCGTCGGCACCGCGGCCAAGCGCAGCTGCGCCGCGACGTCGTGAGCATCGGCCCGCAGCGCGCCCAGCGACGCCCCGTCCGGCGCGGCACCCGCGAGCAGTGCCCCCTGCAGCGCATGTGCGTAACCGGCGGCTGCGGCCGCGGAGCGGGCGATGCGGGGCACGACGTCGGCGGGGGTCGGGGGCGGCAGCATCACCCGATCGGCCAGCGCGAGCAGTCCCACGCCCAGCGCGAGCCCGATCAGCCGCGCGTCGAGCGTGTCGGGGGCGTACGGCGGGAAGCAGGGCAGCACGTAGAACAGCTGCAGCCCGTTGGCGATCCCGGCCGGTCGCGGCCCACCGATCCCGGCGTACGCCACCGCGAACCCGACCACCAGCATCCCGACCGACGCCGCAACGGTGTCCACCGCCAGCAGCGTCCCGATGGTGACGAGCACGAGCCCGGCGAGCAGTGCGGCCAGGTAGGTACGGGTGCGGGCCGCGGGCGTACCGCTGACGTCGGAGAGCACCCCCATCGCGATCGCCCCGAACAGCGCGTACAGGGCCGCCGTGGCGTCCCCGATGCCGTACCGGCACACCGCGAAGCCGACGGTGGCAGCGACCGTCACGCGCACGGCGCGCCGCACGACGGTGAGGTCCGGGTCGCGGCGCCGCAGCCCTGCCGTCGCGCGCTGCGCGACCGTCATCCGAAGTCGACGACCTGCAGGTTCAGCGGGAGCTGGCGGTGATGTGCCCCGGCCAGCGCGGCCGGATCCACGGCCACGGTGGCGGCGACGGGAGCGAACGGCGGAGCGAGCGCCTCCTCGCCGGTGGCGCGGCCCTGCCCGGTGAACGCGGTGAACACGTAGGGCAGGCTGTTGCTGAGCAGCGGCGACGGGCCGTCCATCACGTGGAAGTGCAGGTGCGGGGCGTCGGTGTTGCCGGTGTTGCCCAGCTTGCCGAGCACATCGCCGGTGCGGACGTGATCGCCCGGGTGCACGGTGAGCGAACCGGGCTGCAGGTGGGCGTAGAAGGCGAACCGGCCGTCGCCGATGTCGACGACGACGTTGTTGCCGCCCGCCGTCTGCACCGTCTGGCCCGCGGGGAGGGCTCCGGGTACCTGCTCGGGCTGACCGTCCTGGGTGCTGACGACCGTGCCGTCGGCCACCGACAGGATGTCGTCACCGAAGTAGGGCCATGACGCGGTGGCGGCCGGATCGCCGGTGTAGAGGTGCCCCGCGGCGTCGACCTGCACGAAGTCGATGGCGAAGCGCTCGGCGACGTGCACGGTGCCGTCGATGGACAGCGTGGCGCCGCGGTGCGCGTTGAGCACGCAGCACCCGTTGCCCACGATCCAGCCCCCGCCCCGCAGCGGTGGTGCGACCTCGACGGCCTCCTGTGGCGACACCGTCACCGGCACGCCGCCGAACGCGACCTGCTGCGCCGCACCCGAACCCGTCAGCGTCATGGCGAAGTGGTGGCGCAGGCCGGTGGGCACCGGCGCGTCGGCGGCCAGCGTGGCGTCGAGGAAGAGGTAGCCCGAACCGCCGGGCGCCAGCGCGGTGCCGGTGCCCGGTCCGGACGGGCGCAGCGCGGCGGCCAGCGCCGGGCCCTCGACGGTGGTGACGACGGCGTCGCCGTGGCCGGCGTCGAGGGTGGACACGCTGGTCAGCGTCACGGTGCTGGCGCTCTGGTTGGCGATCACCAGCTCGTAGGCCAGGTGCACGAGGTTGTCGGCGCCGAGCACGGGTGCCGCGGGAGCGAGCGGGAACACGGCGATCGGGCTCAGCACCGCGGCGGCGTCGTTCCCGGCTGCCGGGGCGGCCGTCGCCGGGGCGGGGGTGGCGGCGGCGGCCACCGAGCAGCCGGTCAGGCCCAGCGCGGCGGCGGCGACGGCCGCCAGCGCACGTCGTCGGGGTGCCCGCGATGGCGTCGGCATGTGAGCTCCTCACGCAGCGCCACCCGGTGTGGCGGACGCCGAGGACTCGCCGGGCGGGACCGGGGTGTTACCCCGCACACACCGCAGGTGCACCGCACACACCGTGCATGGTGTGTGCGGGCACCCGGAGGTGTGTGCGAGCAGCGTCCGCCTACTTGTCCTTGGCCAGTCCGGCCCGGCGCAGCGCGTCGGCCATGGCGCTGTTGCCGAGACCGCCGCCCCCACCGGTGGAGCCGCCGCCCGGTCGCCCACCGCCGCCGCCGCCGCGGCTGTCGCGCCGGTCGCCACCGCGGTTGTCGCCACCCCGCTTGTCGCCCGCCTTGGCGTCGGGACGGCCACCCTTGCCGCCGCGCTTGTCGCCGCCGCGGCCCGGCTGCTCGCCGCCCCGGTTCTCCCGGGGCGCGCCGCCGCGGTCCTGCCGCGGCTGCTTGCCGGCGCCGGGCTCGTCGTCGAGGCGCAGCGTGAGCGAGATGCGCTTGCGGGCCTCGTCGACCTCCATCACCTTGACGCGCACGACGTCGCCGGACTTGACGACCTCGCGGGGGTCGGAGACGAACTGCTTGGACATCGCCGAGACGTGCACGAGCCCGTCCTGGTGCACGCCCACGTCGACGAACGCACCGAACGCGGCCACGTTGGTGACCTGCCCCTCCAGGAGCATGCCCGGCTGCAGGTCGGAGATCTTGTGGACGCCCTCGGCGAACGTGGCGGTGCGGAAGGCCGGGCGCGGGTCGCGGCCGGGCTTCTCCAGCTCGGTGAGGATGTCGGTGACGGTGGGCAGCCCGAACTGCTCGGTGACGAACTGCTTGGGCTGCAGCGACTTCAGCTTCGGCGCGTTGCCGATGAGCGCGGAGATGTCGACCTTGGCGGCGCCCAGGATCTTGCGGACCACCGGGTAGGCCTCGGGGTGCACGCCGGAGACGTCGAGGGGGTCGTCGCCGCCGCGGATGCGCAGGAAGCCCGCGCACTGCTCGAACGCCTTCGGGCCCAGCCGCGGCACGTCGGCCAGCGCCGTGCGGGTGCGGAACGGGCCGTTGGTGTCGCGGTGCAGCACGATCTGCGTGGCCAGGCCCTCGGTGATGCCCGAGACGCGGCGCAGCAGCGGCACCGAGGCGGTGTTGACGTCGACGCCGACGGCGTTCACGCAGTCCTCGACCACGGCGTCGAGCGAGCGCGAGAGCGCCGACTCGGCGAGGTCGTGCTGGTACTGGCCCACGCCGATGGACTTGGGGTCGATCTTCACCAGCTCGGCGAGCGGATCCTGCAGGCGCCGCGCGATGGAGACGGCGCCGCGGATGGTGACGTCGAGGTCGGGCAGCTCGGCCGATGCGTACGCCGAGGCCGAGTACACCGACGCCCCCGCCTCGCTGACGACGACCGGCACCAGCTTGAGCGCGGGGTTCTTGGCCGCGAGCTCGCGGGCGAGCTGGTCGGTCTCGCGCGACGCCGTGCCGTTGCCGATGGCGATCAGCTCGACGTTGTGGGTGGCCGCCAGCCTCGTGAGCGTGGCGAGCGCGGCGTCCCACGCCTTGCGCGGCTCGTGCGGGTAGATCGTGTCCTTGGCAACGACCTTGCCGGTGGCGTCGACGATGGCGACCTTCACACCAGTGCGCAGGCCGGGGTCCAGCCCCATCGTGGGGCGGCTGCCGGCGGGCGCGGCCAGCAGCAGATCGCGCAGGTTGGTGGCGAAGACGCCGATGGCGCCCTCCTCCGCGACCGTGCGCAGCCGCACCCGGATGTCGATGCCCAGGTGCAGCAGGATCCGGGTGCGCCAGGCCCAGCGGACGACCTCGCCGAGCCACTTGTCGGCCGGGCGGCCCTGGTCGGCGATGCCGAAGGCCATGGCGATCGTGCGCTCGAACTCGGTCGGGATGGCGGGCTCCGCGGGCGCGTCGGACGGCTCGAGCGCGACGTCGAGGATCTCCTCCTTCTCCCCGCGGAACGCCGCGAGGATCCGGTGGCTCGGCAGCTTGGTGAACGGCTCGGAGAAGTCGAAGTAGTCGGCGAACTTGGCGCCCTCGGTCTCCTTGCCCTCGCGCACCTTCGTGACCAGGCGGCCCTTCGTCCACATCCGCTCGCGGAGGCCGCCGATCAGATCGGCGTCCTCACCGAAGCGCTCGACGAGGATCGCGCGGGCGCCCTCGAGCGCGGCGGCGACGTCGGCGATCGTCTCGTTGAGGTAGCCGGCGGCCACAGCGGCGGGATCCTGCGCCGGATCGGCCAGCAGCGTGTCGGCCAGCGGCTCCAGCCCGGCCTCGCGGGCGGCCATCGCCTTGGTGCGGCGCTTGGGCTTGAACGGCAGGTAGATGTCCTCCAGCCGGGCCTTCGACTCCGCCGCGAGGATGCGCTCCTCCAGCTCGGGGTCGAGCTTGCCCTGCTTGCGGATCTCCTCGAGCACCGCGGTGCGGCGCTCCTCCAGCTCGCGCAGGTAGGTGAGCCGTTCCTCGAGCGTGCGCAGCTGCGCGTCGTCGAGGGTGCCGGTGGCCTCCTTGCGGTACCGGGCGATGAACGGCACCGTCGCGCCGCCGTCGAGGAGCTCGACGGCCGCTTCGACCTGGTTCGGCCGGACGCCGAGCTCGTCGGCGATGCGCTGCTGGACGGTGAACTTCGTGCGGGGCGCCGTGCTGCTGGTCACGGGTACATGTTGACGGGTGGGACCGACGGAATCACCCCCGGGCCGCCACTTGGGGCCGGATGGCCGCTGACTAACATCCGCGGCGTGCCCCGCAGCGGCCGTCCCCCGTCGTGGGAGACCGCTGTGCGCCCGGCCGTCTCGGTGATCATGCCGGTCCGCGACACCCCGCCGGGGCTGATCCTGCGGGCCGTGCGCAGCGCGATGGTGCAGGACTGCGCGGAGCCGATCGAGGTCGTGGTCTGGGACGACGGGTCCACCGACGCGGCCACCATCGCGTGCGTCAGCGGCCTGACGCGGCTCAACGGCATCCCGACCCGGATCGGTGCGGGCCTTCCGCGACGGGCGCAACCGCGGCATCTCCGCGCCGCGCAACGCCGCGTGCGACCAGGCCACCGGCACCTGGTTCATCTGGCTCGACAGCGACGACGAGCTGCCGGTGTCGTCGATCCGGACGCTGCTGGCCGCCACGCGCTCGGGGGCCCGGTTCGTGCTCGGGCAGTGCGAGGTGCACCGGCTCGACGGCAGCAGGGTCTCCCACCGCAACGACACGTTCATCCACTACTGGCGGCAGCTGCACCGCGTGGTCGGTGATCCGTTGTTCAGCACGGTGTTCGCCGTGCACGGTGCCATCGTCCACCGCGATCTCTTCGGGAAGGTCGACGGTTTCGACCCGCGCGTCCGCTATGCCGAACTCACCGATTGGTTCCTGCGCGTGATGGGCTGGTTACAGCCCGACGACGTCGCTGTGGTCAGCACCGAGACCTACCGCTCTTTCAAGCGCCCCGACTCGCATTCCGCCGATCGCGAGCAGCTCGAATACCACCGGTGCGCCGCATTGCGCCGCTACGGCGAGACGTGGGGCTACTTCACGCTCCCGACCGTGCAATTCGGCCGGCACTGCCCGCTCACGGGCGCCCGGCGGTACAACGTGCTCGCCGCCGACGGCACGGTGCTCGTGTCGGCCATGGACGAGTTCGCGGTGCACGCCGCTACCGCGATCATGGCCCCGTCAGCGATCATGGTCCCCTCAGCCCAGCTGCGTGACCGTGAAGGCCGACATCGGGATGCGGGCCAGCGGTTCCCGGCCCTGCTGCAGGTCGTCGAACCGATCACCCCAGTCCTGCATCCGCGGCCCGAAGTGCCGGTGCCGCAGGCTCGACGTCGAGCGCCTTGTGCCGCGCCTCCGGCGGCGCGCTGCGGCTGCGTTCCTCGACCGGCACCTCGATGAACAACGGATCCGGCCCGAGCCGCTTGTATTCCGGTGGCACCCGATCGCGCCATTTCAGACCGAGAGTGCGCCAGAGCCCTTCGGTCACGACTTCGCAGCGAAGGTAGCGCCGCCGTTCGGCCGTCGGCATTTCCTCGAGGATCGAGGTGGACGGCCGCCGCGTGCTCTCCGAGCATGGCTAACCATATCACGCAGAAATCACACGATGTCCAGTTCGAGTACGGATCCGTACCCCGAATGGACATACCGCCACCAATGTCTGAGAACCGGCCGGAACTGTATCGCGCGCGGTATTGGCCGAACCCCCGGAGACATGTCCCACTGGTCACATCACGAAAGGGTGTGGTGGAGATGCTGAGAAGTGTGGCCAAGGTTCTCGCGACGCTGATCGCTGTCGCGTTCCTGCTGGGACTCGTCCTCGGGCTCTACCGGGGCTTCAGGGCGGGCGCAGCGATGCCCTCGACGACCGCCGTCGGCATGGCCTGGTCCGGCCGGTCCGCACGCCGGTGCGCGCCCGTCGAGAACGACGTTACCGTGATCAACAGGCCCTTTCGATCATGACAACGTCGTTCTCGACGGTCGATCGGGTCAGCTGGTTCCGGCGCTTCGGTGTTGCTCGATCCGCCTCGCCAGGTCGTCGACGCCCCGCTGCAGCCCGGCCCGGCTCACGAGTGCGCCCGCGCGTTCTGGAACGCGCCGATCCGGCACTGGAGCGCATCGGGGATCGAGAGGGTCATGGTGATCCTTTCGTGGACAGGGCCGCGTTAGGCTCACCGGTGCAATCCCGAGCCGTGCCGCGCGGCCACTGGTTTCGTGGTGTGGTTCCGGTCCGGAGCGGCGCGCCAACGCCGCCCCGGACCGTCTTGCTCACTCCGGAGGTGCCACCTCCGGCGTCATCAGGTCGGCGAGGTCGGCCGGCCAGCTCAGGCGCCCGTCCGTCAGCTCGGCCACCACCGACGCCACCCAGTCCCGCTCGGCCGAGACCCTGGCCAGCTCGCACTCGACCTCGAGCAGCACCACGCGCGGCACGGGCGTCTCCGCGAGCGTGCGCTCCATGGCCACGGCGCTCGTCGCGAGCGCGTCGTGGCGGGCCTGCAGCGCCGTCGCCGCGTCGGCCGGGGCGAGGCACCCGACGAACGACAGCGCCGCCACCAGCAGCGTCGCGTCCGCATCGGGCGTGGCCAGCAGCCTCTGCACGCGAGCCACCAGCTCGACCCGGCCGGCGGCGGTCAGCGCGTAGACGATCCGTTCCGGACGGGTGCCGTCGCGGATCGTGTCGGCGATGCCGATCAGCTCATCGCGCAGTAGTCGCTCGACGGAGTGGTACATGCTCCGCGGCAGGCCCGTGACGAAGTCCTTGTGCGTGTCGATCATCATGCGGTGCATCTCGTAGGTGTGCCGCGGGCCGGTCAGCAGCAGCGCGAGCACGGTGAGCCCGGGCAGGTCCCGATCCGCGCGGCGCAGCGTCATCCACGGCGTCCCTGATGCATGCTGCACTAGGGCATGTTGCCATAGTCGCCGCAACGGCCGCCCTGCATTCAGCGGTACGTGACGCTCCCCGTCACCGACGGCGCCCGGCCCGGGGCCCCGGCACTGAGCGGCCCGTCGGGTTCGGCGGCGGCGAGGATCGGCGTGCCCGCGAACGCGGGCCGTTGCAGCCGGTAGGAGAACTCCGCGACCTCCCGCTCCGGCGCGAACCGCCGGGGCAGCTCCAGCAGGAGCAGCGCCAGCAGCGGCCCGTGCACCACCAGCCCGGGATAGCCCTCCACCCCGGTGACGTAGGGCTGGTCGTAGTGGATGCGGTGGGTGTTGTAGGTGAGCGCGCTGAAGCGGAACAGCACCGGCGCGTCGGGTTGCAGCACCACCTGCCAGGGCAGCGCGGTGGGCGCCACCGCGGGCACTTCGACCGGCTGGGCGGCCGTCGGGAGACCGCGCTCGACACCGGCGGGCTGGCTGCGATAGGCGAAGTCCTGCTCCTCGTCGAGCACGACGTCGCCCCCCACCAGGTACTCGTGGCGCAGCTTCACGAACACCATCGACCCGCTGCGCCCGGTCTTCGGCGTCGCCGACACCAGCGACGACCGGCGCGTGACCTCGTCGCCCACCCGCAACGGGGCGTGGATCCGCAGCAGCCCGCCTGCGAACATCCGGCGCCGGTCGGGCAGTGGCGGCAGGAACCGGCCGTGCGCCGGGTGGCCGTCGTCGCCGAGCTCGGCCTGCGCGGGGTGCTCGAGCAGGTGGAACCAGTGCCACATCGGCGGCAGGACGTCACCCGGTGCGGGCTGGTCCAGCAGCCCGGCGAACGCCTCGCCGGGCCAGGCGTCGATGCGGGCGACGGTCTCGACGGGCGCTGGCGCCCATCCGGTCAGGTACGTGCCGAGGTCCACGCCCCCATCCTCGCAAACTCCCGTCGAGAACGTGGTTGCTGTGATCCACAGGACCTGTTGATCACAGCAACCACGTTCTCGACGGTCAGGTGCGGACCAGCAGGGCCACGGACTCGAAGTGATGCGTCATCGGGAAGGCGTCGAACGCGCGCAGCTCGGCGAGCTCGTAGCCCTGCGCCGAGAACCCCGCGACGTCACGGGCCAGCGCCGCCGGGTCGCACGCCACGTAGACGATGCGGGCGGGTGCCCGCAGGCTCAGCGCGTCGACCAGCTCGCGACCCAGGCCGCGGCGGGGCGGGTCGGCCACGATGACGTCGGGGCGCCCGACGAGGCCGCCCAGCACGTTCTCGACGCGCCCGATGCGCCAGTCCACCTGGGGCAGGTCGGCCAGCGCCGCCCGCCCGTCGGCCACGGCCTGGCGCGCCGACTCGACGACCGTGACGGAGCCTTCCGGACCGACCTGACCGGCCAGCACCGCCGCGAACAACCCGACGCCACCGTAGAGATCCCACGCGACACCACCCGCCGGGGCGGCCGCCCACTCCCCCACCACCGCGGCCAGCGCGTCCGGCAGCGCCGGATGCACCTGCCAGAAGACGCCGGGCGAGAGCAGCCACTCGCGGCCGGCGGCGCGCTGCACGGCGGGGCTGCCGTCGTCGGCGTGCACCACACCGTCCACGTCGACGGTGACCTCGACCTCGTCACCGGGTGCGAACTCGTGGTCGAGCACCGGAGCGAGCGTGCCCGCCGGAGCGAGCGAGCAGTCGGCGATCGGGAGCACGTCGTGGCTGCGGTGGGCGCGCAGGCCCGCGCGCCCCTCCTCGTCGACGGCCAGCCGAACCCGGCTGCGCCAGCCGAGCGGGCCGCCCGGCAGCTCCTCCACCACGACGGGCCATGCGACGTCGGCGAGGCGTTGCAGCTGCTCGGCGAGCACCGCGGCCTTGAGGTCGCGCTGGGCCTCGGGGGTGGCGTGCTGCAGGTCGCAGCCGCCGCACCCCCCGGCCCGGGCCCAGGCGCACGGCGCCGAGACCCGCTGCGGTGAGGGCGTGAGCACGGCGACGGCGTCGGCCCGGCAGAACGCGCCGCCGCCGTCCTCGGTGACGACGGCGCGCACGCGCTCACCCGGCAGCGCGTGCCGGACGAACACGACGCGGCCGGGCCCGCTGGGGTCGTCCTCGGGGTGGGCGCGGGCGACGCAGTGGCCGCCGTGCGCGACGGGGCCGACCTCGAGCTCGAGGATGCGGTCGGTCCAGTCGACTGGCGGCCGGACGATCGGGGTGGCTGGCATGGCGATTCCTGTCACGGACTGCGCTTCACGGGCTCGGATTTCACGGGTTCGGCGGGTACGGGCGCCGACGCGGCGCCGACGGGTTTGGTGGCTTCGTAGCCGCGTCGCACCGAGCCGGGCGCGAGCTCCGGACGGCGGGCGGCAGCACGTTCGGACGACTCGAGCTGCCACGGAACGCTCGTGACCATGACACCCGGCTGGAACAGCAGCCTGCCCTTGAGGCGCAGCGCGCTCTGGTTGTGCAGGATCTGCTCCCACCAGTGGCCCACCACGTACTCCGGGATGAACACGGTGACCACGTCGCGCGGGTTGCTCGAGCGGATCCGCTTCACGTAGTCCAGCACCGGCTTGGTGATCTCGCGATAGGGCGATTCGATGACCTTGAGCGTGACCGGGATCTTGCGCTTCTCCCACTCGAGCATGAGCTTCTTCGTGTCGGCCTCGTCGACGTTGACGGTGACCGCCTCGAGCTGGTCGGGCCGGGTGGCACGGGCGTAGGCGACGGCCCGCAGCGTGGGCTTGTGCAGCGTGGACACGAGCACGATCGCGTGGTTGCGCGACGGCAGCACCCCGTCGCCCTCGCCGGCGACGAGCTCGGCGGACACCCGGTCGTAGTGCTTGCGGATGGCCTGCATGAGGACGTAGAAGACCACCATGCCGGCGATGGCGATCCAGGCCCCGCGGGTGAACTTGGTGATCAACACGATCACCAGCACCACACCGGTCATGATCGCGCCGAAACCGTTGATGATCTGGGAACGCCGCATCCGGCGGCGGGCGCCCGGCTCGGTCTCCACGGCGAGCAGCCGGTGCCAGTGGCGCAGCATGCCGCTCTGGCTGAGCGTGAACGAGGTGAACACGCCAACGGTGTAGAGCGCGATCAGCCGCGTGACGTCGGCCTGGAACCCGACGACCAGCACGACCGCGACGCCGGCCAGCACCAGGATGCCGTTGGAGAAGGCGAGGCGATCACCGCGGGTGTGCAGCTGGCGGGGCAGGTACCGGTCCTGCGACAGGATCGAGCCGAGCACCGGGAAGCCGTTGTAGGCGGTGTTGGCCGCCAGCACGAGGATCAGGGCGGTGAACACGATGACGAAGAAGAAGCCGGGCCGGAAGTTGCTGAACACCGCGTCGGCCAGCTGCGCCACCAACGTCTGCTGGACGTAGCCGGCAGGTGCGCCGACGAGCTGGCCGGCCGGGTCCTCCGCCATCTTCGCGCCGGTGATCAGCGCCAGCGTGACGAGCCCGGAGAACATGACCACCGAGATGCCGCCCAGCATGAGCAGCGTGGCGGCGGCGTTGCGCGACTTCGGCTTGCGGAACGCCGGCACGCCGTTGCTGATCGCCTCGACCCCGGTGAGCGCCGCGGCGCCCTGGGTGAACGACCGCAGCACCAGCAGCACGAGCAGGATCCCCGTGTGGTCCTCGCCGTCGGGCGCGAGCTGGAAACCCGCGCTCTCGGCCAGGATGTGGTCACCCAGCAGGATGCGGGTGAAGCCCCAGATGATCATCGCGGCGATCCCGGCGATGAACGCGTACGTCGGGATCGCGAACGCGACACCCGACTCGCGGATGCCCCGCAGGTTCACGGCGGTGAGCACCACGATGGCGCCCACCGCGAACTCGACCTTGTGATCGGCCACCCACGGGATCAGCGCGCCGATGTTGGCAGCGGCCGACGAGATCGAGACGGCGACGGTCAGCGTGTAGTCCACGAGCAGCGCGCTCGCGACCGTCAGCCCCGCCCGCGGCCCGAGGTTGACCGTGGCCACCTCGTAGTCGCCCCCACCGGACGGGTAGGCGTGGACGTTCTGGCGGTAGCTGGTGACCACCGTGAGCATCACGACCACGATGGCGAGACCGACCCACGGCGAGTAGACGTACGCCCCGATCCCGCCTGCCGACAGCGTCAGGAAGATCTCCTCGGGCGCGTAGGCCACCGAGGACATGGCGTCGGATGCGAACACCGGCAGCGCGACACGCTTGGGCAGCAGGTTGTGAGACAGTCGATCACTGCGCTGGGGACGCCCCACCAGTATGCGTTTGACGGCGACGCCGAGCTTGGGCACAGCAGAAGCCTATGCGGTGGGCCGCAGGTCAACGCGATAGCGTTCCCTTTGCGGCGCGCAGGGGTGTGGTGTGCGCCGGGATTGTGCGTACCGTCCGGAATGCGCATCGGACCCATGAGGTGGGAAGGGCCACGATGTACGTCGTGATCATGGGATGTGGGCGGGTCGGCTCGTCCCTGTCCGCAGGGCTCGAACGGCTGGGCCACGAGGTCGCCGTGATCGACAAGGACCCCCAGGCGTTCCGCAGGCTGAGCCCGGAGTTCCGGGGTCGTCAGGTCGTCGGGCAGGGCTTCCACCGCGAGGTCCTCATCGAGGCCGGGGTCGAGAAGGCGCAGGCCTTCGCCGCCGTCTCGAGCGGGGACAACTCCAACATCATCTCCGCGCGGGTGGCGCGCGAGACGTTCGGCATCGAACGGGTCGTCGCCCGCATCTACGACGCCAAGCGCGCCGCGGTGTACGAGCGTCTGGGCATCCCCACCGTCGCCACCGTCCCGTGGAGCACCGACCGCCTGATGCGGATGCTGCTGCCCGACGGCGTGGCGTCGGCGTGGCGCGAGCCCACCGGCACCGTCGCGATCCTGCCGCTGCCGGTGCACGAGCTGTGGGCCGGACGCCCCGTGCGCGAGCTCGAGGCCGCCACCGGCAGCCGCGTCGCGTTCATCGTCCGGTTCGGCACCGGCGTGCTCCCCAAGCCCGACACGGCCGTCCAGGCCGAGGACGTCGTCTACGTCGCGGCCGTGTCCGGCACGGTCAGCGACGTCACCGCAGCTGCCGCCGCCCCGCCGCAGGAAGGCTGATCCGCATGCGCGTCGCGATCGCAGGGGCCGGTGCCGTCGGCCGGTCCATCGCACTGGAGCTGGTGGAGAACAAGCACCAGGTCATGCTCATCGAGCGGGAGCTGTCCCACATCGAGCCCGAGGCCGTCGAGCAGGCCGAGTGGGTGCACGCCGACGCCTGCGAGCTCGCGTCGCTGGAGGAGGCCGGCGTCGAGAGCTGCGATGTCGTCATCGCCGCCACCGGCGACGACAAGGTCAACCTCGTGGTCTCGCTGCTCGCGAAGACGGAGTTCGCGGTGCGCCGCGTCGTCGCGCGCGTGAACGACCCCCGCAACGAGTGGCTCTTCGGCGAGAACTGGGGCGTCGACGTCGCGGTGTCCACCCCCCGGCTGCTCGCCGCGCTCGTGGAGGAGGCCGTGGCCGTCGGAGACCTGGTGCGACTGATGACGTTCCGGCAGGGTCAGGCCAACCTCGTCGAGGTCACGCTTCCCGCCGACACCCCGCTCGCGGGCCGTCCGGTGCGCTCGATCAAGCTCCCCGTCGACTCGGCGCTCGTCGTGATCCTGCGTGGCGGCCGCGTGATCGTGCCGCAGTCCGACGATGCGCTGGAGCCCGGCGACGAGCTGCTGTTCGTGGCCACGTCGGCCGTCGAGCAGGACATCCGGGCGGCGCTGGAGGCCTGAACGACCGCGCCAACCCGTTGGGCACCGCGCCGATGTCGAGACGTTGGCGCGGTGGCCACGGGGTTGGCGCGGTGGGCCCCGGCGGAGCCCCGCCGGGGCCCTCAGCGCGGCCGCGCCAACCAAATCGCCACCGCGCCGATGTCGGGACGTCGGCGCCGTGGCTACTGGGTTGGCGCGGTGGGGTGCGGGGTGCGGTTGGCGCGGTTGACGGCCACCACGGTGCCCAGCAGCGCCAGCCCGAACAGCGGGTAGCCCATGGCCAGGCGCGCGATGCCCAGCAGCGTCTCGGCGTCGGCGTTGTACAGGAATCCCTGCACCACCAGGCGCAGCGCGAACACGATGGTCCAACCCACGCTCGCCCACATGTAGGCGCGCAGCATGCGGGGGTTCTCCCGCCACGACTGCCCCTCGCCCTTGATGCCGTGCCACACCACGCCGGCCAGCGGCCAGCGCACGATCACGGACACGAGGAACGCGAGGCCGAGCGCGGCGCTGGTGATGAGCCCCGGCAGGTAGAAGCCGCGCGCCTCACCGGTCTTGTACGCGATGAACGCCGCCACCCCGACGGCGAACAGGCCGCCGATCGCGGGCTGCAGCGGCTGCCTGCGGACGATGCGGTAGATCGCGACGGCCACGCCGGTGGCCAGCGACGCGATCAGCGCGGGCTGCAGCGACGCGACGATGTTGACCACGACGAACACGGCGACCGGGATGGTGGAGACCACCATGCCCTCGATGCCGCCCATCTGCTCGAGGATCGTCGGGAACTCCCGCTCGGCGGGCTCGTCGACGGGCGCGATCTCCTCCGTGCGCGGCTCCGCGTCGCCGGTGGCCGGCGGCACGGCACGCATCTCCACGGTAGGGGGATCGGCCGGGCGGAGCTCCGTCGAGCGGGGATCCGGTGCGGGTGAACCTGCCGTCACTGGGCCTGGCAGATCTCGTAGAACGGGTTGTAGAGCACCTTGCGCCCATCGCGGATGGCGAGGCGCCCGCGCACCCGCATCGTGCGCCCGGGCTCGATACCCGGGATTCGGCGTCGTCCCAGCCAGATCAGCGTGACTCCCTCGGTTCCGTCGAAAAGCTCGGCCTCCAGGGACGCATCCGCGTCCTGAGGTCCGAACTCCACGCTGCGTAACCTACCGAACACGGTGACTTCCTGGCCGCAGGCACACTCGGCGGCGCGCTGGGCGCCCTCCTGTACAGCGTCTTCGGAGAGGTCATCGGCGTCGAGAACCTCGACGTCGCTCGTCAGCTTGCGCAGCATGCGACGGAACGTGCCGCCCTCGGTGCCGCCCATCTCTCTCCCAAGTCGCTGCGAGCCCCGAACCGGGCCCGATACATTCCCAATGTAACCCGCCGGAAACCTCCCCCGCTGACCCTGGCAGGCACCGATCGCACCGATCGGGTCATGGTTGCCACGTCGTGCGCCGAACGGTCGTTTACCACCATGATCAGTGCTGTTGTCCTGCCCGGTTCCGCATCGGACGAGGTTTTTGTCCGATCCGCGTTCCGGGGCCCGTTGGGCGCGGTCGGGATCACATTGCAAGCTCCGTCACCCCGGCACGGCGCCGATGTGGTCGACGGTTACCGGGCAGCTCTCGACGCGGCGCTGGAGCGGGCGGTCACCCATGGTGAGCGGTTCGTCGCGGGCGGGGTCTCGCTGGGGGCTCACGTCGCGGCGACGTGGGCGGCGCAGCGCCGCCACGACGCGGGCGAGCACCTCGCCGGGCTGCTGCTCGCGCTCCCGGCATGGTCGGGCCCCGCTGCCGGCGCACCCGCCGCGCAGGCCGCCAGAGCCACCGCCGACCTCGTGCGCGCCGGTGGTGTCGAGGCGGCGCTGGCTGCCGCCCGCACCGGGTCACCGCCCTGGCTGGCCGCCGAGCTGAGCCGGGCGTGGCCGGGCTACGGGTCGGGGCTCGCGGCCGCGCTGGACGCCGCGGCCGCCGAGCCGGGACCGCGACCGGCCGCGCTGGCGTCGCTGGCCGTGCCGACCGGGCTCGCCGCGCTCGTCGACGACCCGGTGCACCCGCTGGCCGAGGCGCGGCACTGGCTGTCGCTGCTGCCGCGCGCCGTGCTCCACACCGCGACGCTGGCGGCGTTCGGTGCCGATCCCGAGGTGCTCGGCCGGGCGACCGTGCTGGGCTGGCTGCAGGCCGGGCAGCTCCGCGACGGTCCCCCGCCGGGGCGTCACTCCGGCCGGTAGTGCCGCCCCCTGGGCGGCGGCGCGTGCTCCCGCACCAGCGCAGCCACCGGGGACTCGGACCCGTCCGGCCCGCTGTCGGCCGCGCGGCGGTGGTGCGACCGCTCCCGCACGAACTCGGGCTCCCGTACCGGCCGGACCGCGGGCCAGTCGCCCGTCGAATGGTCGGCGGCGACGGTGCCGTGGCGCCCGAGCGACAGCGTGTACGCCGGCGCCGGCATCGTCTCGGACGTGCGCCCGAACCGGCCACCGTCCTCCTCAGGCTCGGCACCGAACAGGGCGAGCCCCGACAGGCCCGGATCCCGCCGCTGCGAGACATCGGGGTCGGGAGGTGCGTGCCGGGGCGCAGCGAGCGGGGACGGCGACACCGAGTACGGGAGTGCGGCCGCGATCTCGGTGTCGACGGCATGCTCCTCGGCTCGGCGCCGGTTGCGCCGCGGGAGCGCCGCACCCTCCGGGTCCGAACGGACCTCGATGACCGGGGCCGGGGTCGGATCCGGCTCGGCCGCGCGGCGCCGCGACCGGCGGGAGGTGTCGACGGCGAGTCGCTCGGCGAGTGCGAAGACCGACGTGGTGTCGGTACCCGGCGTCGCATGACGGCGGCCGCGGCCGGGCGCGAGCACCGGGAAGGGCTCGGTCCGCGCGTCGCCCCCGACCGGATCGACGGGCGTCGGCTCGATGACGAGGTGCCGCCCGGAACGGCTGCTCACCGGCTCCGGTTCCACCTCCACCGGAGCCTCGACGGGAGGGGCCTCGACGGGAGGGGCCTGCGGAGTGGGCGGCACCGCGAGGTGCCGGGCGGAGCGGGTGGCCTCGGGATCCGCAGCGGCCCGACGGCGACGGCGGGGCGCGGCTGCGGCCGGTTCCTCAGGTTCCGGGGACGTCCCGCTCAGGAGCGCGACCGCGGGCACGGACGGGTCGGCGAGGTGGCGGCGTCCCGTGCTCGACAGAGCGGCCGCGCCCGCGTGCCGGCCGGGCCGGAAGGTGCCGGGCGTTTCGGGGGCGGGCGTGTCGGTGCCGGGCGTTCCGGGGGCGGGCGTGTCGGTGCCGGGCGTTCCGGGGGCGGCGCCCACCGCGAGGTGCCGTCCCGAACCGGTCACCGCCGGCTCCGCGACCGGTGCCGGGGGCGCAGCGGGCGCGGGAGCGGCCCGCAGATGGCGACCCGGAGTCGGGTCGAACGACCAGGGCTGGGTGGCCACCGGCTCCGCACGCAGGCGCCGCCGCCCGGCCCGCGGGGTCGAGTCGGTGGTGACGACGGGCGTCGGCACCGTCGGGAGCTCCGCCTCGGGCACCGCCGGGGACTCGGGGAGTGGCGGCGCGGCGGGTGGGGCCGGTGCGAGGTTGTCGGGGTCGACGTCGAGGTCGAACACCGACGGGTCCTCGACATCCGCGATGACCTGCAGCGGATCGGCCCAGAGCGCGCCGACGTCGGCCTTCTCGAGGTCGACGTCGTCCCGGTCCGGTGTGGGGGCCGGCGCGGCCGGTACCGGCGGCGAGACGGGTGGCCGCAACGGCTCGGGGACCGCGGCGTTCGCCGGGGCGGGTGTGATCGGGATGACCCGGCCGGGAACCTGCCGCACGCGGCCGTTGCGGCCCGACGGGAACAGCTGCGGCCACAGCTCCTGGGTCTCCCCGTCGGCGTCCGCGCCGGCCGGGCGGCCGAAGCCGTTGCGCGGCGCCACCACGTTGGTCGGGACGGCGGCGGTGTCGTCGCTCGGGGCGTACCGCGCCGGCGGGGGCGGCGGGGGTGGTGCCGGCTGTGCCCTCGTGGGTGGGGCAACGGCCTGGGCCGCCGCGGCCTCGGCGACTTCTGCGGCGGCCGCTGCGGCTGCCTCGTTCGCGGCGGCCTCCGCGAGGTGTTCCGGGGTCGTCAGCGGCAGGACCGTGCGCACCGGGTACGGGGCCTTGCCCCGCACGACGACGGTGGCGCTCAACATCCGGCGCAGCTCCACGTCGAGCGGTCCGGCGTCGCGGGTGGGCCCGGTGGCCACGCCGTAGAGCATCCAGCGGGGCCCGTCGACACCGACGAAGACCGACGTGGCGGCGCCGGTGGTGGCGTGCAGCTCGCGGCCCCAGTCACCGGTGAACGTGCGGACCCGGGCGCCGCCCTCGCGCAGGGAGACCTCGATCTCCTTGACCAGCTCCGGCCACAGCGCCGACGACTTCGGGGCGGCCAGCGCGCTCACCGACAGGCGACCCTCCGGCAGGGAGACGTGCACGGCCTGCATCCGCCCGCCCTCGGCGGGCTCGAGCGCGACGGTGCCGCGGGTGGGGACCGCCACGCGGACGGCCCCGAAATCGACAATGCCAGTGGCGTCGGTGGCCTCGGGGTCGATGTCGTCGACGTCGTAGGGTCCGCGCCCGGTGGAGACGTCGTCACCGGGCAGGTACTCCTGGGCCTGGGTGTCGTCGTCCAGCACCGGGTCGACCTGCAGTGCGGCCTGCCGCCGTGCCGCCACTAGGCAGGCCCCTGAGACGCCAGCCGCTCGTGCCCCCCGGTGGAGCCGTGCCCGCCGGCCCCCCGCTCCGACGGCGGCAGGTCGGCGATCTCGACGAACGACGCCCGCTCGACGCGCTGCACCACCAGCTGGGCGATCCGGTCTCCGCGCTGCAGCCGGATCTCCTGGCGCGGGTCGAGGTTGACCAGGCACACGCGGATCTCGCCGCGGTAGCCGGAGTCGACCGTGCCGGGGGCGTTGACGATCGACAGCCCCGCCTTCGCCGCCAGGCCAGAGCGAGGGTGGACGAAGCCGGCGTAGCCGGTGGGGAGCGCGATGGCCACGCCGGTGCCGACGAGCTGCCGCTCCCCCGGCGCGAGCACGACGTCGGACGTGCAGTGCAGGTCGGCGCCTGCGTCACCGTCGCGCGCATAGGCCGGGATCGGCAGCCCGGCATCGAGACGGGTCAGGAGCACCTCGACCGGCCGTTCTGTCGCTGGCGCGACGAGCGGTGCGGCGGGCGGCGCGTACGGGGGAGCATCGACGGGGCCGGGCACGACGGGCGACGCTACCCTCGACCACCGTGACCGAACATCCTTCGCCGCTCCCCGGAGCGACGTCCGGCAGCTCCGGGTTCGACGAGCGGTTGTCGGTGCCGTGGTGGTGGTACTTGCCGGTCATCGGAGTGGCCGTGCTGCTGGGCGCCGAGATTCACATGGGGTACCCGGGTGTCCGGTCCTGGATCGGCTACGCCATCTGCATCCCGGTGTTCGTCGGCGCGCTGTTCTGGCTGGGCCGCACCCGCATCCGGGTGGCCGACGGCGAGCTGCAGGTGGGGCCCGCGCGGGTGCCGCTGCGCCACCTGGGCCGCGCCGAGGTGGTGGCCAAGGCCGACAAGCAGCAGGCGTTGGGCCCCGACCTCGATCCGGCCGCCTACCTGATGCATCGCGCCTGGGTGGGGCCGGTGCTGCGGGTGGAGATCCTCGACCCGGCCGACAGCACGCCCTACTGGATCTTCAGTGTGAAGGACCCCGAGCGGCTGCTGACCGTGCTCGGGCACTGACCCCGGAAAGCGCATCGGGCAGCACGAAGCCCCGGATCGGTGAACCGGTCCGGGGTCGTACCGAGCTTCGGCCGTTCAGAGCAGCAGGTGCTGCTCAGGCCGCACAGTCGCGGCAGATGAACTGCGTGCCGTTGGTCTCGGCGAGCCTGCTGCGGTGGTGCACCAGGAAACAGCTGGCGCACGTGAACTCGTCGGCCTGCTTCGGCAGGACCTTGACGGTGAGCTCCTCACCGGAGAGGTCGGCACCGGGCAGCTCGAAGCTCTCCGCGGTGTCGGTCTCGTCGACATCGACCACGGACGACTGTGCCTCGTTGCGACGGGCCTTCAGCTCGTCGAGCGAGTCCTCGGCCATGTCGTCGGTCTCGTTGCGCCTCGGCGCGTCGTAGTCGGTTGCCATCGTTCCCACCCTCTTACACGTGCACCCAAAATTGCATACGGTCGTCGTCGTGCGGCTGGACAACGTCACAGCACCGGTGTTTGTGCCCGGCGCCGGAGTGACGCGGGTCTCAGCTTCTTGCCTGCCCGGAAGTGGATCTGTATTCGAGCCGGCAGCCCCCTGGCCGCGCAGAGGGTAGCTCAGCGTCGTACGCGCCGCCCGCCGCCCCGGCCGAAGACCACCCGGCCGTTACTGTTCCGGGCGTGGCCGTCACTTCCGAGCCGGGTTCCGCCGGCGCCAGCAGTACCGTCGAACCCGGCGCCGCTGAACATGCCGCCGAGCATCCGGGCGCCGACCCCGGCGCCGTCGGCTCCTGGCTCGCCGAGCGTCTCGACGACCCGCGGTGGCGAGCCAGCACGTTGAGCCCGATCGGCGCCGGGCGGTCGAACCTGACCTATCGCGTGCAGAGCGAGGCGGGTGCGGTCGTGCTGCGCCGCCCGCCGGTCGGGGAGGTCGCGGCCACCGCGCACGACATGGGCCGGGAGCGGCGCGTCATCACCGCACTGGCCGGCACGCCGGTACCGGTGCCGCGGGTGCTGGCGTGGTCGGACGGCGGCCCGCCCGTGGACGCTCCCTGCTTCGTGATGGAACTCGTCGAGGGCGTCGTGCCGCTCGGGGAGCTGCCGCCGGGCTGGGCCACCACCGAGGCGGAGCGCGGCCGCGCCGCCACCGCGCTGATCACCACGCTGGCGCAGCTGCACGCCGTCGACCCGGCTGCGGTCGGGCTCGCCGACTTCGGCAGGCCCGACGGGTTCATGGCCCGGCAGGTCCGGCGCTGGAGCACGAACTGGGAGATGGCGCGCTCCGCGGGGCTCGACTTCGACGACGCCACCATCGCGGATCTCACCCGGCTGGCCGAGTCGCTCGCCGCCGACGTGCCCACCAGCCAGCGCGACACGATCGTGCACGGCGACTACCGCATCGACAACTGCCTGTTCGACCGCGCCGACCCCGGTCGCGTCACGGCGGTGCTCGACTGGGAGATGTCCACCCTCGGCGACCCCATGGCCGATCTCGGGCTGATGCTCGTCTACTGGCACCAGGCCGTCGAGACACCGGCCTGGGAGGCGGCGAGCTACATCGCCACCCCCACGGCGCTGCCCGGTTTCCCGACCCGCGCGGAGGTCGTCGAGGCCTACGCGGCGAGCACCGGGCTCGACATGGCACCGCTGCCTTGGTACGTCGCGTTCGGTGCGTTCAAGCTGGCCGTCGTGCTGGCCGGGATCCTCGCCAGGGTCCGGGCCGGCATGGTGCCCGCGTCGATGGCAGCCGGGCTGGAGGGCAGCGCCGCACCGCTCGTCACGCTCGGGCTGCACGTGCTCACGGAAGGACTGGCCTGATGGGCACCCCCACCCGGCCCTACCAGCGCCGCAGGCGGCGGCCGGTGGCGATCCTCGTCGCGGTGCTGGCCGTGCTGGCCGTCGCCACCTGGACGGTGGTGCTCGTCGCGGCGTCCGGCTCGTCGGGTGCGGGCAAGTGCCCGGTCCCCGTCGCGGGACCCGCCGTCGGGGAGGCGCTCGCGCGGGACGCGCTCACCGCGGTGGCCCCCACCGCGCCGTCCAGCGTGCCGGTGCTGGTGATCAACGGTGGCGGGCAGCGGGGCCAGGCCAACCTGGTGGCCGCGCAGCTCGGGGATCTGGGCTTCGCGCAGTCGGCGCCGCCCGGCAACGACCCCTTCTTCGCCGACGGCACCCTCAAGTGCGTCGGGCAGATCCGCTTCGGCAAGGCCGGTGCGGCCGGGGCCAGCACGCTGGCGCTCGTGGTGCCGTGCGCCGAGCTGATGCGCGACGGCCGCGCCGACACCACGGTGGACCTGGCCGTCGGCACGAGCTTCCGCGACCTCAACCCGACCAAGGCGGTGCGCGACGCGCTCAGCCACCTGACCGTGCCCGGCGGCGGCAGCGACGGGGCCGGCAACGCCGATCCCGGCGCCGCCGACAACCCGCAGGCGGGCATCGATCCCGCCACCCTGGCGACGCTCCGCGCGACCACCTGCTGACCTCGCACACCCTCACGGGTCGTCGCACGGGCTCCACGGTGTGCGACGACCGGTGAACCTGTGCGAGGTCACCGGTCTAGACGCCGGCGGCCCCGTGCTGTCTCGCCAGCTCCGCTAGCTCTGCTGCGACACCGGGGGCGGCGGCGAACAGCGCGTCGTCGCCCAACCCGTCGGCGGGCGGGACGCTGCCTGCAGGTCCCGGGACGCGCACGACGGCCCCGGCCTCGGACGCCACGAGCGCGGCGGCCGCCCAGTCCCACCAGTTGCAGCCGTGTTCGAGGTAGGCGTCGGTCCAGCCGGCCGCCACGGCGCACAGGTCCAGCGCGGCCGACCCGGTGCGGCGCACGTCACGCACCAGCGGCAGCAGCGCACCGACGAGCCGGGCCTGGCGGACGCGACGCTCCGGGCTGTAGCCGAACCCGGTGCCCAGCAGCGACATCGCCGCCTCCGACACGCTCGAGACCCGCAGCGGCTTCCCGTCGAGCGTGGCACCCTCGCCGGCTGCGGCGCTCCACAGGCGCCCGGACGCCGGCTCCACCACGGCGCCTGCCAGCGACTGCCCGTCGCGGGCCGCCGCCACCGACACCGCGTACCAGGGCAGGCCGTAGAGGAAGTTGACGGTGCCGTCGATCGGGTCGAGCACCCAGTGGATCCCATGACCGGACGCGACGCCGCCGTGCTCCTCCCCCACGACGACGTCGCCGGGGCGCAGCTCGGCGAGCCGGGCGCGCAGCAGCGTCTCGACGGAGTGGTCGGATGCCGTGACGACGTCGGTGCGCGTGCTCTTGGTGGCCACGCCGTCGCCCGGTTCGCCGTCCCACGGGCGGGGCAGCCCCCGCAGGTGCTCGGCGGCTTCGAGCGCCACCTGCTCGGCGATCGCCCGCAGTGCCTGCGGGCTGTCAGCTGCGGAAGCGGCTGCGGCGCCGCTGCCGGCCGCGATCACCGGTTCGTCCGTGCCGGGCGGCCGGGGCGGCGGCTGGACCCGCCGGTGGACCCGACGATCATGGGATTGCGCATGTGGCCATTGTGCCGCCGCCCGGCTCGGAGCTGGGACGACCCCATGCAAGCAGTCGCTTACATCCATCGTGGAGGGGCTCGCGTGACGCGCGGAGAAGCCAAGGCGCGTACAGATCCGAACACGCAGTTACAATGGCTCGGTACACCGCACCCGGATCACCTCCGTCGAGCACGAACGGACGGCGATCGGGCGGGATACTCGAACCGATCTCGACCGACAGCCGGTTGTTTGCGTCCCGGCTCCCGGCAGAGCGCACCGTAGCGAGAGGGCCTAGTGGCAGCCGCAGACTCCGCAAGCCGCAACGACACGACCGTCGACCCGATGGACGTTGCACCAGCGCGCCGACCTCGGCCGCGCACAGCAGCGGCCGCGGCGACGAAGACCGTCTCCAAGGCGGCCACCCGGCCCCGCGCCGGAGCCGCCGCCAAGGGAGCTCCGGCCACCAAGGGCAAGGGCGGTGACGACGCCGTCGACCTCGATGGTGGCGATGCCGACCTCGAAGGCGCCCCCGAGGTCGGCGACCTCGAGGAGGTCGACGTCGAGCTCGAGGCCGACCTCGTCGTCGACACCGCAGAGGTCGTCGTCACCGATGGTGCCGACGATGACGATGACGACGACGATGACGACGACGAAGAGGTGGCCAACACCGGCGCCAACCGTCGCAGCCCGTCGGCGCGCGAGCGCTCCTCCACGCCGCAGAAGTCCGGCGACTTCGTCTGGGACGAGGAGGAGTCCGAGGCGCTGCGGCAGGCCCGCAAGGACGCCGAGCTCACCGCCTCGGCCGACTCGGTCCGCGCGTACCTGAAGCAGATCGGCAAGGTCGCGCTGCTCAACGCGGAGGAGGAGGTCGAGCTCGCCAAACGGATCGAGGCCGGCCTCTACGCCGCGGAGCGGATGCGCCGCTCGATCGACGCGGGCGAGAAGGTGTCCCCGCAGCTGCGCCGTGACCTGCGCTGGATCGTCCGCGACGGCGAGCGCGCCAAGAACCACCTGCTCGAGGCCAACCTGCGCCTCGTCGTCTCGCTGGCCAAGCGCTACACCGGCCGCGGCATGGCGTTCCTGGACCTGATCCAGGAAGGCAACCTGGGCCTGATCCGTGCGGTCGAGAAGTTCGACTACACCAAGGGCTACAAGTTCTCGACCTACGCCACGTGGTGGATCCGGCAGGCCATCACCCGCGCGATGGCCGACCAGGCCCGCACCATCCGCATCCCGGTGCACATGGTCGAGGTCATCAACAAGCTGGGTCGCATCCAGCGCGAGCTGCTCCAGGACCTGGGCCGTGAGCCCACCCCGGAGGAGCTCGCCAAGGAAATGGACATCACCCCGGAGAAGGTGCTGGAGATCCAGCAGTACGCCCGGGAGCCCATCTCGCTGGATCAGACCATCGGCGACGAGGGCGACAGCCAGCTCGGCGACTTCATCGAGGACAGCGAGGCCGTCGTTGCGGTCGACGCGGTGAGCTTCACGCTGCTGCAGGACCAGCTGCAGTCCGTGCTGGCCACGCTGTCCGAGCGCGAGGCCGGCGTCGTCCGGCTGCGGTTCGGCCTCACCGACGGCCAGCCGCGCACGCTCGACGAGATCGGCCAGGTCTACGGGGTCACCCGCGAGCGGATCCGGCAGATCGAGTCGAAGACGATGTCGAAGCTGCGCCACCCGTCGCGCTCGCAGGTCCTGCGCGACTACCTCGACTGAGATCCGATTCCGCAAAAGACCTCTGAGCTGCGCAGGCGCGGCTCAGAGGTCTTTTGTTTGCGCTGCACAGCGCTCGCCGGACCTTCCGGTCAGCCGATCAGCAGCCCACGCATGACGATGTCGAGCATCTCCTCGAGCGCCGTCGACAGCTCGAACGGCGCCGGATCCGCGGAGATCCAGCGCAACACCGTCGCGAAGTAGCCCGCAGCCAGCAGCGCTCCGACCTGCACAGCATCGGGCTCGGGCCGCAGCTCGCCCTGCTCCTGCCCGTCCCGAACCACGGCGGTCAGGTCGACGTCGAGCGCCGGGTTGCGCAGCAGCCCACCGAAGCGCACGGACGCGTCCATCAGAACGACCGACTCGTGGCGCGACCCGGTGTTGAGCAACGCCATCTCGTGCAGGTAACAGCTCAGGCGGCGAGTGGCCGGCAGCTCCGCGGCACCTGCCGCAGCCAACGACTCGGCAACGGCGGCACGCCGCCGACGCCCCCATTCCTCCAGGAACGTCACCTTCTGCGGGAAGTGGTTGAACACCGTCGCCCTGGCGAAGTCGGCGCGTTGGGCGATGTCGTTCATGGTCGTGGCCTCGAAGCCGCGTTCGAGATACAGCTCGACGGCGGCCTGGTACAGGCGGTCCCGCGCCTCCTCCCGCTTGCGCTCCCGGCGGCTGGGCTCAGCGCTGCCCGGCGCCCCGCTGCCCGACGCCCCGCTGATCGACGCCCCGCTGATCGACGCTGGCGACTGGCTCATGTCCGCAGTGAAGCAGACGGTTGACCGCCGCGCCGATTGCCCCTACATTACCGTCCATGTTTGGACTTGAGTCCAGATATGGACCAACGTCCAAGTGAGGTGGCGGATGACGACATCGTCGGCGATCGCGGAGGTCCACGACCTGGGGCGGGGATGCCATGCCTGGCTGCAACGCCGGCCGGGCTGGGGCCGCAGCAACACCGGACTGATCGTCGGCCACGGCGAGTCGCTGCTGGTCGACACCCTGTTCGACATCCCGCTCACGACCCGGATGCTCGATGACGTCGCACCGCTGCTCGCCTCGGCCCCGCTCACCGTGGCCGTCAACACCCACGGCAACGGCGATCACTGGTTCGGCAACCGGGCGCTCGCCGACGTCGAGATCGTGGCAGCGACGGCGACGGTGGCCGACATGCGTGCGGTCGGGCCGGCCGAGGTGACCGGCCTGATGAGCCTGCCGACCGCCGCGGGCCGCTTCGCCGGTTCGATCTTCGCCCCGTTCGACATCGCCGGCGTCGCCGAGCTCGGGGTGGCGTACCCGACCCGCACGTTCGACGGCGAGCTGGACCTGGTCGTCGGCGGTGTCGACGTGCAGCTGATCGACGTCGGACCCGCGCACACCGGCGGCGACACCATCGTCCACGTCCCGGATGCCCGGACCGTGTACGCGGGCGACATCGTCTTCGCAGGAGCGACGCCGATCGCGTGGAACGGTCCGATCGCCAACTGGATCGCCGCCTGCCGCCGGATCGTCGCGCTGGCGCCGCAGCGCGTCGTGCCCGGGCACGGACCGGTGATCGCGCCGGGACAGCTGCAGGCCGTCGTCGAGTACCTGGAGTTCGTCACCGAGCAGGCGACGGTCGGATTCCGAGCCGGCTGGTCGTTCGAGGAGACCGCCGCACGGATCGACCTCGGCCGGTACACCTGGCTCCCGGAGCGGGAGCGGCTCGCCGTCAACGTGCACACCGTCTACCGAGAGCTCGACCCCACATTGCCCGCACTGGCGGGCCCCGAACTCTTCGGCTGCATGGCCGCGCTCGACACCGCATTCGAATCCGTGCCAACCCCCGATCAGGAGCGCTGACATGTCATCGACGACAGCACGCCCTTCCACCATCCCCAGCGGCCGCCTACCGGTCGCCACCCTCGTCGCCGGTTGCGCCGCCGTCTTCCTCGCCCAGATCGGCCTGGTCTGGCCGGCCGCGATCAACGGGGTCATCCAGGTGGCTTTCCGTGCCAGCGGCGCGCAGCTGAGCTGGGTCAGCGACGCGTTCCTGGTGCCGATCGCGATGACGAGCCTGACGTTCGGAGTGCTCGGCGACCGCTACGGCCGCAAGAAGATGCTGGTCGGCGGCGCGATCGCGATGGCACTGGGCTACCTCGTCTCCGCACTGGCCGGCACGGTCCAGTTGCTGTGGGTCGGCCAGGCCATCTGCGGTGTGGGAGCCGCGGCGCTGTTCGCGTCGTCCCTGACGATGATCACCGCAGCGACCCCGGAGCCCGGCAGGCGGGCACGTGCACTCGCCGCCTGGACGACAGCGCTGTCCACCGGGGCGCTGGCGGCGCCGGTGCTGTCGGGCGCGGTCGTGGAGATCACGTCGATCAGCTGGGCATTCGCCTTCGTCGGGGTGATCGCGCTCGTCATCGCAGTGCTCTGTGCGGTGCTGGCGCGCGAGTCGAGCGCTCCCGAGGGGCGCGCATTGGACTGGCCGGGGCAGATCAGCATCGCGCTCGCCCTGCTGGCCCTGCTCTTCGCGGTGATCGAGGGCCCCGCACTCGGCTGGGGCTCGCCGCTCGTCATCGCGTCATTCGTGCTCGCCGTGCTGCTGCTGGTCGCGTTCGTCCGGATCGAGCAGCGGTCCCCGGCGCCGATGCTGCGGCTGGGCCTGTTCCGGATTCCCGCGTTCTCCGCGTCCGCCGCCGTCGCCGTCGTGGGCATGTTCGGGTTCCTCGGCGGCGCCTACGTGCTGAGCATCCGGCTCGGCGTCATCGCGCACCTGAGCCCGCTGGCGGCCGCGGTGCCGTTCGTCATCGTGCAAGGCGTCACACCGTTCATCTGGCCGGTACTGGCCCGGCTGCTGCAGCGATTCGGACCACGTCCCATGCTGGTCACGGGGCTGGTGAGCCTCGCCGTGTCGCACCTGTGGCTGCGGGCACTGCCCGCCACCGACACCGCGCTGCCGCCGATGCTGCCGTCGCTCGTTCTGATGGGGCTCGGCTTCGGCCTGGTCGTCTGTGCCCTCACCGCCGCAGCGGTCAACGCCGTCCCCGTGAGCCACGCCGGGATGGCCAGCGGCACGACCAACATGGTCCGCGACCTGGGACAGACGCTCGGGCCGGCCATCATCGGCACCGTCGCGCTGAGCCAGGCAGGCACCCTGCTGGGTGGCAGCCTGGCCGTGTCCGGGCTGCCGGCCGCCCAGCTGGGGGTCGCCCAGGGCGTCCTGGCCGCAGGCGGCCCGCTCGCGCTGGCCACTGCGCCATTGGGACCGCTCTCGACCACCGTTGCTCCGCTCGCCCGTACGGCACTCACCTCCGGCTACGACGCCGGCCTGCTCGTGACGGCCATCGCGTGCCTCGCGGCCGCCGTGATCGCGGCCGTCCTCGTCCGCGGTGGCCAGACCCCCGCGTGAGACCAACCACCATGGAGGTACCTACCGTGAACCAGTACCGGCCGAGCACGACCGTTCGATGGACGGGCGCCGCGCTGCTGGTCGCCGCCGCGATCATCCACGTCGTGCTGATCCCGCAGTACCCGATCCCGGCTCTGCAGATCCTGTTCGTGTTGTCGGCGCTCGGCCTGACGGTCGGCGCCGTTCTACTGGCGGTGGGCGCGCCGACGCTGGGCTGGGTCCTCGGGGGCGGCACGGCACTGCTGACGGCGATCGGGTACGTCGTGCGCAGCACGCTCGGGATTCCCGGTGTCCTGCCCTTCGCGTTCCCGTTCTTCAGCCCGCCGACCGGCCCCATCAGCGTGCTGCTGGAACTGATCGCCGTCGGCCTGGCCGCCAGGGCACTGCGCGGCTCGGCCCGGCCGATCCGGGCCGCCGTGATCGCCGAGATGCAGGACCGCGTCCGCAGCCGGGCATCATGAAGTTCGCCACGGTCGAGGAGGCCGACGGCAGCGTCCGGTGCGGAGTGGTGGACGGCGCGACGCTGCGCCGGCTCCCGGTCGGCACCACCGTGCTCGGGCTGCTGCGCTCGGGCACCCTGCATGAGGCGGGCGCCGCGGCAGGCGACCCGATCGCACTGGCAGGGCTGCGCCTGCTACCGCCGCTGGAGGTTCCGACGGTGCGCGACTTCGTCGCCTTCGAAGAACACATCGAAGCGATGGCCGGCACCACACCGGAGGCCTGGTACGACGCACCCACCTTCTACTTCGGCAACCCGTACGCCATGATCGGCGCCCACGACGACGTCGCCGCGCCGCCGGGTTGCACGTTGCTCGACTTCGAGCTCGAGGTCGCCGCCGTCGTCGGCCGCGCCGGTACCGACCTCACCCCCGACGCCGCGCGCGAGCACATCGCCGGCTACACGATCTTCAACGACTGGTCGGCGCGAGACCTGCAACGGCGCGAGATGCAGGTCAACCTCGGCCCCTGCAAGGGCAAGGACTTCGCCACCACGCTCGGCCCGATGCTCGTCACGGCCGACGAGCTGGAGCACCGTCGCGACGCCGACGGCTTCCTGCGCCTCGCCATGAGCGTGTCGGTCAACGGTGTCGAGGTCGGCCGCGACCTGCTGTCCAACATGGCCTGGCGCTTCGAGGACCTCGTCGCCCACGCCAGCCGTGGCGCCCAGGTCCGACCCGGTGACGTGCTCGGCTCGGGCACCTGCGGCAACGGTGGTTGCCTCGCCGAGCTGTGGGGGCGCTCCGGGGAGCAGCAGCCGCCTGCGCTGCAACCCGGGGACGTCGTCACGATGGCCGTCGAGGGCATCGGCACGATCACCAATCGCGTCGTCGCAGGCAACGGTAGTGCGGTCACGACCGCGCGAGGCCGAAGAGGCGCAGCACGATCAGGCCACCCACGAAGCTGACACCCTCCACGAAGCCGGCATCCACCGCCTCGACCTCATCCCTCCCCCGCCGTTTCACGGCTGCAGCACCCGGTCGAGCAGGTCGTCCAGCGCGTCCTCGGCGCCGGCGAGGGCAGCAGCGGGATCCGCGGCCCTGGCGATCATCACTGCCAGCTCGTTCACCACGGCCAGCAGTGCGTGGGCGAACACGTCGACGTGGCCGCTGCCGAGCACGCCCTGCGCGGCTGCCTCGGTGAGCGCCCCGCGCAGGGCGCCCAGCACGCTGGTCTCGTCGCGCTCGCGCCAGCGCTGCCAGCCGAGCACCGCGGGCGCGTCGATGAGCATGATCTGCTGCACGACCGGGTCGACGGCCTGGCGGACCCAGGCCACGCAGCCGACCCTGATGAGCTCGACCGGCGTGGTCACGCCCACCGCCGCCCGGGCCAGCCCGGCCTCGATCCGCAGCGTGACGTGGTCGAGCACGGCCTCGAACAGCGCGTCCTTGCCGGGGAAGTGGTGGTACAGGCTGCCCTTGCTGACGCCTGCCGCGCGCATCACCGCATCGATCGAGGTGCCGTCGTAGCCCGCGGCCGCGAACAGCTCGGTGGCCACCTCGACGATGTGCTCGCGGGTGGCCCGGCCACGGATCGCGTTCTGGTTCACGGGCACTCCTCCGTTGACAAACAGACGGACGGTCGGTCTACTTGGCCATAGACCGACCGTCGGTCTGCCAATGCTAACGGGGACATCGCATGGCTCTCACGACCCTCGCCGAGTTCGACCGCCGTCGCCACCTGATCGACACCGCCTCCGGACCCACCAGCTACGTCGACGTCGGCAACGGCCCGCCTGCCGTGTTCGTGCACGGGGTCGGCACCAGCAGCTACCTGTGGCGCCGGGTCATCGACCGGGTGTCCGCCCGTCGCCGCTGCATCGCCGTCGACCTGCCGGCGCACGGGTTCACCCCGGCCGCACCGCAGCAGGACCTCCGGCTCGGCGCGCTGGCCCGCTTCGTCGCCGACGTCTGCACGGCCCTGGACCTCGGCAGGCTGGATCTGGTGGCCAACGACACCGGCGGCGCCGTCGCGCAGATCGTCGCCGCCCGCGATCCGGCGCGGCTGCGCAGCCTGACGCTGACCGACTGCGATTCCCACGACCGCGTCCCGCCCAAGGCGTTCCGGCCCACGGTGCTGCTGGCCAGGGCGGGCCTGCTCGCGCCGCTCGGCCGGTTCGCCCACCGGTGGCTGACCGCGGACCGCCTCCGCACGCGGCTCTACGGCACGACCTACCAGGACCCCGGCGTCCTCCCCGACGACCAACTCCGGGTCTGGACGCAGAGCCTGGCGAGCGCAGCGGGGGCCCGGCAGTTCCAGCGCTTCGTGGCCGGCCTGCGCCCCGACGACCTGCTGGCCGTCGAGCCGCAGCTCGCCGCGATGGAGGTCCCGACCCTGCTGGTGTGGGGCACCGACGACGTCTTCTTCCCGATCAGCGACGCTCGCTGGCTGCTCGACACGATCCCCGGCGCCGAGGAGATCGTGGAGATCGACGGCGGCCGGCTCTTCTTCCCCGACGAGCGGCCCGACGAGCTCGCCACCGCGTTGCTGCGCCACTGGGCGGCGCACAGCCCGACCCGCCGGCAGGGCTGACGCTCAGGGTTGGGACAGCAGCCGCAGTGCCGCGGCCGAGGACGTGCCCTTCGGCGCGCTGCAGATCACGAGCGTCTGGCCGGGTGCCTGCACCGACGTGAGCAGCTGCTGGGTGACCGTGAGGCGGCCGACGACCGGATGCCGCATCCGGTAGACCGCCGACTGCGACGGCCGGATCGTGTTGGCCGCCCAGAGGGAGGCGAACTCGGCGCTCTCGACGGCCAGCTGCCCGATCAACGCCAGCAGGCGCGCGTCGTCCGGGAACTGCGCGGCGAGTATCCGCAGGTGCCCGACGCTGGCCAGCGCCTTCTCCTGCCAGTCGAGGTAGAGCTCGCGGGTGTGCGGGTCGAGGAAGACGAGCTCGGTGGCGTTGGGCCGCGTCGCGGGCACCTCGACCGCGCGGGGGTCGAGATGGCCGGCGAGCAGCGCGTGCCCGGCCGCGTTCCACGCGAGGATGTCGCGGCGGCGTCCGAACACCATCGCCGGTGCGTCCCCGACGGTGTCGAGCAGCTCGGCCAGCCCGGCGTCGACCGTCTCGAGAGCGGGCTCGACGGGCGCGGGTCGCCGGTGAGCGGCGCTCGCCAGCAGGTGCAGGTGCTCGCGTTCGGCGTCGGACAGCCGCAGCGCCCGCGACAGCGCGTCGATGACCTGGGCGGACGCGTTGAGCGCCTGGCCCTGCTCGAGCCGCGTGTAGTAGGAGGCGCTGACGCCGGCCAGCATCGCGATCTCCTCGCGGCGCAGGCCGGGCACCCGGCGCGGTCGGTGATCACCGAGGCCGACGTCCGAGGGCGTGAGGCGGGCGCGGCTCGCGTGCAGGAACCCGCCGAGGGTGCCGAGCTCCGACACGGGTGGCATGGCCCCGATCCTCGCAGGTCGCGCGCGGTGGTGCCTGCCACTGGCAGGGGTACCCAACGCGCGGTCTGGTTGCCGGGTGCGGCGGCGGAGATGCTGGTGGAGCCCCATGACCAGAGGAGCACGCATGCACGAGGTCGTACTCGGTGACGTCAGCATCACCCGCATCGAGGAGATGCACGGGCCGATCCTGCCCCCGAAGGTGTTCTTCCCGACCATCCCCGAGAGCGCTTGGGACGAGCACCGGGACATGCTCGTGCCCGACCACCTCGACGCGGACGGTGAGATGGTTCAGGTCGCCATGCAGACCTGGCTCCTGCGCAGCGGCGGTGCCACGATCCTCGTCGACACCGGGGTCGGCAATGACAAGGCACGACCCGCGGTCGAGGTCTGGGACCACCTTCACCTCGACTTCCTCGGCGCGCTCGCCGCGGCGGGCGTCCGCCCGGAGGGCGTCGACCTGGTCGTCAACACGCACCTCCACGTCGACCACGTCGGCTGGAACACCGTTCTGCGCGACGGCGAGTGGGTGCCGACGTTCCCCAACGCGACCTACCTGATGCCCCGCGCCGACTTCGAGTTCTGGAACCCGGCCAACAACGCGAACATCGTGGGCGGGGTCAACGAGAACGTCTTCGAGGACAGCGTGGCACCGGTGCACGCGGCGGGTCAGGTGCAGCTGTGGGAGGGCAGCCACGTCATCGACGCGGCGTTGCGTCTGGAGGCGGCGCCGGGCCACACCCCGGGCTCGAGCGTGCTGAAGCTCGTCTCCGGGTCCGAGCACGCGCTGTTCGCGGGCGACCTGATGCACACGCCGCTGCAGATCATCGAGGTCGACCACGAGAGCTGCTTCTGCGAGGACCCCGCGGGCGCTCGTGCCACGCGGCGCGCTCTGCTCGGCTGGGCGAGCGACACCACGGCGCTGGTGCTGCCGGCGCACTTCAGCGGCGCGGGCGCGCTGGAGGTCGAGCACCGCGGAGACGGATTCGGGATCCGGCGCTGGGCCGGCTTCGACCGGCTGTGAGCATCCAGGCACAGGCACGGGCCGCCGATCCGGTCGTCACGACCACGTCGGGCCGGGTCCGGGGCCTGCAGACCGCGGCGGCCCGGGTGTTCCGTGCCGTGCCCTACGCGGCACCACCGACCGGCGCGCTGCGGTTCGCCGCGCCCCGGCCCCATCCGGGGTGGTCCGGGATCCGGGACGCGACGCGCCCGGGCCCGACGGCGCCGCAGCCCCCGCGAGGGCGCCTCGGGCGCCTCGACGTCTCCCCGTTCTTCGGTGACGGCTGGGTGTCGGGCGACGACTACCTGACCGTCGACGTGTGGTCGCCCCGCGATCCTGCACCCCGCGCCCCCGTTATCGTGTTCGTGCACTGCGGAGCCGCCATCGCCGGGTCCACCCGCGGCCCGGTCCACGACGGCAGCGCCTTCGCCAGGGACGGGGTCGTCCTCGTCACCGTCAACCACCGCCTCGGCATCCCCGGGTTCCTGCACCTGCCCGACGCGCCGGACAACCGTGGGCGCCTCGACGTGATCGCCGCGCTGCGGTGGGTCAAGGACAACATCGACGGCTTCGGCGGCGACCCCGGCAACGTCACGCTGGCGGGCCAGTCCGCCGGGGCGATGACCGTCGCGGGCATCGTGGGCGCACCCGACGCCCGGGGCGCCCACCGGCGCGCCATCATCCAGAGCGGCAGCGGGACCGCCGCCTTCACCCGCGAGCAGGCCGGGATCGTCAGCGCGGCCGTCGGGCGGTCGCTGGGGGTCGAACCGACGGCGGCCGGGCTCGCGGCGTGCTCCGACCGGCAGCTCGTCGACGTGCTGGCGCCGCTCATGGAGCTCGACCTGACCACGGACGACGCCCCCGCGCCGATCGGCGGCATCACGCCGTTCGGGCTCGTGCTCGACCGCCAGCCCGCCGACACCCTCGCCGAGCGTGGGACGGGTGTCGACCTGCTCATCGGGTCCAACAGCGAGGAGAGCAGCCTCTACCTCACCCCGTTCCGCGACCTCGCGGACGCGACCGAGGCCGACCTGCACCTCACCGCGGCCCGGTTCCACCCCGACCCCGCGGGCCTGGTCGCGGCGTACCGGGCGGCCCGCCCGTCCGCATCGCTCGCAGCGCTGCAGGTCGCCCTGCTCGGCGACGGCATGTTCGGGGTCGGAACCCGCCGCTACGCGGAGGCGCACGCGCGATCCGGGGACGGGCGAACCTTCGTCTACGAGTTCACCTGGCGCTCCGACGCCCTCGACGGGCAACTCGGCGCCAGCCACCTCATGGAGCTGCCCTTCGCCTTCGACAACGCCGACCTCGCAGCGCTGCACGGACCCGACGCGCTGCTCGGGACGCGACCGCCCCCGGCCGACCTCGCCTCCCGCATGCACGGCGCCTGGGTCCGCTTCGCCACGGACGGGGACCCCGGCTGGTCGCCCTACTCCCCCGCCCGGCCGGCCGTCGAGGTGATCGGTGAGACCTGGGAATCGGTGATCGGGCGCCACGCAGCGGAGTTCAACGCGTGGTGAACGCCACCGCGACCAGCGCGAAGGCGAACGCCAGTATCGCCGCACCCGAGCGGAAGACGTCGATCCGCTGCCACCGCCGGATCTCGGACTTCCAGTCGTCGGGCGGCCTGTCGACGCTCCACGCGTCCACCTGGATGTTGATCGGAACGGTGCCCAGGAACGAGAACAGGACGAACGCCACCAGCGCGATGACGGTGGCCCACCGGGACGCGATGCCCGGCCCCGTCCCGCTGACGACCAGCACGGCGATCCCGGCCACCACCGTCGGGATCATGATGGTCGGCACCACGACCCACAGGCGCCGGATGAGCGCCTGCCGGGCCAGGATGTGCGACCGGTCGGCCAGCGTGGACAGCGCGGGCTGGATGCCGTAGCAGACGATGAACTCCTCCCCCGCCAGGATGCCGGCGAGGAACAGCCCGACGAACTGCAGCACGGCGACTCCCACGCAGCATCCTTCCCGGGCGCGGCTCGCCGTCGGTGACCGGTGCGGCCGAGTGGCTCCGCGAACGCACGAAGCCGGTTCCCGGTACGTCCCCGCTGGCAGGCCACCTTCGCGCGGCGATGGCAGGAAAGCCACTTTCCCGCAACGTCGTTGCGGGAAAGTGGCTTTCCTGCAACGCGTTCGAGAGTCCGCGCCGAACGTCCCCGAAGCACCGCTGCGGCGTCCGCCAGCGGACCCTCAGGCCACCACGGCATCGGCCAGCCGCTGCACCGCCTCCCGCACGTCGGCATCCGGTAGCGAAGCGAAGCAGCAGCGCGCCGCGGTCGGCAGCGGCGCGTCGACCGCGAACGCGCTGCCCGGCACGAAGCCGACCCCGTGTTCCAGCGCGCGCGGCAGCAGCGCCGTGGTGTCGGTGCCCTCGGGAAAGTCCAGCCAGCAGAACATGCCGCCCGTCGGCGTGGAGCACGTGACCTGTGGGAGCAGCTCCGCAACCGCGGAGGTGAACGTCCGTGCGCGGGCGGCCGTCGCGGCACGGACGCGGTGCAGGTGCGCATCGAACCACGCGGTGTCGCAGAGCAGCTCGGTCGTGATCGACTGCGTCAGCGACGAGGTGCACAGGTCCGCGCACTGCTTGAGCCGCTCGACGGCCGCACAGACCTGCGCCGGGCCCGTCAGCCAGCCCACCCGCAGCGCGGGCGCGAGGATCTTCGACGCGCTGCCCAGGCGCACCACCCGATCGCCGTACGCGGCGACGGGCACGGCCGGGGCGCCGTCGAACGCGAGCAGCCCGTAGGGGTCGTCCTCCACGACGAGGAAGCCGTAGCGGTCGGCGAGGGCGGCCAGCTCGCGGCGTCGCGGCGCGGCCATCGTCACGCCGCGCGGGTTGTGGAAGCTGCTGACGGTGTGCACCAGCCGGGGCCGCAGGCCCACCGCGAGCCGTTCGGCCAGCACGTCCACCCGCATGCCGTCGCCGTCGAGCGGCAGCGGGTGCAGCGCCGCTCCGGCCGCCTGGAACACCTGCAGCGCCCCGACGTAGGCCGGATCCTCGACGACCACGACGTCGCCCGGGTCGAGCAGGACCCGCGCGAGCAGGTCCAGCGCCTGCTGCGAGCCGCTGGTGACGACGACGCGATCGGACGGGATGGGCCGTCCGCAGCGCTGCGACTCGTGCGCCGCCAGCACGTCGCGGAGCCCGGCGAGCCCGGCCGTCTCGCCGTACTGGACCGACGTCGGTTCGGCCAGCGCCACCGCCGCAGCCTCCGCGATGCGCTCGCGGGGCAGCAGGTCGGTGCCGGGCAGCCCGCCGGCGAGGCTCAGCACGTCGGGACGGGCCGTGAGGGTGAGCAGGTCGCGGATGGCGGAGCCGCGGACGGACTCCCACCGGGTGGAGAGGGTGATCACGGGAACCTCGCAGTCGATCGGACGGTGATGGTCACGTCCTGGATCGACAGGGCGGGCGCGTGCGGTGCTGCATCAGGCGGGTGGGCCGGAACCGATGATGGCTGACGGCTCCCGAGATCCGGAACCCGTTTCCCGTAGCGTGGGACGCAACCCGATCCCGGCCACCGCGCCGACCCGTTGGCCACCGCGCCAACGCCATGACGTTGGCGCGGTGGCTACGACGTTGGCGCGATCGCGTCAGGTGGACGCCTTCGCCAGCAGCGGGATCAACTTGCCGCTGTCCATGTATTCCCGGAACCGGACGACCCGGCCGCCAGCCAGCGTCCAGACGTGGGCGAACCCGACCTCGAAGGGCTGGCCACCGATCCGCCCGCGATGGTGGCCCTCCGCGATCACCTGGTCGCCGGCGTCGAGGAGGCGGTCGGGCTCGACCCGCAGGTCGTCGTAGATGCCGGGGAGCGCGCCGAAGAAACCGGCCACCTCCCCCGGCCCGTGGAACGTGCCCCCGCCGGGCAGCTCATCGGGTGCGTACCACTCGATGTCGTCGGCGAAGATCGCGAGCACCGCAGGCACGTCGCCGCGGCCGAACGCCTCGTAGCCGTCACGGATGATGTCGATGTTGGAGGGCATCGTCGCCCCTCTCGTGGGTGGATCCAGCCTCGTGGCTGCTGCAGCGGCCTCCCCCAGGACCGGAGGGCCACCGTCCTCGCCGCGGGCGCCCGGGTCAATCGACCGGTCGGCGGCCGCGCGGCGTCCGGTCGCCCCACCGAGAGCCGGATCCCGCCCGATGAGGAGGCCGGGGTGCTGATCCTCGCAGGCGGCGGCGCGTGCACCGGTTCGCCGGCTATGTCGACTGCGTGCCGGGGCGCCGGTCGGGGCGGTCGGCCAGCAGCGGGAGGGTGGGGTCCCATGTCGTGCCGTCGGCATGGTCGCGACGGCGGCGGGCGATCCTCGACAGCGCCTCGAGCACCACCCGGTTGGCCAGGAACGAGGTGATGTCGGCGTGGTCGTAGGGCGGCGACACCTCGACGCCCACCACCGGCAGCTCGTAGGCGATGATCCGGCCCTGCGGCCCGAACCGCGTGCCGGCGCGGTGCGAGGTGCCGCCGTCGAACGGGCCCCGAGGATGACGACGTCGGCGCCGGCATAGGTCGCCGGCTCCGCCCAGGTCGCAGCGCTCCACGCCGAGGAAGGTGATGTCCGGTCCGAACTGGGCTCCGTAACGGGCCACGTCAGCTGCTCCGATCCTGCTGGTAGGTGTCGAATGCTGCCGCTGGGAAGCCACAAGGTTCCATCAGGCGGTCCGAGACCAGGGGCCGGACAGCCACAGGGTTCCATCAGGCGGTCGGCGGCCACGCCGACAAGGAGCTGCCGCCAGCCACCAGGATCACCCCAGCCGCCAGGCCTCACTGATGTACTTGCTCATGAGGAACTCGCCGAAGGCCGCCACGATGCCCGGATGGCGAGCCTCGAGCGACCACTGCGGCGCTGCTGTCGAGCCGCCCGACACCACGCGCAGCCCGTTGACGAACACGCCGGACCGCTGGAAGTCGCGGACGAGCCCGCTGAGCGCGTCGAGCTGGTCGGGGATCCCCGCGGTGTGACCCGCCACGGCCTCGTGGCAGAGGTGGATGCGGGCGCCGTCGGCGTCCAGGTCGGCCGCGGGCAGCGGCCCCTCGCCGGGCAGCAGCGTCTCGATGCCCATCAGGTTCAGCGTGGCCATGGCGGGGGCGAACCAGCGTTCGAACTCGTCGATGTCCGTGTCGACCAGCGCGAGGTGCCCGCCCGGTCCCGATTCGGCGCGCCGGGACTCGACGGGTGCGACGACCGCGGCCGCCCGGCACAGCTCCGCGACCAGCCGCTCGATCTCGGAGGCGCGGAAGGCCCGCGTGAACGCCTCCTCCTCGGAGAACCCGGCGCGGCCGCGATGGAACTCGGCCTCTTCGAGGGTGCGTTCCTCGGGCTGGCCGCTGTCGAGCACGCCGGGAACCCACGGCGCGCATGCGGGTCGCTCCGCGTCCATCGCACCCCCGCCTGACCGGCCGCAGGACCGGTCGGGCGTCGGCCCGACCAACTGACCACCCTACCGCCGCAACGGGCCGCGGTGACTCAGATCGAGCCGTCCGGCCCATCGGTGACGTACCCCAGGCGCTTGTCGACGACGTTGTGCAGCGGTTGCCCGGCCCGGTACCGGTCGAGGTTCGCGATGAACGCGTCGACGAGCGCGGCGCGCCAGCCGTGGGTGTCTCCGGACATGTGCGGCGAAATGATGACGCCGGGCAGCTCCCACAGCGGTGACGACGGCAGCAGCGGCTCCGTGGCGACCACGTCGAGCGCGGCCCCGCCGAGGCGGCCCAAACGGACCGCGGCCACGAGCGCCGCCTCGTCGACGAGCGCGCCGCGGGCCACGTTGATCACGCGGGCCCCGGCGGGCAGCGCGGCGAGCGCGGCGGCGTCGACCATGCCGCGGGTCTGCTCGGTCAGCGGCGCGGCGAGCACCAGCCAGCCGGCGCGGGGCAGCAGTACCGGCAGCTCGTCGAAGCCGTGGCGCCCGGGCGCCGCCGCCCGCCCGACGAGCTCGACGTGCATCCCGACGGCCCTCAGCAACCGCGCGACGGCCCGCCCGATCGGTCCGCCGCCGACCACCACGGCCGTCGCGCCTGCGACCTGCTCGGCGTCGCGGTGGCGCCATTCGCGGCGCGCCTGCAGCGCCAGCGTGGTGGGCAGGTCCTTGGCCATCGCGAGCACCAGCCCGAGCACGTACTCGGCGATCGGGGTGTCGAAGACACCACGCGAGTTGGTGACCGTGACGGCGGAGCCGGCGAGCCCCGGGAAGCTGAGCCGGTCGACCCCCGCACTGGCCGTGTGCACCCAGCGCAGCCCGGCGTCGGCGGCCGGCCAGGCATCGTGGACGGCGTCGGAGAGGAAGTCCCAGACCAGCAGCACCTCGGTGCCGGGGAGCGCCGCCGCCAATGTCGCGGCGTCGTGGGCGAGACGCACGTGCTCCAGCCCGCTGAGCTGCGGTTGGTCATCACCGTGTAACACGGTGATCGTCGGATGGACCCCTTGACCTGCGGAAACGGACACGATCGTGGTCCTCCCCCGCGGGCACCCCCGCGATTGACACACTCGGAAGCGCTCGTATCATTGTCGACAATCCGCGTCTGCCCTGCTGCTGGGCAGGTGAATCCCGTCGACGCCGGAGTTGGTGTTGTCATGTCGAAGTTGATCCGGATCTCCCTCGAACGCCGCGGCGTCTCGTGCATCGCCGAGCTGCTCGAGAAGGAGGCTCCCCGCACGACCGCCGCGGTGTGGGACGCGCTCCCGCTCGGGGGCGACACGCAGCACGCCAAGTACGCGCGCAACGAGGTCTACACGATCGTTCCGCGCTTCGGTCCCACGATCGGCCACGAGAACACCACCGTCACCCCGATCCCCGGCGATGTCTGCTACTTCGACTTCTCCGGCGGCGTGCTCGATGCGGCGTTCAAGGACGACCAGGGCATCGACCAGGAGTCGGGCGGCATCGACCTCGCGATCTTCTACGGCCGCAACAACCTCCTGATCAACGGTGACGTCGGCTGGGTCCCGGGCAACGTCTTCGCCACGATCGTCGAGAACCTGCCGGCGATGGCCGAGGCCTGCCACGACGTCTGGCGCTCGGGCAGCGTCGGCGAGCGGCTCACGTACGCACGCGTCGACGGTTAGCAACCGTGCCGACCGAACTCTCCGTGGGCTTTGCCGGAGGTCTCACCGAACCCACCAGCCAGCAGGGCATCGGCGTCGTCGCACCGTTCGACTTCGCGCTCGATCGCGAGCTGTGGCGCTGGGTGCCCGATGACGTGTCGCTCTACCTCACGCGGCTGCCGTTCACCACCACGCCCGTCACCGTCGCCATGGCGGTGGCCTGCGGGGATCGCCGGGCCGTGCGCCGCGCCACCCGCGACGTGCTCACCCCCGAGCCCGGCGCCGTGGCCTACGCCTGCACGTCGGGCAGCTTCGTCGAGGGCGCCATCGGGGAGATGGTGCTGCGCCGCACCATGCTCGACATGGGCGCGCCCGCGGCCTGCACCACGTCCGGTGCGCTGATCGACGCGCTCCGCCTGCTCGGGATAAGCCGGGTCGCGGTCGCCACGCCCTACATCCCGGCCGTCACCCGGCGGCTGGTGTCCTACCTGGCCGAGCACGGGGTGCGCACCACCGCGTGCCAGGGACTCGGCCTGCTCGGCCAGATCTGGCGCGTCAGCTACGCCGAGATCGTGGAGATCGTGCGGGCCGCCGACAACGACGACGCGGAGGCGCTGTTCATCAGCTGCACCAACCTGCCCACCTACGACATCATCGCGCCGCTGGAAGCGGCGCTCGGCAAGCCCGTGCTCACCGCCAACCAGGTCACGATGTGGGCGGCGCTGCGGGCAATGGGTCGCGCGGCCGTCGGCGGGGGTTCCCTGCTGCAGGCCGACGCGCTGTCCTCGGTCACCGGGGCACCCCCGACCTCAGGAGCGGCATGACACCGACCGTCGGCATCCTCTACCCCGGCTACTCCGCCGAGGACGACTACCCGCGCGCGGAGGCGCTGCTGGGTGGCCCCCGGCTACCGCTGGTGCACACGGAGATGCGCGAGGACGCCCACCGCGTCGACGCGCTGCTCGACATCGGCTCCGACGACGTGCTCGCCGCGGGCGCGGCCGCCATCCCCGGCCCGCTCGACGCGATCGTGTGGGCCTGCACCAGCGGCAGCTTCGTGTTCGGCTGGGACGGCGCGACGGCCCAGGTCGCCGCCCTCGGCAGCGCGGCGGGCGTGCCCGCGTCGAGCACGTCGTTCGCCTTCGTCGACGCCTGCGCCCAGCTCGGCGTCACCCGCGTCGCCGTCGGCGCCACCTACCCCGACGACGTCGCGGAGCGGTTCGTCGCGTTCCTCGGCCATGCCGGGATCGAGGTGCTGAGCCTGTCGGCGCGCGGCATCGTCACAGCCGCCGAGGTCGGCACCTTGGAACCGGCCACGGTGCTCGCGTTCGCCGCGGCCGCAGACCACGCCGACGCCCAGGCGCTGCTGCTGCCCGACACGGCGCTGCACACCGTCGGGCTGCTCGACGAGCTGGAGGCGCACGTGGGCAAGCCGGTGCTCACGGCCAACCAGGTCAGCGTCTGGCAGGGGCTGCGCATGGCCGGGGCGGCCACCCCGCGGCCGGGGTTCGGGGCGCTGTTCAGCACGGCCGCCATCCCGTGGACCTGACCTCGCTGGAGCCGGTGGAGCGGCGCTCGACGGCAGAGGTGCTCGCCGACCGGATCCGCGAGGCGATCATGCGCGGCACGTTCCCGCCGGGCACCCAGCTCGGCGAGGTCGAGCTCGCCGCCCACCTCGGGGTGAGCCGCGGGCCACTGCGGGAGTCCATGCAGCGGCTCGTGGCGGAGGGCCTGCTGCGCAGCGAGCCCCACCGCGGGCTGTTCGTCCGCTCGCTCGACGCCGCCGACGTCCGCGACGTCTACGTCGCGCGCATGGCCGTCGAGCAGGCGGCCGGGCTGCTGCTCATCGCCGGTGACCGGGCCGCGGCCACGCTGCGCCTGACGCTGGCGCTCGCGGCCATGGAGGCGGCCGCCGGTGATCCGCTGGCGCTCGCTGACGCCGACCAGGCCTTCCACGCCGAGCTCGTGGCGGCATCGGGCAGTCCGCGCCTGCACCGGATGGCCGAGGCACTGCTCGTCGAGACGCGGATGTGTCTCGCCGCGCTGCAGCAGACCGCGCCACCGGCCGGTCCGCTGATCGCCGAGCACCGGGCGTTGCGCGACGCGATCCGCGACGGTGACGCCGCACGCCTCACCGAGGTGCTGGCCGCGCACATGACCGACGCCGTCGACCGCATCCTCGCGCCCACCGCCGTTCCGGAGGCGATCACGGTGGAGCCTGCACTACCCGCATGATCAGGTGCGTCGCTACATGAGACGCCGCCCCGGGCTGTCCCGTGGAAGACTGCGCTCCGCCATGGTCCGACTCCGCGGGAGGCATCCGTGATCCTCATCGTCCTCAAAGCCAAGATCAAGCCGGAGAAGCGCGACGAGTGGCTTGCCGGGGTCAGCAAGTACACCGCCGACGTGCGTTCGGAGCCCGGCAACGTCTCGTTCGACTACTACGAGAACGGCGAGTCCCCGAACGAGTTCGCCATCGTCGAGGTGTTCGCCGACGGTGACGCGGGCTCGGCGCACGTCGCCACCGAGCACGCCACCAACTTCTTCGCCTGGATGCCGGCCATGATCACCGAGCGCCCGAAGATCAACTACCAGGCCCTCGACGGAGAGGCCTGGTCGGAGATGGCCGAGGTCACGCCGGAGTAGTCGGCAAGGCCGGTCGGTGGACGTTCCCGGGTCAGCGTTCGCCGTGTCCACCGCCAGGGAGCCCGAGCTCCCCGTTGCCCTGCGGGATCCGACGGAGCGGGTCGGGATCGGATGGACGAGCAGGCTCTCCCTGAACCTCGTCGGCATGTGGATCGCCTGGTACGCACCCCTGCAGGTGCTGCTGGGCCTGCATGCCGCCGCTATCGCCCCCGCCGGCAAGGAGTTCGTGTTCGGACTGGCGAGCGGGCTGGGCGGATTGACGTCGATGGTGGTCAACCCGCTGGTCGGCGCCCTGTCCGACCGGACGACGTCACGGTTCGGGCGGCGGGTGCCGTGGGTCGTCGGCGGCGGTCTGGTGGCGGCTGCGGGTCTGGTGGTGCTGTCGGTCGCGGACGGCGTCGGCCTCTTCGTGATCGGCTGGTGCCTCACGCAGGCCGGGCTCAACACGATGCTGGGCTCGCTGACCGCGTTCCTGCCCGACCAGGTGCCGCACGCGCAGCGGGCCACCGTCGGCGGTGTCGTCGCGCTGGCCACCACCGTGGGCGTGCTCGCCGGCACCGGGTTGGCGGCCGCGTTCGGCGCCGGCCGTCCGACCGTCGCGTACCTGGTGTGCGCGGGGATCGTGCTGCTGTTCCTGATCCCCAACGTGCTGTTCGGCAACGATGCCGTGCTCCCGAGTGCGTGGCGCCCGCCCGTCGGGGTGCGGGCGATCCTCGCCGGGTACTGGATCAGCCCGCGCGAGCACCCCGACTTCGGCTGGGCATGGCTCTCGCGCCTGCTGATCAACCTGGGCAACGCCGTCGGCACCGTCTACCTGCTGTTCTACCTGCAGGATGCCGTCGGCTACACCGATCCGGCCACCGGCGTGTTCATCCTGACCCTGCTGTACGCGATCGCGGTGGCGGCCACGGCCGTCGTCGCCGGTCCGCTGTCGGACCGGATCGCGCGGCGGAAGGTGTTCGTGATCGTCTCCGGCAGCGGCGTCGCCGCCGCTCTCGTGATCCTCTGCCTGCAGACGTGGACGGCCGCCGTGGTCGGGGCCGTCCTGCTCGGCATCGCCTACGGCACGTACACCGCGGTCGACCTCGCGCTGGTCACCGAGGTGCTCCCGGCCTCGGTGGACCGCGCGAAGGACCTCGGCATCATCGCGATCACGAGCACCCTGCCGTCACTGCTGGCCACGGTCGTCGCCGGCGTCATCGTCACCACGCTCGGCGGTTACCTCACCCTCTACCTCGTGGCCGGCGGGTTGGCGGTCGTCGGGGCGCTGCTCGTGACGAGGATCAGGGGCGTCACCTGATGGGCTCGAGACGGGCGGCGCGGGGCGCGTCACCACCCGTCGACGCGGTGCCGGGCACCACCGAGCGCTAACCTCCCCCGACCGCTGGCCGACCAGGCCGCATCGACGTCGAGGAGCCACCGCCCGATGCGTGCGCCGAGAGCAGTGCTCGCCGTGCTGGTCGCCGCGGCCGTCGGCGTGAGTTCCGGATGCGCCGCCTTCCCGGCAGGCCGGGCCGCCATGACGGGGTCGCCGCAGCACATCACCATCAAGTTCGTGGCCGGCGCTCCCCAGGGGGGCCTGCTCCGGACGCGGGTCCCGCTGGGCAGCAGGGTCGAGCTCTCGATGCGCAGCGACGTCGACGAGAACCTGGTCCTGCACGGCTACGAGCTGGACGCGATGGTGCCGGCGGGCGGAACCGGCACCATCGCCTTCACCGCCGACGTCCCCGGGATCTTCGTGACCGACGCCGAGCGCAGCGGCGTCCACGTGGCGCGCATCGAGGTGCGCTGACGGGGCACGCGTTCGCGACGCGAATCAGGGCGAGCAGCCGATCACCGCAAGCGCCGTGCGGACGGTCTCGCCCAGCTCCGCACGGCCCGCGCCGCCCGCGGCCTGCACAGCGAGACCCATCCCGACTGTCGAGACGAACCGGGCGAGTGCCGCGGGCGGTTGGCCCGCCGGGAGCGGGTCGTCCTCGGCACCGGCCCGCTCGTACCGCTCGTGCAGGGCGATCTCGCCGAGTCCACGGCGCCGGGCGAGCTCGTCACGGATCTCGTGATTCTCCGCGCTGCACGTCAGGCCGGTCTGCACGGTGAAGCAGCCAGCGGGATGCTCGGGATTCGTCAGCTGCAACACCCACCGGCGCAGGTACTCGGCCGTCACCGCGCACGCGGTGGGCTCGTCGAGCGCGGCGACCGTGAAAGCGCCGTAGACCGCCGCGTAGCGGTCGAGCGCGCGCAGGAACAGGCCCTTCTTGTCGCCGAAGGCCAGGTACAGCGCCGGGCGGTTGATCCCCATCGCCTCCGTGAGCGCGGTGAGCGAGGTGCCCTCGTAGCCGTAGCGCCAGAACGTCAGCAGCGCCGCGTCGAGCGCCGCGTCCGTGTCGAAGGCACGCGGTCGTCCCGTCCTCGCCATCTTCCACCGCACTTTCCGACCAATCGGTAGGCCACCTCGACAGCATCCCACACCGATGCTAGGTTCAGTTTCCGACCAATCAGTAGGAAAGACCGGAGCGCGATGATGAGCGGTGTGGTGCGGCTGTACGAGCACGGCGGTCCCGAGGTGTTGCGGTTCGAGGACGAGACGGTGGGCGAGCCGGCAGCGGGGCAGGTGCGCCTGCGGCAGGAGGCGATCGGCGTCAACTTCGTCGACACCTACTTCCGCACCGGCACGTTCCCGACCGGCCCGCTCCCGACGGTGATCGGCGGCGAGGGCGCCGGCACCGTCGACGCGGTCGGTCCCGAGGTGGACGGGGTCGCGCTCGGCGACCGGGTCGGCTACTACTTCACCCCCGGCGCGTACGCCGAGACCAGGCTCATCGCCGCGGCCGACCTGATCCCGCTGCCCGCGGACGTCCCGGCGCCCGATGCGGTCGCGCTGCTCGCCAAGGGGCTCACGGCCTGGGGTCGCCTGCGGCGCGTGCACGCGGTGCAGCCGGGCGAGACGGTGCTGGTCACCGGCGCGACCGGGGGTGTCGGTTCGCTGCTCGCGCCCTGGGCGCAGCACCTGGGCGCCACGGTGATCGGGCTGGTGGCGAGCGCGGATCGCGCTGCCGCCGCGCGTGCACTCGGACTCGAGAACGTGGTGGTCGCGGGCACGGGCGAGCTGGCAACAACCGCGGCCGGGGGCGTGGACGTCCTCTACGACGCCGTCGGGCAGGCGACGTTCGCCGAGGCGGTGGCGGTGCTGCGCGACGGCGCCACGCTCGACCTGCTCGGCGCCGCATCGGGGCCTCCCGACCTCGACACCGCCGACCTGGAGCGGCGCCGGATCGCGGTCACGCAGACCCCCACCTTCACGCACCTGCCGGACCGGGCGACGCTGCTCGACGCCGCCGACGAGGTCTTCCGAGCCTGGCGCGACGGCGTGTTCGGCAAGCGCGAGGTGCGCACCTACCGGCTCGACGAGGCTGCGCAGGCGCACCGGGACCTCGAGGCCCGGGTGCCCGGCGCGGCGATCGTCCTGCTGCCCGGCCGCGCCTGAGCAGGCTCACCACCTCACACGAACGCGCTCTCCCCCGTGATGGCCTTGCCGACGATGAGGGTGTTCATCTCGCGGGTGCCCTCGAAGGAGTAGATTGCCTCGGCGTCGGCGAAGAAGCGGGCGATGTCGTTGTCGAGCACGATCCCGTTGCCGCCGAAGATCTCCCGACCCCACGCCACCACCTCCCGCATCCGGGCCGTGACGAACGCCTTGGCCAGCGCCGAGTGCTCGTCCTCGACGACACCGGAGTCCTGCAGGCCGGCCAGCCTCACGAGCATCCCCCAGGACGCGGTGATGTTGCCGAGGCTGCGCACCAGCAGGTCCTGCACCAGCTGGAACCCCGCGATCGGGCGCCCGAACTGCTGGCGCTGCTTCGCATAGGCCAGCGCCAGCTCGTAGGCGCCGACCATCACGCCCAGCGCCTGCCAGGCCACGCCGCCGCGGGTGGCCCGCAGGATCTCCGCGACGTCGCGGAAGGAGCCGATGTTCTGCAGGCGGTCGGACTCGGGCACCCGGACGCCGGTCAGGGTGATCTCCGCGTTCTCGACGATCCGCAACGCCACCTTGTTCTCGATCTTGACGACGTCCATGCCGGCGGCGTCCTTCGGCACGACGAAGCCCTTGACCTCGTCGTCGTCGACGTCACGGGCCAGCACGACCACCATGTCGGCGAAGGTGGCGTTGCCGATCCACTTCTTGGCGCCGTCGAGGATCCAGGTCGCGCCCTCGCGCCGAGCCGTGGTCTGCATGCCACCCGCGACGTCGGAACCGTCCAGCGGTTCGGTCAGCGCGAAGGCGCCGATCAGGTCCATCGAGGCCATGGCGGGCAGCCAGCGGTCCCGCTGCTCCTGATCACCGCCGAAGTACACGCTGTACATGGCCAACCCGCTGTGGACGCCGAGGAACGTGGCCACCGAGGCGTCGACGCGGGAGTACTCCATGGCCAGCATGCCCGTGAGCAGGTTGGTGGCGGCGGGACGGGGCTCGCCGTAGCCCTCGTAGGCCAGCGCGGCGAACCCGAGCTCGCGGAACCTGCCGATGAGCTCCCGGGGGAACTCCCCCCGGGCCCAGTACTCCGTGACCAGCGGCGCGACCTCGGCCTGCAGGAACTCGCGGGCCGTGACGAGGATCTTGCGCTCCTCGCCGGTCAGCAGCGACTCGTAGTCGTAGAAGTCGGCCACCAGCCGGTCACCCGTACTGCCGCTCATCGGTGCTCCTCCTCGCGCGCACCCCGACGGTGCAGCGTTGCCGGGGGGTTCCCGTTCTCAGGGCGCGGGAACCGGCTCCGGCGTCCGGTTCCGCTTCTGCACCCGGCTCATCGCCACGGCCAGCTGGATCAGCCCGGCGGCGAGGATGACGCCGTGGACGACGCGCAGCGCAGGCGGACCGAAGAACTGCGGGATGAACAGCGCAAAGCCGACGGCGAACAGGACGGCGCTCCCGCGCGCGAGCACTCCGGAGCGGGTGACGGCGATCGCGGCGAGCACGGCACCGCCGCCGAGCGACAGCAGCCCGAGCGCGAACGTCGTGGCGGCGACAGGGCCGAAGCGCACCGCGTCGGCCATGGCGGGCAGGTCGAACCCGCCACCGGCGGCCTGGCCCGCGATGGCGTGCAGGGCGAAGTCCTCCGCACCGTAGTAGGGCAGCGTGAGGCCGGCCCCGATCCAGGTCACGAGCACCGCGGGTAGGGCCAGCGACTCGCCGCGGGTGCCGCGGACGAGCGGGACCAGCGCGAGCAGACCCAGCGGTACGAGGATGAAGCCGATCATGGCGAACAGGTGGGCCGCGACCCAGGCGCCGGAACCCATGGACGCGAGCGCGCCGGCGGCGGTGGTCTCGTCGTTCCACGGCCGCAGGGCCGGGTAGAGCAGGAACAGGACACCTGCTACGGCGAGTGCGAGCGCGCCGAGGCGGGTGCGTGAGGACGTGGTGGACATCAGTTCTCCCTGGTGGACAAGTCGGTGACGTACATGTGGATCAGTTGCTCGAACGTGTCGTCGAGGCCTTCCGGGAGGCCGAACCCGCCGGCCGCCTCGATGGACACGAAGCCGTGCACGATCACCCGCAACCGCCGGGTGGCGTGCACGGCGGCGGAGTCGTCGAGGCCGTAGCCGCGCAGCGTGGCGAAGACGACCTCGAGCAGCCGCGTGCCCGCGGCCTGCAGCGCCGCGTCGTGCAGCGGGTCCATCGGCACGGCGGCGTAGCGCCCCGGGTGGGCGGTCACGTAGGACCGGCAGGCCCGCATCAGCGATGCGACGGCGTCGGCGCCGCTGCGTCCCATGACCGCCGCCGTGTACCGCTCGGTCATCTCGTCGAGGATCCGCACGGCGACGAGCGTGCCGAGGTCGGCGAGACCGCGGACGTGCTTGTAGAGCGACGGCGCCGCGACCCCGGTTCGCGCGGCGACGGCGGCCAGCGTCAGCCCCGACACACCCTGCTCGTCGATCACCGCGACCGCGGCGTCCACGACGGCGGACGTGGAGAGGCCGGCCCTAGGCACAACGACGCTTGCTATTGCTCATAGCTAAAAAGCTACGCTCCATAGCTTCGGGCCGTCAAGCGTGTTGCTGGTGCCCCGCGCGGACCGTGCGAGACTGCCAGGGTGCACTGGCGGTCGCGGCTCACCGAGCTCCGCACGACGCTGACGGGGGTCGACCCCGGTCTCGTGCGCCTGCGCTTCGGCGGGATCGCGGCGCTGTCGATGGCGCTGGCCGTGGTCATCATGTCCGTGATCAGGGCGCTCACCGGCGAGCCGATCACGGTGGTGCTGATCGCCGGCGTGCTCGCGATGGCCAGCAACCTCGCCGTCAACGAACCCGAGCTCGGACGGCTGCGCGTCACCACCGCCCTCATGCTGCTGCCGGCGCTCGGGGCGGTGGCCGGTGGCACCCTGCTCGCCCCGCACCGCATCGTCGCCGACGCCGTGTTCGTCGTGGTCATGGTGGTCGCGGCCTACATCCGCCGGTGGGGCCCCCGCGGCAACGCGCTGGGCATGGCGGCCTTCTTCGGCTACTTCTTCACCCAATTCCTGCAGGCCGCGGTCGCCCAGCTGCCGTCACTGCTGGTGGCCACCGTGATCGGTATCGGCTCCACGCTGCTGCTGCGCGGCTTCCTGTTCACCGAGCACTCCGAGCGCACGCTCGCGCGGCTCTCCCGCGCGTTCCGGGCGCACGTGCACGCGCTCGTCGAGGCCGTGGCCGGGTTGCTGCAGCTGCCCCCCGACGCGACCGCGGCCGACATCGAACGCGAGCTCGTCGACGTCCGCAGCGCGCGCACGAAGCTCAACGAGACGGCGCTGCTGGTCGTCGACCGGCTGGAGCGTGACGACCACCCCGGCGCCGAGCACGACGAGGCGCTGGAGCTGCGGGTGCTCGATGCCGAGCTGGCCGCGGAGCGGCTCTCGGTGGCCACCCGCCGGCTCGTGCAGGGTGAGCCGTTCCCCGACGACGTCCGTCGCACGCTGGCGGCGGGGTTGCAGTCGCTGGGCGCGGCCACGGCCACCGGCACCGAGCCGAGCGTCGTGTCGGCACTGCTCGACAGCTCCCGCCGCAGCGTCGCGTCGATCGTGGCCGAGACCGACGGGCTCGGCGACCGCGCCCAGCGCGTGGCGTTCGCGATCGTCCGGCTGTCCAACGCGCTGGAGTCCTCGGCGGCGGCCGCGGCACCGGCGATCGCCGGGCACCGCGGCGTCGCCGCTCACGACGACCCCCACCCCGACCGCCCCGCCGATCGCCCAGCCGACCTGCACGCCGACCTCCCCGACGAGCCCGAGCCCCGCCGCGACCCCGTGGCGGCCACCACCACGACCCCGGGGCTGCTGCCCACCACCCGCGTGGCCGTGCAGGTGGGCGTCGCGACGAGTCTCGCGATCGTGCTCGGCGAGCTGATCTCCCCCGCCCGCTGGTACTGGGCGGTGATCGCGGCGTTCGTCGTGTTCGCCGGCACCACCAGCCGGGGCGACGTGCTGAGCCGCGGCACCCAGCGCGTGATCGGCACGATCGGCGGGGTGGCCGCGGGCATGGGACTGGCGCTGCTCGTCGGCGACGCGGCCGTCCCCGCCCTGATCCTGATGTTCGGGTGCGTGTTCTTCGCGCTCTACCTGGTGCGGGTGTCACAGGCGCTGATGGCGTTCTGGGTCACCGCCGTGCTGGCGCTGCTGTACGGCCTCATCGGCCAGTTCAGCGTCGAGACGCTGCTGCTGCGCATCGCCGAGACGGCCGCCGGCGCGGCGCTGGGCATGCTCGCCGGCTACCTCGTGCTGCCGACGGGCACCCGGGAGGCGTTCGGCGACGCGCTCGACACCCTGGTCGACTCGGCGGATTCCACGCTCGACGCCGCCGTCGACCGGCTGGTGGGGCGCGAGCCCGAGACGGCACCCGTCGAGCTGGCCAGGGCGATGGACGACGCGCTGGGCGTGCTGCGGCTGCGCGCGAAGCCGCTGGACAACCCGCTGCCCCGCCGCCGCGGGCGCGGCAGCTACCAGCGCGCGCTGCGGGTGCTCACCGGTGTCGACCACTACATCCGGCGCATCGCCCGCATCTCCGACAGCGGCGCCGCGCCGGGCTGGGCGACCACGCTCGAACCCGCCGTCGAACGGGTCCGGTCCAACCTGGACGCGCTGCGCCAGCTGCTGCGCCACCGCGACCCCGGCCCGTTCCGGTCGGCGGAGGAGGTGGTGGACGCCGCCGAGGCGTTCGCCGCGCGCACCGAGGAACTCCCCCGCCGGGCCCAGCTCCTCACCGTCGCCCGGATGCTGCGGCGCATCGACCAGGCGGTGGTCGGCTTCGCCGCCGACATCGGGGGCAAGGTCCCCGACGATCAGCAGCGCCCTGCTTGAGGTCGTTCCTCCCCCGTTGCCGGAAGGTCAGAAGCTGCCGTTGCGCCGGGAAGCCTTGGGCGCCAACGACTTCAGCAGGCTGTGCATGCTGCGCCCGGTGCGCTCCACGTGCTCGCGCATCAGCGACTCGGCGGCGTCGCCGTCCTGCTCGGCGAGCGCGGCGAGCACGCCGTCGTGCTCCTCCACCGAGAGCCGGTGCCAGGCCGGGCTCTCCGGCAGCAGCGCGAGCAGCGCGTTGAGGTGCAGGCGCGTCTGCTCCAGCGCCGCGAAGACGAAGCGGTTGCCGGTGGCACGGGCGATCGCGAGGTGGAACGCGGTGTCCTCGCGCATGAACTCGGCGTCGTTGGTCGCGTCACCGAGCCGCTGCGCGGCGAGCCGGATCTCCGCGAGCTGCGACTCGGTGCGCAGCCGCGCCGCGATCCGGGCCGCGGCGGGCTCGACGACCATGCGGTACTCGATGGCCTCGCGGATCAGGTCGGCCGACTGGGCCACCTCGAGCACGCGGTAGTCGAGGGTGCCCTCGCGCTTGGACGGCGCGAGCACGAACGACCCGCCGCCGCGCCCGCGCCGCGTCTCGATCAGCCGATCGGCCTCCAGCACGCCGACGGCCAGCTGCACCGTGACGCGCCCGACCCCGAACAGCCGGGCCAGCTCCCGCTCGGGCGGCAGCGCCTCGCCCGGGGCGATGATGCCCAGCCCGATCTGGCGCCGGATCTGCTCGGCGACGTACTCGTGCGCGCGCTGCTGCTCGATCACCCCGAACTGCGGGCGCGGGCCCTCGGACTCGGTCGCGCGGGCCTGTCGTGCTGTCACAGCGCGCCATGATGCCACGTCACGTTGGCGCATTGGACTCGTCTCGACCACGAACCCACCGCATGGCCGACGGTTGCACGGTCAGATCGGGCGGGCACCCGCCCGGATGCGCGCGGCCACCGGACCGAAGTCGTCGATCTCGTCCCAGGCCCACCGGACCATGTGCTTGTCCGTGGCGCGGATGCGGTCCTCGCGCACCTTCTCCCGGTACACGGCGGCTGCCGGATCCTCCCCGGGCAGCAGCAACCGCCCGTACTTGACCTTGCCGTCGAACTCACCGACAGTGCGCAGCTGCGGCCAGTAGAAGTCGACCTGATCACCGCCGACGGCGTTCCACTGCAGGATCGGCGCGGGGAGACCCGCGCGGGCGATCGCGATGCGGCTGCGCGATTCGCCGACGCTCTGGCTGCCCGGGTCGGCGAACGCGAACACCCGCCGCGCAGCCGGCACCCCCGGCCACCGACGCATGCTCGCCAGCACCTCCTGCAGTTCCGCCGGGCTGACGCGGTGCTTGTGCAGCGCCCCGTCGGTCATGGCGACGGCGGTCTCGAAGCCTGCCGACCGGGCGATGTCGGCCAGGGTGCGTCCGATCGACGTGACCGGCGCACCGCCGATCCGGACCACGTCCGACGCGGCGAGCCGCGCCGTGTGGACGTGCACCCGTCCGCCGGGCCGGCTTCCGGAGCGGCCGCGGTGGCGCGTGACGTGCACCCGCCCGAGCGGCAGGCCCCAGATCGGCAGCCGGTGCAGAACGGCGGCGGACACGTGGCTCACGACGGAGTTCTCGGCCAGGTGCTCCAGCTCGGCCTCGAGCAGGAGCAGGTGTCGCGCCTCCGGCTCGCCGGGCGGGGCACCCGGCACGTAGGCGCCGGGCCGGACGACGCTCAGCTCGCCACGCCGTCGCAGGCGACGCAGCTCCTTGTCGGTGTATCCCTCGGTCAGCAGTTCGGGGCGCAGGTACACGGATCGCATGCCGAACAGCATCGACGCCGACGCCCGCCGGCGGGCCCGATCCGCGAATCTCGCGGTCACCCACCCCACCGCGCCAACCAGATGGCCACCGCGCCAACGTCCCGACATCGGCGCGGTGGCCACTACGTCGGCGCCGCCAGCACGCCCCCACCGCGCCAACCAATTCGCCACCGCGCCAACGCCCCGACATCGGCGCGGTGGCCACTACGTCGGCGCCGCCAGCACGCCCCACCGCGCCAACCAGATAGCCACGGCGCCGACGTCCCAGCATCGGCGCGGTGGCCACCACGTTGGCGCCGCCAGAAACGCCCGCCCGGCCCGCACCACCGCGCCAACCAAATCGCCACCGCGCCAACGTCCCGACATCGGCGCGGTGGCCACCACATCGGCGCGGTCGGGCGCTACTCCTGCGTGCTCAGGAAGACGTTCTTGACCTCCGTGAAGGCCGCCACCGCATCCGGGCCCAGCTCGCGCCCCAGCCCCGACTGCTTGAAGCCGCCGAAGGGTGTCCAGTAGCGCACCGACGAGTGCGAGTTGACCGAGAGGTTGCCGGCCTCCACCGCGCGGGAGACGCGCAGCGCGCGGCCGAGGTCGTTGGTCCAGATCGAGCCCGAGAGCCCGTACTCGGTGCTGTTGGCCATCCGGATCGCGTCGGCCTCGTCGGTGAAGCGCACCACCGCGACGACCGGGCCGAAGACCTCGTCGGTGATCAGGGGATCATCGGGTGCGGTCGGGGTGACGACCGTGGGCGGGAACCAGAAGCCGGGCCCCTCCGGCGCGCTGCCGCGGAACGCGACGGGCGCGTCGGCGGGGACGTACGACGACACCGACCGCAGGTGGTGCGCGGAGATCAGCGGGCCCATCTCGGTCTGCTCCGACGCCGGGTCGCCCACCACCACCCCCTTGACGGCAGGCTCGAGCAGCTCCATGAACCGGTCGTAGACGCTGTCCTGCACCAGGATCCGGGAGCTCGCGCAGCAGTCCTGCCCGGCGTTGTCGAACACGCCGTAGGGCGCGGTGGCGGCGGCCCTCTCCAGGTCGGAGTCGGCGAAGACGATGTTGGCGTTCTTGCCTCCGAGCTCGAGCGTCACGCGTTTCACCTGCGCCGCGCAGCCCGCCATGATCTGCTTGCCGACGTCGGTGGAGCCGGTGAAGACGACCTTGCGCACCAGCGGATGCGTCACGAACCGGTTGCCGACCACCGAGCCCTTGCCCGGCAGCACCGTGAACACGCCGTCGGGGAGGCCGGCCTCGCGGGCCAGCTCGCCGAGGCGGACGGCCGTCAGCGGCGTCAGCTCGGCGGGCTTGAGCACGACCGTGTTGCCCGCGGCGAGCGCCGGCGCGAAGCCCCAACCGGCGATCGGCATCGGGAAGTTCCACGGCACGATCACGCCGACGACGCCGAGCGGCTCGTGGAAGGTGATGTTGACCCCGCCCGGCACCGGGATCTGACGTCCGGACAGCCGCTCGGGCGCGGCGGCGTAGTAGTGCAGCACGTCGCGGACGTTGCCGGCCTCCCAGCGCGCGTTGCCGATCGTGTGGCCGGCGTTGCGCACCTCGAGCTGCGCGAGGTTCTCCCGGTCGGCATCCACGGCGTCGGCGAAGCGGCGCAGCAGCCGGGCCCGATCGCCCGGCGCCACCGCGCGCCAGCCCGCGAATGCCGCCTGCGCCGCAGCGATCGCGGCATCGGTCTCCTCGAGCGACGTCAGCGCCACGGACTCGACGACGTCCCCGGTCGCAGGGTTGATCACATCGAAGGCAGTCATGGACGGAATCTAGGCTCTCCCCATGCAGGTACCCGACCTCGGTTCCGCCACCATCCCGCACCTGCAGGAGCTGCGCGACGGCGGCGAGCTCACCGCCGTCGCGCTGACGCTGGCCTACCTGCAGCGCATCGAGGAGCTCGACGACCGGATCCGGGCCGTCATCGCGCTCGACCCCACGGCCTCCGGGCAGGCCGCCGCCAGCGACGCGCGGCACCGGGCCGGCACCCTGCGCGGCCCGCTCGACGGCATCCCGGTGCTGCTCAAGGACAACATCGACACCGCCGACCTGCCCACCACCGCCGGGTCCCGCGCCCTCACCGGCGCCCCGCCCGCCCGCGACGCCGCGCTCGTGACGGTGCTGCACGCCGCAGGGGCCGTCGTGCTCGGCAAGACCAACCTGTCGGAGTGGGCCAACTTCCGCTCCACCCACTCGACGTCGGGCTGGTCGAGCGTGGGCGGGCAGACGGTGAACCCGCACGTGCTCGACCGCTCCCCGTGCGGCTCGTCGTCCGGCTCCGGCGCGGCGGTGGCGGCCGCTCTGTGCCAGGTGGCGATCGGCACCGAGACCGACGGCTCGATCGTCTGCCCGGCCGGGATCAACGGGATCGTCGGGCTCAAGCCGACCCTCGGGCTCGTCGACGGCACCGGCATCGTCCCGCTCAGCGCGGAGCAGGACACGGCCGGACCGATGGCGCGGCACGTGATCGACGCCGCCCTCACCCTCGGCGTGCTGGCCGGTCGCGCCTACCCGATCGGCCCGGATGCGTTGCGCGGCACCAGGATCGGAGTGTGGCGCAAGGCCGGGGCGGACGCCGACGCCGACCGGGTGTTCGCCGCTGCGGTGGACACGGTGGTCGCGCAGGGTGCCACGGTGATCGACGTGGTGCTGCCGTTCGCCCGCGAGATCGACGAGGCCGAGTACCCGGCGATGCTCACCGAGTTCCGCCGCGACCTCGAGCCGTACCTGCGCACCCGGCCCGACGCACCGCAGACCCTTCCCGCACTCATGGCGTTCAACGAGCAGGACCCGGTGGCGCTCGCGCGCTTCGGCCAGGAGCTCTTCGAGCACTCCGCGGCCGCCCCCGACGGCGATGATCCCGACTACCGCAGGCAGCGCGCCACCGTCACGGAGCTGGCCCGGCGCTGCATCGACGAGACGCTCGCCCGGCACGACCTGATCGCGATCATGGCGCCCACCAACGGCCCGGCCTGGGCGATCGACTACGAGGCGGGTGATGCCGGCAGCGTCGGCTCCTCGCGGCCGGCCGCGGTGGCGGGCTACCCGAACATCGCGGTACCGGCCGGAGCGGCCGGGCCACTGCCGATCGGGGTCTCGTTCTTCGCGGGACGCGGCACCGAAGCGACGCTGATCGACCTGGCGGCCGCGTTCGAGGCGGCAACGCGGGCGCGCCGGGAGCCCCGGCTGCTCCCGACGCTGCCATAGGGCCCGCGCTCAGCCCGCCTCGCTCAACCGGCCGAGCCCACCCGATCCTCCAGCACCGCCAGCCGCTCGACGACCGGCGCGAGCTGCCGACGGACCGCGTCGCCCACGAGCGCCTCGACGGACGTCGCGGCCGGCTGCGACTGCCCCTGCTCACGCAGGTGGGAGTAACCGGCCAGCGCGGCGACGACAGCGCGCCGGACGGTCCGGTGCTCGGCACCCTGGGCCCGCAGGAGCGCGCCGGCCTCGCCGTCGGGATCGGCGGTCAGCCCCAGCAACAGGTGCTCGCAGCCGACGAAGTTGTGTCCCAGCGAGATCGACTCCGTGACGGCGGCCTCCAACGCCGCGGCCGCCGCAGCGGTGAGACGGCGGGCTTCGGAGCCCGCCGTCGGCTCTCCACCCCCGGCTCGGCGTAGCTCGACCCGCAGCTGATCGAGGTCGACCTCGACGGCGCGCAGCACGCGGATCGCGAGGTTGGAGCCTTCGGCGAGGATGCCGCCGAGCAGGTCGGTGGTGGCGACGCCCGGGGTGGCGCGGGCGCGCGCCTGCTCCGCGGCGAGTGCCACCACCTTCTGGGCCCGGGCCGTGAAGCGAACGAGCCCGGCGGCCGGGTCGCCGGCGTCGAGATCGGCCGCCGCCACCGCCCGCACCGTCGCGATCTGGCTCACGGCCTGCTCCAGCGCGCGCTGGCAGACGGGTGAGACGGGCACGCCTGCGTCCTTGATCGCGTCGGAGAGCTCGTCGGACACATACACGTTGATCTTCGGCATCGCAGCCTCCTCGTTGGCGTATAACCCCAATCTATACCACCGCCAGAGATTTTTGGGGTTATAGCTAGGTGGTGAAGACCTGAGCGTCGTCGGCGAAGGCCTTGAACTCCAGCGCGTTGCCGGCCGGATCGGCGAGGAACATCGTCCACTGCTCGCCGGGCTGCCCGGCGAAGCGCAGGTAGGGCTCGATGACGAAGGCCGTGCCGAGCTCACGGAGCCGCGCCGCCAGCGCGTGGAACTCCGCCACGCCGAGCAGCAACCCGAAGTGCGGCACCGGGACGTCGTGCCCGTCGACCGGGTTGCTGACCCGCGGCGGCACCGGCGCGAGATGGGTGACGAACTGGTGGCCACGCAGGTTCCAGTCGATCCAGCGGTCCGAACTGCGTCCCCGCTCGCACCCCAGACCCTCGCCGTAGAAGCGGGCGGCGGCGGCCAGATCGTCGACGGGAACGGCGAGGTGGAACCGGGGAAGCTCAGGCATGCCATAATGTTAACATTCAGACATGAGTACATCCGGTATGGCGCCGGCCCGTCGCCGCGGCATGGCCGACGAGATCGCCGACCGGATCCGCGACGCGATCTTCACCGGGATCTACGCCCCGGGCGCGCCGCTGCGCGAGGTCGAACTGGCCACCACGCTCCGGGTCAGCCGCGGACCGGTCCGGGAGGCGCTGCTGCGCCTGGAACGCGAAGGGCTGGTCCACAGCGAGTGGCATCGCGGCACCACGGTCACCACCCTGTCCCCCGCCGACGCCGAGGAGCTCGACAGCCTCCGCGGCGCGCTGGAGGAACTGGCCGTCACCCGGCTCGTCCAGCACGCCGACGACCAGGACCTGCACGCCGTGCAGGCGGCGGCCGACCGGATGGGCGATACGGCCGACCCGCACGCCTCCGTCGCGCTCGATCTCGCGTTCCATGACGCCGTTTACGCGGCCGCCCACCATCGCCGCCTGGAGGCGGCCTGGCAAGCGATCCGCTCACAGGTCCACCTGTTCCTGCTGATCCGCATCGGCGTCAGCGACAAGGGTTACAGCGCGCACGTGACGGCCGAGCACGGCGCGCTCGCCGCGGCTCTGACCAGCCGCGATGCGACGAGGTCACGCCGCCTGTTCGCCGAGCACCGGCAGCACGCGTTCGACATCGTCTCCGGATCTCACCATTCCGGCGGATAGCGACAAATTGTCGAATATGCTATAGTGCATTACGCTCTCGCTATTGTTCGAGAATGAATCCTCTGCGTTATCAGGATGGTCGGACGCCTCTCACCGGCCACCTGGTCGACCGGCACCGCAACCCGGGCCCCGGCGTACTCGTCGTGCACGGCGGCGCCGGCCTCGACGACCACGCCCGCACCCAGGCCGAGCGCATCGCCGACCTCGGCTACGTCGCACTGGCGTGCGACATGTACGGCGACGGCGTCGCGGGCGACCGCGACCGCACCATGGCCGTGATCACCGCGCTCACCAGTGACCCGGCGGCCCTGCGCCGCCGGGCCGGCGCCGGGTTGCGCGCCCTCGTGGCCCACCCTGGCGTCGACGGCCGGATCGCCGCGGTCGGCTACTGCTTCGGCGGCATGACCGTGCTGGAAATGGCCCGCGGCGACACGGCTCTCGCCGGCGTCGCGAGCATCCACGGCAGCCTCGCCGCCCGCCACGGCGGCGCCGCCGCGATTTCGGCGCCCGTCCTCGCCTGCCACGGCGCGCTCGATCCGCACGTCCCGATGGCCGACGTGCTGGCCTTCACCGCCGAGATGAGCGCGGCGGATGCCGACTGGCAACTGCTGGTGCTCGGCGGTGCGCAGCACGGCTTCACCCACACGACCCCGTCGCCCGGCCCGGGCGTCGCCTACGACGCGGTGGCCGACGCGCGGTCGTTCGCGGCACTCGCAGCGTTCCTGGAGGACGTCTTCTCCGAATAGTCGACATCGACTATTCGGTATCGCACAGTCGATCCCGACCAGAGAGGTGGCGACATGACCCGTCGTGCCGTGGGCAACCCGCTGGCGCTCGCCGTGCTGGCCGGCCTGCTCACCGGACCGATGCACCCGTACGAGATGGCGCGCCGGTTCGTCGAGTACGGCAAGGAGCGCGACATCAAACCGGTCTACCAGCAGGCATGGACCGAGACGTTCGGAGGACAGCAGTGAGCATCGAGCACGCAGCGATCATCGGCGCCCTGCCCTGTCCCCCAACGGCCGCAACGCGCTGCGGCAGATCGGCGCCGACGACGTCCTGCTGGAGGACATCCCGACCGTGCGGACGTGGCACCCGCGGGCGCGTCGTCCTCGTCGGCGACGCCGCCCATCCCACCTCGCCCAGCTCGGGCCAGGGTGCGTCGCAGGCGATCGAGAGCTCGCTGGAACTCGCCCGCGCGCTGCGCGATCGCCCGACCGTCGACGGCGCGTTCGCCACCTACGAGTCGACGCGCCGGACCCGCGTCGAGAAGATCATCGCCGGGGGTGCGCGCGTCAACGACGACAAGGCTGCAGGCCCGGTGGCCCGGGTCCTGTGTGACCTGCTACGGCGTCTTCGTGAACCCCGGCGGCACGATGATGTCCGACGGCACGAGGTCGTGGATCGACGCCCGGCCCAGCCCGAGCAGGGCCTCGTCGATGCCGCTGCGCAGGATCTGCAGCACGTTGGCCACGCCCGCTTCGCCATTGGCGGCCATGCCCCACAGGTAGGCGCGGCCCACCAGCACGGCCTTCGCGCCGAGCGCCACGGCCTTGACGACGTCGCCGCCGCGGCGGATGCCGCCGTCGAGCAGCACCTCCACCTGGTCCCCGACGGCCTCGACGACCCCGGGCAGCGCGCGGATCGAGGCCGGCGTGCCGTCGAGGTTGTTGCCGCCGTGGTTGGACACGGAGATCGCGGTGGCTCCCGCATCGACGGCCCGGCGGGCGTCGTCGGGATGCATGATGCCCTTCACCATGAAGGGACCGCCCCACTCCTTGCGGAGCCAGGCGATGTCGTCCCACGTGGGCAGCGGGGTGCCCATCCACTCGCCGTAGGCGCCGAAGAACGTGGGCGCCTGCTCACCGGGGTCGGCGAGGTTGGGCGTGGTGAGATCGGGCAGCGCGCCGCTGCGCAGCCAGTCGGCGAGGTAGCGCGGCCGCGAGAGGCCCTCCGGCGCGAACTTCAGCATCGCCTTGAAGTCGAACTTCTCGGGGATGGCGGGGCTGCCCCAGTCGCGGCGGGTGGCGAACGTCCAGTCGAGCGTGACGATCAGTGCCTGCGCGCCGGCCTTCTTGGCCCGCTCGGCCCTGGCGAGGATCCGCTCCCGGGTGCCCACCCAGTACATCTGGAAGAACGTCTTCGGGTTGGCCGCGGCGACGTCCTCGATCGCCTTGCTGGCGAACGAGCTCAGCCCGATGGCCGTGCCGGCGCCGGCAGCCGCGCGGGCGACTGCCACCTCCCCCTCCGGGTGCACGGCCTGCACGCCCGTCGGGGAGATGATCACCGGGAAGGAGATGTCCTGGCCCAGCACGTGGGTGGACTGGTCACGCGTCTGCGGCAGGTCGGCGATGTGCGGCCGGAACCCCAGCTCACCGAACGCCGCGACGTTGTCGTCGAGCGTGACGCCCGACTCCGAACCCGCCACGAGTGCCAGGTAGACCGACTTCGGCAGCCGCTTCTTCGCCCGCCGCTGCGCCTCCGCGACGGTCTCGAACCACTCCCTGGTGCTGGCCATCGCCATCCTCCCGATCGGCAACCGCAGTCTGCTCGAGCCGCAGCCTAGCGGCCCGGGCGGCAATTGTGGCACTCAGTGCGAAAATCCCGTCGGCGGCCTGCCCGGACGGAGGGGCGCCACCCGGGAGGACGTCCGGGGCCGGCCCCTCGCCGTCCGGACACCCATCGACGCGGAACGGCCATCCCGGGTTCACCGGCCGGGTACCCACAATTCCGGCGAAACCCACTCGCCCACCCCTCGGGGCGCCGCGGTGCGCCCGTCCGGCAATAGCCCGCGAACCACCGGAAGCCCGGCGCCGGGGCGCGCCCGCAGCGCGAGAACCTGGGCACTCGCCGCCGGCACGATCAGCGATCCAGTGGTGATCAGCAATACCCGACACCATTCCGGAAAGCGTCTCGACGCGCCCGGTCAGGCACTTCCCCTTTTCACGGTAGCGCCATGAACGGCGAGCGGAGAATCCCGATTCACCGGATCGGACAGCGGTGCCACTCCCTCGACAGCGCGCTCGATCGGCGCCGCTCCGGGCGGGCGCGACCCGGCCGAACCGGATCCGGACGGCCTGCCGGGCGAGCAGCCCGTCCCGCGCGCAACCGTCGTGGTCCACCGACCGTCACCGACCGTGCACAGCGAGCCCTTCGCACCTCACAGGCCCACCATGAGGTCAGCTGTGAGTCGCCTCTCGCCACGCGCTGTAAGCGACACGCCACACGCTATAGGGGTGTTCCGGCCCCTGCACCACTACATGTAGTCTTCGACGAGTTGATGGCTTCGGTCCCATCCGCTTGGGTAGGACCGGGACAAGTGGGCTTCGGAGCGCATCCGGAACACCTCACAGCGGTGAACGGGAGAGGGTCTCGTCACCGCTTCGGGAGCGGTCGGACGCGCATATCGATCCGCTGCCACCAGCGCGCGCAGCCCACCGATGCGCGTCCGGTCGTCGAGCTCGGACAGCCGAGCCCGCAAGGAGAACACTGTGACCCCTGGAACGGCCCTCACCGATCCGAGTTCGCCCCCCGTCGATAGCGATGCGGATCGAATCCTTTCCGCGACACTTCGCGTGATTCGCCGCGACGGCACCGTCTCGGCATTCGACCCGTCCAAGATCTCCGTCGCGATGACGAAGGCATTCCTCGCTGTCGAGGGTGACGGCGCCGCCGCCTCGTCGCGCATCCACCACGCCGTGACCGAGCTGACCGGGCAGGTGCAGGCCGCGCTGCAGCGCCATGCCGGCCCCGAGACGGCCGTGCACATCGAGCAGATCCAGGACCAGGTCGAGCTGGCGCTGATGCGCGGCGAGCACCACCAGGTCGCCCGCTCCTACGTGCTGTACCGCGACGAGCGCAGCCGGGCCCGCCAGGTGGGGAAGCCTGCCGGTACCAGTAGCGCCCTGCACGTCGTCGGCATCGACGGCACCCGCCGCCCGCTCGACTGGGACCGCGTCACGCACGTGGTCGGTGAGGCCGTTGCGGGCATCGAGGACGTCTCGGCCGAGCCCGTGCTCACCGAGGCCCGGCGCAACCTCTACGACGGCATCAGCGCCGACGAGCTCGCGCTCGCGCAGATCATGGCGGCGCGCACGCTCGTCGAGTCCGAGCCCAACTACTCGTTCGTCAGCGCCCGGCTGCTGCTGGACAAGCTGCGCGGTGAGGCCACGAGCTACCTGGCGGGCACGCCGCGGCTGGTCAGCCACCAGGAGATGGTCACGGAGTACCCCGCGTACTTCCGCAGCTACCTCACGCGCGCCATCGAGCTCGAGCTCGTCGACCCCGCGCTCGCCGAGTTCGACCTCGACCGCGTCACGGCCGCCATCCGCCCCGAGCGCGACCTCGACTTCGGCTTCCTGGGCCTGCAGACGCTCTACGACCGCTACTTCCAGCACGACCACGGCACGCGCTTCGAGCTGCCGCAGGCGTTCTTCCTGCGCGTGGCCATGGGGCTGGCGGTGCGCGAGCGCGACCGCGAGGCCCGCGCCATCGAGTTCTACGAGCTGCTCTCGTCGTTCGACTTCATGGCCTCCACGCCCACGCTGTTCAACTCGGGCACCACCCGCCCGCAGCTGTCGTCGTGCTTCCTCACCACCGTCGACGACGACCTGGACTCGATCTTCCAGGCGTACAAGAACAACGCGCTGCTCGCCAAGTACTCAGGCGGCCTGGGCAACGACTGGACCCCGGTCCGCGGGCTGGGCGCCCACATCAAGGGCACCAACGGCCAGAGCCAGGGCGTCGTCCCGTTCCTGAAGATCGCCAGCGACACGGCCGTGGCGGTCAACCAGGGCGGCAAGCGCAAGGGCGCGGCGTGTGCCTACCTCGAGACGTGGCACATCGACATCGAGGAGTTCCTCGACCTCCGCAAGAACACCGGTGACGACCGGCGCCGCACCCACGACATGAACACGGCCAACTGGGTGCCCGACGAGTTCCTGCGCCGCGTCGAGGCCGACGCCGGCTGGACGCTGTTCTCCCCGGACGAGACGCCCGACCTGCACGACCTCTACGGCACGGCGTTCGCCCGCCGCTACCGCGAGTACGAGGCCGCCGCCGACCGCGGCGAGATCGGCGTCTTCCGCCGGGTCCGCGCGGTCGAGCTGTGGCGCCGGATGCTCACCATGCTCTTCGAGACCGGCCACCCCTGGATCACGTTCAAGGACCCGTGCAACCTGCGCTCGCCGCAGCAGCACGTGGGCGTCGTGCACTCGTCGAACCTGTGCACCGAGATCACGCTGAACACCAGCCCCGGCACCGAGACCGGTGAGGTCGCGGTCTGCAACCTGGGCTCGGTCAACATGCTGGCGCACGTGAACGCGGACGGTCTCGACACCGCGAAGCTGCAGCGCACCGTCACCACGGCGGTGCGGATGCTCGACAACGTGATCGACATCAACTTCTACACGATCCCGGAGGCGCGCCGCTCCAACCTGCGCCACCGCCCGATCGGCCTGGGCCTGATGGGCTTCCAGGACGCGCTGTTCGAGCTGGGCATCCCGATGGCCAGCGACGCGGCCGTCGAGTTCGCCGACCGCAGCATGGAGCACCTGTCCTACTACGCGATCGCGGCCTCCAACGCGCTCGCCGGCGAGCGCGGCCAGTACCAGACGTTCGAGGGCTCGCTCTGGAGCAAGGGCATCCTGCCGATCGACTCCCTCAAGCTGCTGGCCGACGCGCGTCGCGGTGACGCGCTCAACGTCGACTACTCGACCACGCTGGACTGGGAGTCGCTGCGCCAGCGCGTCCGCACCGGCGGGATGCGCAACTCCAACGTGATGGCGATCGCGCCGACGGCCACGATCTCCAACATCTGCGGTGTCGGGCAGTCCATCGAGCCGCTGTTCCGCAACCTGTTCGTCAAGTCGAACATGTCCGGCGACTTCACCGTGATCAACCCCCACCTCGTGCGCAGCCTCAAGGAACGCGGGCTGTGGGACCAGGTCATGGTGTCGGACCTGAAGTACTTCGACGGCAGCCTCGGCGAGATCGACCGCGTCCCGGCCGACCTCAAGGCGCTCTACGCCACCGCGTTCGAGATCGAGAGCCACTGGCTCATCGACTCGGCGTCGCGCCGCCAGAAGTGGATCGACCAGGCGCAGTCGCTCAACCTCTACATCGCCGCCCCGAGCGGTCGCAAGCTCGACGAGCTGTACCGCTACGCCTGGCACGCGGGGCTCAAGACCACGTACTACCTGCGGGCCCAGTCGGCCACGCACGTGGAGAAGAGCACGCTGAAGGGCACCGACGGCAAGCTCAACTCGGTGCAGGCCGCGGTGGCCCCGCCTGCCGTCGCCGCTCCCCCCGCCCCGCCTGCGGTCGTGGCCGCGGTTCCCGCGGTGGTCGCCCCGGTCCCGTCGCCCGCGGCGGCCGTGCCGGTCATGCCGGTGGTTCCCGCACCGGTCGAGCAGGCACCGGTCGCCATGCCGGCGTCGGCGCCCGACGTCGACTTCACCGCCACCGACGGCGCCTCCTGCCGCATCGACGACCCGGACTGCGAGGCCTGCCAGTGACCACCATCGAGAACGCGCTCGACATCGACCCCGCCGAGGTCGGCGAGGACGGCGGCACCGGGCTGGGCGAGATCACCCGTGGTGCCGCCCGGATCGACGCCGACAGCAAGCGCATGATCAACGCGCGGGCCGACGTCAACCAGCTGCTGCCGATGAAGTACCGGTGGGCGTGGGACAAGTACCTCGCGGCGTGCAACAACCACTGGATGCCCACCGAGGTGGCCATGCAGGCCGACATCGCGCTGTGGCGCTCCACCGACGGCCTCACCGAGGACGAGCGGCAGATGCTCAAGCGCAACCTGGGCTTCTTCGCCACGGCGGAGTCGTTGGTGGCCAACAACATCGTGCTCGCGGTGTACCGGCAGATCACCAACCCGGAGTGCCGCCAGTACCTGCTGCGCCAGGCCTTCGAGGAGGCCGTGCACACCCACACGTTCCAGTACATCTGCGAGAGCCTCGGCCTGGAGGAGGGCGAGCTCTTCAACATGTACCGCGAGGTCCCGTCGATCACCGACAAGGACGCGTGGGCGCTGCGCTACACCCGCTCGCTGGAGGACCCGGAGTTCCAGACGGGCACGCCGGAGGCCGACCGCAACTTCCTGCGCGACCTCGTGGCGTTCTACGTGATCTTCGAGGGCATGTGGTTCTACACCGGCTTCGCGCAGATCCTCTCGCTCGGGCGCCGCAACAAGATGGTGGGCATCGCCGAGCAGTACCAGTACATCCTGCGCGACGAGTCGATCCACCTGAACTTCGGCATCGACTGCATCAACCAGATCAAGATCGAGAACCCGCACCTCTGGACGCCGGAGTTCGCCGAGGAGATCCGGACGATGCTGACGGAGGCCTGCGAGCTGGAGGTCGCCTACGCCCGCGACACGATGCCGCGCGGCGTGCTCGGCCTCTCCGCCGAGCTGTGCGAGCAGTACATGCACTTCATCACCGACCGCCGGGCGCAGCAGATCGGGCTCGCCCCGGTCTACGGCGAGCAGGAGAACCCCTTCCCCTGGATGTCGGAGGCGATGGATCTGAAGAAGGAGAAGAACTTCTTCGAGACCCGCGTCATCGAGTACCAGTCGGGTGGGGCGCTGGACTGGGACTGACGCAGGCGACAATGCGCCTATGAGCTCTCCCTCGAACCGGTCCGGCCCCAGGCCGGGCCGGTTCGCGCTCGTTCTGGGCGCGATACTGCTGCTGGTCTTCCTCTTCGTGCTGTTCTGGATCGTGCTGCCGCACTGAGGCGCCCTGCCCCCGCGCCGTCTGCCCCGCGCCGGCCTGCCGGAACTGTCGGGGTAGGCCGGTAGCTTTGCCCTCGACCACTGCGGGACACACCGCGCAGGGTCACGTGGGGGGTCACGTGGAGAGCCGTAGCGTCCTGCGCGTCGTACCGCCGGTGCGGCCGCGCAAGCTGGCCAAGGTCCCGTTCGTCGAGCTGGCGGGCGGGCGGCTGCGCGGGGTGGTGTCGAGCGGATCGGATCCGGCGCGCGTCTACGTGTCGGCGATCGCCGCCGGCACCCACGGGTTCAGCTGCAGCACCAACAACAACCGCCCGTGCGGCGGGCTCGGCGCCACGCTGTGCAACCACCTCCGCACGCTCGTCGACGAGGCGGTGCTGCAGTACGGCCTCGATCGCGTGGCCCGGTACCTGCGGGTGGAGGTGGCCGAGGGCCAGGCCCTCACGGCAGCGCTGCGGGGCCACCGGGAAGCAGCCGACGCGGCCGGGGTGTTCAGCAGCTTCCTGCGCCATCTCACCTACCTGGAGCTCCCCGCCACCACCGAACCGCTGCCCGAGCTGGCCTGGTTTCCCAGCGGAGCCGTTCCGATCATCGACGGGACCGGTCGCTGATGCTCGGCATGCAGCTCGCCGCCCTGCAGGCCGGCCCGCCCGCGCACCTCGACGAGGCACTCGCCGCCGTCACCGGCTTCGACGATGCGCTGGAACACGGCTTCGCCCGCCTCGGACCGCAGCGGGGGGCCGCCCTCGACGCGCTGGCAGCGGCCACGGCCGGCACCGCGCTCGGGCCTGCCGCGGCCGAGGCCGCGGCGAAGGTCGCCGTGGGCACGCCTGCCGACACCCACCTCGCAGCGCTCGCCGGTGCCCGCACCGCGCTGTTCGGCGCCGCCCACGACGCGCTGTTGGAGCGGCTCGACGCCGCTCTCGGCCGGGAGCGCGCCGTGGCCGCCCCAGCACCGACCCCGGCACCGGCACCGGAGGGCGAGCACCTGCTGCTGGGTGGTTGCCGCGCCTGGCTGCACGAGGTGGCCACCGCAGGCTGGCGCGGGGTCGACCACGACCTCGTCGCCGCGTCCGAGCAGGTGGTGGCCGCGCTGCTCGCCGCCCCGGCCCGGCGTCGGCTGGGGGTGCTGATCGACGGGCTCGCCGCGGAGCTGCGGGCATGCAGCCCGGTCGTCGCGATGGACGAGGTGCCGGCACGCCGGTGGGCCGATCTGTGGGCGCGGGCGCTGCTGCTGGCGCATGCGCCGGTTGCCCCCGAGTCCGCCGCAACCGTGTCAGGCCGGCTGTTCGTGCTCGGCGTCGACGTCCACGAGCACGCCACGGCCGTGCAGGTACAGGTCCACGCCGTGCTCGACGGCAACGGCCCGCCGCGGCTGGTGCGCGCGAGCATCGCGGCGGCGAAGGTCGACACGATCGTCGGGCCCGCGGTCTGGCGGCTGCTGCAGCGCTTCCCGGTGCTGCTCGCGGCGCTCGCACAACACCGCAGCGCCACGCTCACCGACATGCCGTTGCTGCCGAGTGGCGATCTGCTGTGGCAGGAGCAACGGGCCGCGCTCGGTGAGCCTGCCGAGCCGTTCACCACGGCTCGGGTGCTGTTGCCCGATGCCACGGCCACCGCCGCCCCGCCGCTGGATCGCCATCCCGTCGGCATCGCCGAGCCCGTGCTCGTCGAGGGCTACACCGCCGCCCCGGCCACCGACTCCCCTGCCACCGACTCCCCTCCCACGCTGACGCTCGACAGGAGCACGATCGAGATCGACATGTCCCGGTTGCCCACCTGCGGCCCGCTCACGCCGGGGCTGGTCACGGCGTCGAGCGCGTGTCTCGGGTTGCTGCGCTGGGACGGCCGGTGGCTGCTGCAGCCGCTCGCCGTGCAAGCCACCGTCAAACGCAAGCCCGTCGAGGCCCACACCGGCGACTGGGCGCTCGGCCCCACCGATCCCAAGGTCGTCAAGGCCGAGGCCAGGGCCGGTGACGCCGTGGCGGTGCTGCGCGAACGGGCCGGACGGCTGCTGCGATGACCGGCCCCGAGTTGTCCGGAGCTGCGATGTCAGTAGCTGCGAGCAGCCGCCGGCAGGCCCTCTACTGGCACCTGCTGGCCAGGGTCTTCGACCCCGACGAGCAGCCCACGCTGGAGGCGGCGAGCGTCGCGATCGTCGACGATCTCGGGTTGCCACCCGCGCTGCTCGATCCGCAGGTGTCGGTCGACAACCTGGTGCAGCGCTTCCCCGAGCTCGGCCCGGCCTTCGCCACACCGGCAGGCGACGATCCGGTCCGCACCGCGGCGCTCGTGTCGAAGCTGCTGCAGAGCGTGTTCGCCACCGGCACGGGCAGCGTCACCACCACGCAGCTGGCCGACTGGCAGCAGGACGCCGCGCGGCTGGGCGCGGCGCTGGGCAGCGAGTCGGAGCTGGCGAAGCCGCTGGCCGAGATCGAGGGCGAGCTGGTGCGGCGGATGCGGCTGCGCGAGGTGCTGGCCGATCCCACGCTCGCGCGGCGGCTCACGCCGAGCATGTCGCTCATCGAGCAGCTGCTGCGCGACAAGTCCAACCTGTCGGGGGTGGCACTGGCCAACGCGAAAGCGCTGATCCGCCGGTTCGTCGACGAGGTGGCCGCGGTGCTGCGCACGCAGGTGCAGCAGACGAGTGCGGGCACGATCGACCGCACGGTGGCTCCCAAGCGGGTGTTCCGCAACCTCGATCTCGATCGCACGATCTGGAAGAACCTCGTCAACTACAGCCCCGAGCACGAGCGGCTCTACGTCGACAAGCTCTTCTACCGCCACACGGCCCGGCGCACCGCTCCGGCGCGGATGATCGTGGTGGTCGACCAGTCGGGTTCGATGGTCGACTCGATGGTCAACTGCACGATCCTGGCGTCGGTCTTCGCCGGACTCCCGAAGGTCGACGTGCACCTGATCGCGTTCGACACCCGCGCCGTCGATCTCACCCCCTGGGTGCACGACCCGTTCGAGGTGTTGCTGCGCACCAACCTCGGCGGCGGCAACGACGGTCCGGTCGCACTGGACATGGCCCGCCCGAAGATCAGCGATCCGCGCAACACCGTGCTGGTGTGGATCTCCGACTTCTACGAGTTCGGCCGCTCCCAGGCGCTCTTCGACGGCATCGAGGCCGTGCACCGCTGCGGGGTCAGGTTCATCCCGGTCGGCTCGGTCAACAGCTCCGGCCACCAGAGCGTCGAACCCTGGTTCCGCAGGCGCTTCAAGGAGATGGGCACGCCCGTGATCTCCGGCCACATCCGCAAGCTCGTGTTCGAGCTCAAGAACTTCCTCGCCTAGGAGACCCGTGACCAGCCCCGTACTGCGCGCCCCGGCAGAACTGAAGTACGCAGAGGAGCTCGACTGGCTCGAATCGGTCGACGACGCGCCCAAACCGTTCTCGTGGCGCCTGAGCCCCAGGATGGTGCGGCTGTTCGTGCTCGGCTCCGAGCGTTCCGACGGCCTGGAGCGGGAGATCCCGCAGAAGTGGTTCGGCGATCGCAGCTTCGTGGAGCGCAGCATCGTCACCCTCGCCAGCGACCGCGGCCTGCTGCTGATCGGCGATCCGGGCACCGGCAAGAGCTGGCTCGCCGAGCTGCTGTCGGCGGCGATCAGCCGCAACTCCACGCTGGTGGTGCAGGGCACCGCCGGCACCACCGAGGATCACATCAAGTACTCGTGGAACGTCTCGATGGTGATCGCCAAGGGGCAGTCGCGGCAGTCGATGATCCCGTCGCCGATCATGACGGCGATGGAGCAGGGCTCGATCGGACGCTTCGAGGAGCTCACCCGGTCCACGAGCGACGTCCAGGACGCGCTGATCTCCATCCTGTCGGAGAAGTACGTGTCCATCCCCGAGCTCGACGAGGACAACATCGTCTTCGCCAGGCCGGGGTTCTCGATCATCGCCACGGCCAACAGCCGCGATCGGGGCGTCAACGACCTGTCCTCGGCACTGAAACGGCGCTTCAACTTCGTGCGGATCCCGATCGTCACCAACAAGCGCAGCGAGTCGGAGATCGTGCGGTTCCGCACCGTCGAGCTCCTGCGCCGCCACCGGATCGAGCTGGAGGTGCCACCCACCCTGCTCGACATCCTGCTGCAGAGCTTCGCCGATCTGCGGGCCGCCGCGGCCGCAGCCAGCAGCGACGACGAGCGGCTCGAGTCGGCGCTGTCCACCGCCGAGCAGATCGGCGTGTTGGAGGACGCCATCCTGCACAGCCAGTTCTTCGGCGACCGCACGTTGCGCGCGGCCACACTGGCCGGTTCGCTGGTGGGTTCGCTCGCCCGGCGCAGCCCGGAGGATCTGGCCATCCTCAACAAGTTCTGGCACGGCGTGGTCGAGCCGCGCAGCAAGCAGGACGAGGGCGGTCCGTGGACGGAGTTCCTCCACGGCGGCCGCGAGGCGATCGCCACGCTCTCGTGACGCCGCCGCTGTTCGACGCGCTGCGCGAGCAACTGCTCGGTGCCGCCGCGGCGTTCGGCGAGGGTCCGGCCGCGGAGATCCTCGCCGGCATGGTCGACGACGTCGACCGCGCGCTGAGCGAGGAGCTGGAGATCTTCCCGGTCTGCCACCACTCGCCCGCCTCGGCGCTGGCCATGGTGCGGCGGCTGCGGGAGAAGCAACCGAAGGTCATCTACCTGGAGCTGTGCGAGGATCTCCGGCCGCTGCTCGACGAGCTGCGCCACTGCCGGCTCCCGGTGGCGTTGCAGGCGTTCGCCGGTGAGGTCTCGGGGTTTCCCGCCGAGCTGGCGCCGCTCAGCGTCGTCGCGCCCATCACCGAGTCCTCGGCGGAGTACCAGGCCATCGCCTACGCCCTCGAGACGCCCGGCGTCGAGATCGTGCTGGTGGACCGCTCCGTCGACCATGTCTTCCAGTGGAGCCCAGAAGTCGGCAGCACAGAGGTCGGTCCAGGAGTCGACCCCGACGCGGGCAGCGACATGGGCAGCGACACCGGTTTCCACGGCGACGCGGTCGGTGTCGAGATCGGTGACCTGCGACCCGGTTTCGCCGAGCTGGAGGAGCACCTGCTGCACCACGGCAAGGTCCGGCACTGGTCGGAGTGGTGGGATCAGTACGTCGAGCAGCCACTGGCGGGGGCGGATCACCACACCTACCGGCAGGTCATGGTGCTGATCGGCAGCCTGTTCCGGCGTCTCGGCGGCCCTCGGCGCCCCACCGAGGCGGGCGACGAGCAGCGCGAGCGCCACATGTGGACGCGCATTCGGGAGCACCTCGCCACGTCCGGGGCCGACCCGGCGCAGTGCCTCCACGTCTGCGGCGCCTACCACGCCGCGAGCCGCGTCGAGCAGTTCGGCCTGGGCGGCGCGAGCGACTACGTGATCACCCCGCGCACCGCCACCCGCTGGCAGTACGGGCTCATCCCGTCGAGCCACTCGGCCATCGAGGCGCAGTTCGGGCTGGCGCCGGGGTCGGTCTCGATCGCCTCGGGCACGTGGGCCAAGGCCGTCGCCCGCGCGGGCGCCACCCCGTTCCGGCTCGCGGGGCAGCAGGGCGCTCGCCCGAAGCGCGTGCGGGCCCCGGTAGCGGCGGCCCCGGCCACCGATCGGCTCTCCGGGTTCCTGCAGGAGGCTCCCGCCCTCGATGCGCTCGACGAGGCCGAGCTGCTGGGCTGGTGCGTCGACATCGTGGCGCTGGCCCGGCACAGCGGCTACCTGGCCAGCACGGCCGACGCCATCGCGATCTTCGAGACGTCGATCCTGCTGGCGGGGATGCGCAACCGCTCGCGGCCCACGCCCTACGACTTCCAGGACGCCGCGATCACGTGCATCGAGAAGGAGACCGTTCCCGGCCGCCGCGACGTGCGCAGGCTCTGCGAGATCATGCTCGGCGGCGATCGGGTCGGCACGGTCGGCTACGCGTCGCTCCCGCCACTGGCTCGCGACGTGCTCGACCGGCTCGCTCCGCTCGGGCTCCCGCTGGAGAAGCGCGTGATCCACCGGGCGCTGCTGGATCTGCAGGCGCACCCGGAGCTGCGGCCGTGCTCGCACCTGCTGTGGATCCTGCGCCGGTTGCTGCCCGCCGACGCCGTGCGACCGATCATGGGGTCGCGCCGGCTGGGCGAGTCGTCGATCCAGGAGAGCTGGGACATCGCGATCGGACGCCACCAGCGGGCTCTCGTCGAGCTCGGGTACGAGGGCGTCACGCTCGAACAGGTGCTGGAGCGGCGGCTGCGGCAGGCCGTGTTCGGGCCGCAGGCCACCGCGGCCGGCGCGCTCGACGCCGTCGAGGATGCGCTCGTGTTGCTGGGCAGCAGGCGCTTCACCGACGAGCTGGGCGCGCGTGCGGTCGAGCTGCTCACCGCGGAGCGCAGCGTCGCCGGCGCACCCGAGGTGCTGCGGCGGATCCGCAAGCTGCTGGCGCACTACCGGGCCACGGAGGCGGAGCTGCCGCCGTGGTGCACGGCGTTCGTCGTGGCGGGTTACGCCCACTACTGCACGCTGCTGCCCACGGCGTTCGTCGACGACGACAGCGGCGTGCGGCAGGTCGCCGCCATGCTCGGGTTCCTGTTCGGCATGGAGAGCCTCGCGGTGTCGCTGGGGTGCGAGCGCTCCCAGCTCGAGATCGCCGTGGCGCAGTCGCACCCGGAGACCCCCGCCAAGGTGGCGCTGCTCTGGGTGGCGCGCACGCAGCTCGGGGTCATGGCCCTGGCGGAGCTGCGGTCGCGGTGCCGGGAGCTGCTCGCCAACCCGCTCGTCGTCCCGGCCCTCCCGCAGTACCTCAGCGGGTTCGTGCTGGCGCTGGAGCCGGTGCCGGCGCTGGCACCGATCGTGGTGGAGCTGATGTCGTCGGCGTTCGCGACGCTGCCCGACACCGTGCTGCTCCCCTGGCTGCCCACGCTGATCATGACGCTGCGCGAGCATGCGCGGGAGCTGGTTCCCGTGCTGGTGCGGGAGGCGGGCCGCACGTTCCCGGCCGGGCTCGCCGCCCTCGACGCGTGGGTGCCGCCGTGGGAGGCGCCCACCCCGGCACCGCGGCCGTCCGGACCGGCGCCGGATCCCGCGTCGGGGCTGCTGGCCGTCCACCCGGCGGTGGCGGCGGCGGTGGCCGGCCTGCTCGGCTACGCGTCCGCGCCGGTTCCCGCCGGTGGTGGTGCCGGTGCGCTGCTCACGCGCCACCCCGACACCGCCGACGCCGTGGCGGAGGTGGTCATGCGCTGAGGCGGTCCCGAGGCGCTGCGTTGTGCCACGGCGATGTGGGCGGCGTGGGAGCGCGGCGGCCGGCTCCCCGCTGCCTGGTTGGCGATGCCGGCGGCCGCGGTCGCGCTGTCGCGCGGCCTGCAGGGCGACGGTACCGGCTTCACGCTGTGGCGCTCCCGCGCGGTCGGGGTGGCGCGGGTCGACGACGCGGCCGAGTCCCCGCTGCTGGCCGCGTTCGCCGACGCGCGGGTGGCCGTCCACTCCGGAATGTTCGAGGCGGCCGAAACGTTGGTGGCGCGCGCCTTCGCTCCGTTCCCCGACGGTCGCTTCGGTGCGTACGCGCGCGCGGCGGGTGCCGAGCTGGCGGTGGCCGCCGGGTCGGCCGATGCCGCAGACCGGTTGGTGGGCGCCGGTGCCGCGGAGAACGACTGGGCGCTGGCGTGCGTGGCCCGCGCCACGGGCCGGCTGCACGGCGATCCGGCCGCGTTCGCCGCGGCGATCGAGGGCTTCCGCGCCCTCGGCGCCCGGTTCGAGGAGGACGCGACGCTGGCGCTGCGCCGAGCGTCCGTGCGGGCCACCCGGGGTTGAAGGCGGGCATGGACGGCGCCGAGGAACTCGCGGAACGCGGGCTCGCCTGGCTGCTCGCCTCCGCGCGGGCGACGGGCGGCACCGATGGCGGGACGTCGGCGCGGTGGCCACGGGGTTGGCGCGGTGGGGGCGGGCGACGGCGCCAACCAAATGGCCACGGCGCCGATGGCGGGACGTCGGCGCGGTGGCCACCGGGTTGGCGCGGTGGGGGCGGGCGACGGCGCCAACCAAATGACCACGGCGCCGATGGCGGGACGTTGGCGCGGTGGCCACGGGGTTGGCGCGGTGGGGGCGGGCGACGGCGCCAACCAAATGGCCACGGCGCCGATGGCGGGACATCGGCGCGGCGGCTACCGGGTTGGCGCGGTGGGGGGCGGGCGACGGCGCCAACCAAATGACCACGGCGCCGATGGCGGGACGTTGGCGCGGTGGCCACCGGGTTGGCGCGGTGGGGGCCACGGCGCCGACCTCCCGATGAGGAGGGCTCAGCTGCCGCTCGTCGGCACGTTCAGGCAGAGCAGGGCGGGTAGGGCCGAGGGGTCGGCGGGCACCCGCAACCGGGTGATGGCGGCGTTGTCGAACTGCGGGAACACGTCGCGGTAGCGCGCCAGCGGGATCCCCAGCCAGCCGCACAGCGCCAGCCGCAGCGCGGTGCTGTGCGCGACCACCAGCACGCGGGACCCCCGGCGGCGCTCGACGAGCCCGCGCAGCGCACCGAGCGTCCGGGCGGCGGCCCGGTCCAGCGGTTCACCCCCGGGGAACGGGTGGCGCACCGGGTCGGCGACGAACAGCTCGGCCGCCACCGGGTCCGTGACGCGCAGCTCGGCCATCGTCCGTCCCTCCGCCACCCCGAAGTCCACTTCGGACAGATCCGCCAACAGCTCGGGTTCGCGCCCGAGCGCCGCGGCCACGGGCGCGATGGTGTCGCGGGCACGCGCCAGCGGCGAGCACGCCAGCACGTCGTGCGGGTGCACGCGGGCCCACTCCCCCAGCCGCGCCGCCTGCGCGCGTCCCGTGTCGGTGAGCGGGATGTCGCTCACGCCGCAGTAGCGGTTCTCGGCGTGCCAGACGGTCTGGCCGTGGCGGACGATCGTCAGCTCGGTCATGCCGGCCGGCCGAACCGGCGCAGGGCCTCGACGAGCCGGTGGTAGCCGTCGTCCAGCTCGGCGGCATTCGCTGCGCGCGGCTCGAACCGCCGCCCCATCCGCACCATCGACGCCGCCGTCGCGCCGAGCCGCCCGACCGGCGCGGCCGCGAGCACCGCGGAGCCGAACGCCGAGCCCGACCGCTGCGGCACCGCGAGTGGCCGCTGCAGCACGTCGGCGCGCAGCTGGGTCCACCAGTCGTTGCGCGTGGCGCCGCCGGTGACCACGACCTCGCCCACCGCGTGGGCGCCCAGTGTCGCGAGCGCGTCGAACGCCATCCGCTCGACGTACGCGACGCCGTGCGCAACGCGCTGCAACCGGGTGGCCGCATCGGCGGTCGCGGGCGCGCCGGCGTCGAACCCGACCGCGTCCGCGGCGACGAACGGGAACCGCTCGCCCCGTCCGACCAGCGGGTACGTGGCGCCGCGCGGCACGCCACGGTCGCGGGCCTGCGCGGTGAGCGCATCGAGATCGGCACCGGGCAGCTCGCGCGCGAGCACCCCCGCGCCGATGCTGGACGCACCGCCGGGGAGCCAGCCGCCATCGGGGTTGAGATGGGAGTAGATCGCGCCGGCCGGGTCGTGGAGCAGCTGCGCGGTAGAACCCTTGAGCACCAGCGTGGTGCCCAGCGCCGAGCTCCACTGCCCGGGGGCGAGTGCGGCGGCCGCCACCTGGGCGGCGCAACCGTCGGTCATGCCGGCGACGATCGGGGTGCCGGCCGGGACGCCGGTCAGCTCGGCCGCAGCACTACCGACCTCCCCCACCCGCTCGCCGGGCAACACGACGTCGGGCAGCAACGCGGCGTCGACGCGCAGCGCCGCGAGCACGTCGGCGGGCCACTCCCGCGCCAGCAGGTCGTACCCGGACTTCAGCGCGTGGCTGGTGTCGCTCGCGACCGGACGCCCGGCCAGCCGGGCCCCGATGTGGTCGGCCTGGTGGGCGAAGCGGTGCCCGGGAGCCACGGACGCGGCCGTCGCCACGATCTTCGGCAACGCCCAGCTCGCCTGCATCCGGTACCCGAGCCGAGCCCACAGCGCCGCACCGGCCTCCTGGACGCGGGCCAGCTCGCCGCGGCCGCGAGCGTCGTCGTAGAGCAGGCCCGGCCCGACCGGCAGCCCGGCCGCGGTCTGCACCACGACGGTGCCGGACGTCGAGTCGATCGACAGACCGTCGATCGGCCCCGACGCCCCCGCCGTCGCGGACCGCAGCGCGACGCACGTGGCCGTCCACCACTGCTCGGGGTCCTGCTCGTGGCGCCCGTCGGCACGCACGTCGATCGTGAGCGGGGCGCTGCCGCTCCCGAGCAGCGAACCGTCGGCGGCGACGAGCACGGCCCGCACCCCTTGGGTGCCGACGTCGACCCCCAGCCACTGCGGCACCGACGGCTCCTCCCGCTCATCCACCTCGCCGGGCCCACGATTTCACAGTGCCGACGTCACAGGGCCGACGTCACAGGGCCGAACACCATCTTCACAATGCTCATCGACGGATTCGGATCACGCCGCCCGACCCCCGAGAGGATCGCCCGATGCTGTTGCACGACGAACGGGTCCAGCTGGTGGAGTACTGCCTGCGGATGCAGGCCGACGACCTGACCGTCGGCACCTCGGGGAACCTGAGCATCCGCTCCGGGGACCACATCGCGATCACCCCCAGCGGGGTGCCGTACGAGCTGCTCACACCCGAGTCGATCTGCGTGATCGACCTCGACGGCAGCCAGGTCGAGGACGGGCTCCGGCCGTCGACGGAGGTGCCCATGCACACGTCGGTGTACCAGCACACCGGCGCGCGCGCGGTGGTGCACACCCACCCGCTCTACGCGACGGCGCTGTCGGTGCTGCTCGACGAGGTGCCCCCGGTCCACTACATGATCGCGGCCCTCGGCGGCCCGGTGCGGGTGGCGCCGTACGCCACGTTCGGCAGTGCGGAGCTGGCCGCCAACAGCATCACCGCGATGGAGGGCCGATTCGGGGTGCTGCTGCAGAACCACGGCGCCACCACGTACGGCGACAGCCTGCCGACGGCCTACACGCGCAGCATCTACCTGGAGTGGGTGTGCCGGCTCTACCACCAGGCCCGGCTGCTCGGCGAGCCGAACCTGCTTCCCGCCGCGGAGATCGAGCACGTCGCCAAGCGGCTGGGGAGCTACCTGCCGGGGGTGCCCGGGACGGCGTGACGCGCTCAGCCCCCGTTGCGACCTGGCGCCCACCGGTTGCCGACCGGCCTGAGGCTCGCCTGCGGGCTGGCCCAGCGCGGCATCGCGGTGCGGGTGATCGACGCCGCGCCGGGCCCGGCCACGATCTCGCGCGCTGGGCCGGCAGCCCCGCGGCGCCGAGGTGCAGGCCCGCGCGGGCGCGCTGGGCGATCTTCCGGCGCAGGCGCTGCCGCTGCGGGACGTCACGGTGCACGCCGATCACGCGGCGCCGGTCCGCGTGCCGGTCGGTCCGGTGGCACGCGCCGGTCGCCGGTCCACGATGCTCATCTCGCAGGTGGCGATCGTGCCCGACGGCGACGCGACGGCGGCTGCGCAGTCCCTGCTGCGCGACATGTTCTGCCCCGCGATCGGCGTGCCGGTGGCGACGGCGCAGTCGGTCGAGTGGGCATCGCTGTTCCGGGTGCAGCAGGGCACCACCGCCACCCGCATCCTCTTCGCCGGCAGCGCGCGGATGCGCCTGGGCCGCGCAGCGCCGGCTGTCCTGTTCGCACTGCCGGCCGTGCAGTCGCTCGGGTGGCGGCAGGCGTCCGGCCTCTCGATCAGCTACCGCGGTGGCCCGCTCGCGGTGCCGGGCCGGTTCCGCAGCGGACCACGCGCCGGTGACCGCGCCCCGGACGTCGCGTGCGTCCGCGCCGGCGGCAGCAGCACGACGCTGCTCGAGACGGTCGCCGGTGGCCGTTGGGTGCTGCTCGTGGGCGACCGGGCCGTCGCCGCTCGGCTGCTGCCGGTCACGGTCAACCCGACGCCGCTGACACCCGACGCGCTGGCCGGGTACGTCCGTGCGGTGCTGGCCCAGCCGGGGTACGGGCCCAGGTCGACCTGACCCGTCCCGGCCACCTCGGTATGGCAGGAAGGCCACCTTGCCGCAAGAATCTTGCGGCAAGGTGGCCTTTCCTGCAACGGGGTTACCGCGGCTCTCGAAGAGCCGGCGGGTCAGAGCAGGCCGAGACCCTTCACGGCCTCGCGCTCCTCGACCAGCTCGGCGACGCTGGCGTCGATCCGCTGGCGGGAGAACTCGTTGATCTCCAGGCCCTGGACGATCTTCCAGGCGCCGTTCTCCGAGGTGACCGGGAAGCTCGAGATGATGCCCTCGGCGACGCCGTAGGAGCCGTCGGACGGGATGGCCGCGGAGACCCAGTCGCCCTCAGCGGTGCCGTTGACCCAGTCGAAGACGTGGTCGATGGCCGCGTTGGCCGCCGAGGCGACCGACGAGCCGCCGCGCACCTCGATGATCTCGGCACCGCGCTTGGCGACGCGCGGGATGAACTCGTCGCGCAGCCAGGACTCGTCGACCTGCTCGGCAGCGATCTTGCCGTTGACCTCGGCGTGGTAGAGGTCGGGGTACTGGGTGGCCGAGTGGTTGCCCCAGATCGTGAGCTTGTGGATCTCGGTGACCGGCACGTCGAGCTTGGCGGCGAGCTGGCCGACCGCGCGGTTGTGGTCCAGGCGGGTCATGGCGGTGAAGCGCTCGGCCGGCACGTCGGGTGCGGCGGAGGAGGCGATGAGCGCGTTGGTGTTGGCGGGGTTGCCCACCACGAGCACGCGGATGTCGTCGGCGGCACCGGCGTTGATGGCACGACCCTGCGGGGCGAAGATGCCGCCGTTGGCCTCGAGCAGATCGCCGCGCTCCATGCCCTTGGTGCGGGGGCGGGCACCGACCAGCAGGCCGACGTTGGCACCGTCGAAGGCCTTGGTGGCGTCGTCGGTGATGTCGACGCCCTGCAGCAGCGGGAACGCGCTGTCCTGGAGCTCCAGTGCGACTCCCTCGGCGGCCTTCACCGCCTGCGGGATCTCCAAGAGGCGCAATCGGACCTGGGTATCCGGCCCGAGCAGCTGCCCGGAAGCGATCCGGAACAGCAGCGCATAGCCGATCTGGCCGGCTGCTCCGGTGACGGTAACGGTGACGGGTGACGACGACGCTGCAGACACGTGGCGAAGGCTAGTACTCGCAGCTCCGGGGCGCCGCGACGGGGAGCACACTCGAGCCGAAGGTGCTCAGGGACACATTCCGCAGGAGCAGTTCGGCCAAACGGCACCGGCCGCCGGGTCCGCCGCGCTAGCGTCGGTCGGGTGAGCCGTCCAGAGCCCGAGGACACCGAAGGGCCCGACCAGCTGCCGTCCTGGGCGGGTGCGCCCGGCTACGCTCCCGCGGCCGACGACCTGCCGCCGCACGCCCCGATGCCCGGCGCCCCGCCCTATCCGGCGCAGCCCGAGCTGCCGCCCCCCTCGATCATCCGACCGGCCACGGGCTCCACCTACCGCGCGGCCGTGAGCGCCACGGCCATCTGGGCACTGGTCAACCTGGTGCTGCAGCTGGTGATCGCCGGGCCGGCCCCGTCGCTGCGGGCGTTCGGGATCCTGCTCGGCAGCCTGGTGGTGCACACCCTGCTGGGCGCGCTGCTGGTCTGGATCGTCGCGCGGCGCAAGGTCTGGCCGTTCTGGTACCTGGTGGTGCTCGCGCTCCCGGTCTTCTGGATCATCCGCATCGCGCTGGTGGCGCTCGTCGGCAGCTGAGCGGCTCAGCCGGCGCGGCGCCGGGAGCTGATCACCCCGGTGTCGAAGCCGGCCAGGTGCAGGCCACCGTGGAACCGAGCGTGCTCCACCTTGAGGCAGCGGTCCATGACGACGTCGAGACCGGCGGCCTCGGCACGCCGCGCGACGTCCTCGTCGAGGAGGCCGAACTGCGTCCAGAACGTCTGAACGCCCGGCGGCAGGGCGAGCACCTCGTCCAGCACCGCGGGCAGGTCGGACTTCCGCCGGAACACGTCGACGAGATCGGGCACCACCGGCAGGTCGGCCAGCGACTTGTAGACCGGCCTGCCGAGGATCTCGGTGACGTTGGGGTTCACGAGGAAGAGCTCGTAGTCGCTGGTGGAGAGCAGGTAGGTGGCCACGAAGTTGCTCGCCCGCGACGGGTTCGGGGACGCGCCCAGCATCGCGACGGTGCGGGTGCGGCGCAGGATCTCCAGCCGCTTCGTCGCCGTGGGGTTCTGCCACGTCATGAGCTTGCCTTCCCCAGTGCCTGATCGAGATCCCAGAGTATGTCGTCGGGGTCCTCGATGCCGACGCTGATGCGCACCAGGTCCGGCGGCACGCCCGCGTCGCGCAGCTGCTCGTCGGTGAGCTGCTGGTGGGTGGTGGAGCCGGGGTGGATCACCAGCGTGCGGGCGTCGCCGATGTTGGCGAGGTGGCTCGCCAGCTCCACGGACTCGATGAACGTCTGCCCGGCGGCCCGACCGCCCTTGACCCCGAACGCGAAGACGGCACCCGGGCCCTTCGGGAGGTACCGCGCCGCGAGGTCGTGGTGCGGGTGCCCGGGCAGGCCGGCCCACTTGACGTAGGACACCCGCGGGTCGGCCGCCAGCCATTCGGCGACGATCCGCGCGTTGGCCACGTGGGCCTCCATCCGCTGCGGCAGCGTCTCGATGCCCTGCAGCAGCAGGAACGCCGAGTGCGCCGACAGCGTGGCGCCGACGTCGCGCAGCTGCTCGGCACGCAGCTTGGTGAGGAACCCGAACTCGCCGAAGTTGCCCCACCACGTCAACCCGCCGTAGGAGGGCACCGGCTCGGTCATCACGGGGAAGTTGCCGTTGCCCCAGTCGAAACGGCCGGACTCGATCACCACCCCGCCCAGCGTGGTGCCGTGCCCGCCGAGGAACTTGGTGGCGGAGTGGATCACGATGTCGGCGCCGTGCTCGATCGGCCGGCACAGGTACGGGGTGGCCATCGTCGCGTCGATCACCAGCGGCAGCCCGGCCGCGTGCGCGACCTCGGCGAGCGCGGCGATGTCGGCGACGTCACCGGAGGGGTTGGAGACGACCTCGGCGAACAGCAGCTTCGTGTGCGGGGTGATCGCGGCGGCGAACGACTCCGCCTTGTCGCCCGCCACGAACGTCGTGTCCACACCGAACCGGCGCAGCGTCACGTCGAGCTGGGTGATGGTGCCGCCGTAGAGGCCTGCGGCCGCCACGATGTGATCGCCCGCACCCGCGAGGCTCGCGAAGGTGAGGAACTCCGCGGCCTGCCCGCTGGCGGTGGCGACCGCACCGAGCCCGCCCTCCAGGCTCGCGAGCCGCTCCTCCAGCACCGCCACCGTCGGGTTCGCGATGCGGCTGTAGATCAGCCCGTACTTCTGCAGCGCGAACAGGCTGGCCGCATCGGCGGTGTCGGTGAACACGAAGCTCGTGGACTGGTAGATCGGGGTGGCGCGCGCGCCCGTCGCAACGTCGGGCACCGCGCCCGCGTGCACCGCCCTGGTGCGGAAGCCCCAACTGCGATCGGTCATGGGACCCATCCTGCTCGCGCACCAGAGCGGATGGTCACGCGGTGACCAGCGTGGTGGTGACCGGGGTGGTGTTGCGGAACAGGTCCAGCACCGGGCAGTGCTCGTCGACGGCGGCCGAGAGCCGTTCGTAGTCCGTGGCCGGGGCCGGGCCGGAGAGCGTGACCTTGACGCGCACCTCGCCGAAACCGGGACGCACGGCGCTGTCGAAGCCGAAGAAGCCGCGGACGTCGAGATCGCCCTCGACGTCGACGCTGATGTCCTCGAGCGGGATGCCGAGCTGCGCGGCCCAGAACCGGTAGGTCACGACCTGGCAGGACAGCAGCCCGGCAAGTGCCGCCTCCACCGGGTTGGGCGCCTCGTTCGCCCCGCCGAGCGCAGGCGGCTCGTCGACGAGGACGGTGTGGCCGCCGATGCGGATGTGGCTGCGCACTCCGTCGCCACCGGTACCGGTGGCCTTGAACAGGGCGTGGCCCTTGTCGGGGTTGTCCTCGAGTGCGGCGCCGGTGGCGTCGATGATGGTGCGCAGGTTCTGGTCCCGCTCGGTGGCGGGCGCGGTCGTCTCCACGGACATGGGTGTGCTCCTGTGTGGAAGGGGTGTCGGCGGGCTGCGGCGGATGGTCAGCAGGAACCCGGACACGCGCAGGTGCACACGTGGGCGAAGTCGACGTGTCGGCGGCGCACGAGAGGCACAGGGACCGGCACGCGTCTCTTTCTACCCGGCCGGCGCGGATCCGTCGAGCCCGGAGGCACGTCGTCCTCAAGTCAGGCTCACCTATCGCCCAGGTCGTGCTGCGAGCTACGCCCTCGCCCCGTCCAGGTGCTCCTTGAAGAACGCGATGATGCGCCGGTGGGCATCCGCCGCGCTGGCCTCGTGGTACTCGGCGTGGATCGGCAGGTGCTTGGAGACCGCGCCCATGACGCCGGGGATCCGGCTCATGAACGAGTGGCCCGCGTCCGGGTAGACGTGCACGTCGTGCGGCACGCCCAGCGCCTCGAGGTCGGTGGTGAGCTGCTCGGGCACGCCCCGCGAAGCCAGGTCCCGGCCACCGTAGCTCGCCACGACCGGGCACGAGCGCGGCATGTCGACCTTGCCGCTGTAGAACGGTGCACTGACCTTGTACATCCCGGTCCTCGCGAGCAGCAGCGCGAAGCTGCCGCCCATGCAGAAGCCGATGGTGCCGATCCGGTCGGCGTCGACCTCGGGACGGTCGACGAACCAGCGCCGCGCGTCCTCGAGGTCGTCGAGCTCGCGACCCTTACCCGTCAGCGTCGCCCGGACCGCGCTGGCCACGCACAGCGGCCGCAGCGACCCCCGCGCGAACAGGTCCGGGATGATCACCGCGTAGCCCTCGGCGGCGAGCTCGCGCGCGATGCGGCGCATCTCGTCGTTCATCCCGAAGACCTCGTAGATCATCACGAGGCCGGGCACCGGGCCGTCGACGTGGTCGGGAACGGTCAGCACGCCGGGCAGGGACACGCCGCCGCCCGCGGGGAACGTGATCTCGGTCTGCACACCGCCGACCGTACTGCTCGGTAGCCTGCAGCGCTGTCAGGAACGCGGCGCTCTCAGGAACGGGGCAGCCGGACGAGCCCCTCCTGCACGGTGGTGGCGACGAGCGTGCCGTCCTGGGTGTGGAAGTGCCCGGTGGCGAGACCCCGCGACCCCGACGCCGTGGGCGAGTAGCAGGAGTAGAGCAGCCACTCGTCGGCCCGGAACGGGCGGTGGAACCACATGGCGTGATCCAGGCTCGCCATCTGCATGTTCGTGGAGCGCACGTCGTGGCGGGCGGTGACCGAGCCGAGCAACGTCATGTCGCTGGCGTAGGTGAGCAGGCAGACGTGCAGCAGGCGGTTGTCGGGCAGGGTGCCGTCGGCGCGCATCCACACGCGCACCGGCTCGTCGGACGGCGCGCGGGTGGGTGAGAAGGCGGGCTCGCCGACGAACCGCATGTCGATCGGGCGTGGGATGCGCGCCACCCAGCCGCCGTCGCGCCCGGCCGCCACCCGCCCGCCGATGTCGAGCAACGTCTCGGGGGCCGGGACGCCCAGCGGTCCGGGCTCGGTGTGCTCGAGCCCGTCCTGCGGGAGCTGGAACGACGCCGACAGCGAGAAGATCGCTTCACCGTGCTGGATCCCGAGGACCCGGCGGGTGGTGAACGAGCGGCCGTCGCGCACGCGCTCGGTCTCGTAGACGATCGGCACGGTGGGGTCACCGGGCCGGATGAAGTAGGCGTGCAGCGAGTGCACCTCACGGTCGTCGGGCACGGTGCGACCGGCCGCGACCAGCGCCTGCCCGGCCACCTGCCCGCCGAACACCCGGGTGGGGCTGGTGGGCGGGCTGACCCCGCGGAACAGGTTGACCTCGAGCTGCTCGAGGTCGAGCAGCTCGACCAGCCCGTCGAGGACGGCCTGGCCGCGAGGGGCGCCGTCGGCGGCCGTGCCGTCATCGGCATCTGGGCGAGTGTGCGAGGAGGTGCTCACGGCCGCATCCTCTCAGGTCGCGCCGGGACCGCTCGCCGTGATGCCAGCACGATCGGGGCGGCTCACATCGCAGCATGGTGGCCATCCTGCGATCCAACGTTGGGATGGCCACCTTCCTGCGATCCCGGCGGGCTGCCAAGCTGCACCCGTGACCGACCTGGACGAGCTCGCGGTGCGCACCGCCGCCATGCGCTGGCTCGACGAACGCACCGCCTTCGGGGAGCGGACGGTCACCCAGCCCGAGGTCGCCGCATTCCCGTTCCTCGGGGAGAGCATCTCCCTGCTGATGCGCCAGCAGGGCATCTGCAAGCCGCGCCAGCTGGGAGCGGCGCTGGCGCTGCGCACCACCTGGACGCCGCCGGGCGGCAAGGCGCCCTACGCGGACTTCGAGGGCCCGGACGGCATGTTCCGCTACGCCTACCGCGGCACCGATCCGGACAGCTTCGACAACGTCGCGCTGCGCCGGGCGGGCGAGCTCGGCCTGCCGCTGATCTGGTTCGTGGCGATCGCGACCGGCGTCTACCACGTCCAGTACCCGGTCTACGTCGTCGCCGACGAACCCGACCACCTCCGCGTGGCTCTCGCCGTGGACGAGGCCCAGCGCTGGATCAGCCCGGCAGCGGGCGCCGCGGACGAGGATCGGCGCCGCTACGTGCAGCGGCTCAACAAGCTGCGGCTGCACCAGCCCGTCTTCCGCGCGCAGGTGCTGGGCGCCTACGAGCGGGCCTGCGCGATCTGCAAGCTGCGCCACACCGAACTGCTCGACGCCGCCCACATCCTCAGCGACGTCCACCCGCGGGGCACGCCGGTGGTGCCCAACGGGATGGCGCTGTGCAGCATCCACCACCGCGCGTTCGACGCGAACGTGATCGGCATCCGGCCCGACCTCGTCGTGGAGGTCCGGCGCGACATCCTCGCCGAGATCGACGGCCCGATGCTGCGCCACGGCCTGCAGGAGATGGCCGGGGTGACCGTGACCAGGCCGAAGAAGATGATCTGGTGGCCGGACCCGTCGCGGCTCGACGAGCGCTACGAGCAGTTCCGGGCGACCGGCTGAGCCGGCGCCCGGCTCAGCCCAGGTCCTCCTCACCCAGGCGGTGCACCCGGATGAGGTTGGTGGAGCCCGCGGTGCCGGGCGGCGAGCCCGCGACGATGACCACGAGGTCGCCCGCCTGGAAGCGCTCGATGGAGAGCATGGCGTGGTCGACCTGGCGCACCATCGCGTCGGTGGAATCGACGAAGTCGACGAGGAACGTCTCGACGCCCCACGTCATGGCCAGCTGGCTGCGCACCTCGGGGGTGGGGGTGAAGGCCAGCAGCGGCAGCCGCGTGTGCAGCCGCGCGAGGCGGCGCACGGTGTCGCCGGACTGCGTGAACGCGACGATCGCGCGGGCGGAGAGCCGCTCGCCGATGTCGCGGGCCGCATACGACAGGACGCCCCGCTTGGTGCGCGGCACGTGGTTGAGCGGCGGGACCCCGACCGGGCCCTCCTCGATGGCCTCGATGATCTGGCACATCGTGCGGACCGTCTTGATCGGGTAGCGACCGACGCCGGTCTCGCCCGACAGCATCACCGCATCGGCACCGTCGAGCACCGCGTTGGCGACGTCGGACGCCTCCGCGCGCGTCGGCCGCGAGTTGGTGATCATCGACTCGAGCATCTGCGTGGCGACGATGACCGGCTTCGCGTTCTCCCGCGCGATCTGGATGGCGCGCTTCTGCACCAGCGGGACGTGCTCCAGCGGCAGCTCGACACCCAGGTCGCCGCGGGCGACCATGATGGCGTCGAACGCCAGCACGATGGCCTCGAGGTTGTCGACCGCCTCGGGCTTCTCCAGCTTCGCGATCACGGGCAGCCGGCCGCCGCGCGCGTCCATGATCTTGTGGACGGCGTCGATGTCGGCGGGGCTGCGCACGAACGACAGCGCGATGGTGTCGACGCGCAGGTCGAGCGCGAACTCCAGGTCGGCGATGTCCTTCTCGCTCATCGCCGGCACCGACACGTTCATGCCGGGCAGCGAGAGGCCCTTGTTGTCGCTGACGGGGCCGCCCTCGGTGACGCGACAGACCACGTCCATGCCCTCGACCGCGACGACGCGCAGGCCGACCTTGCCGTCGTCGACCAGCAGCCGGTCGTCGACCCTGGCGTCGTCGGCGAGGCCCTTGTACGTGGTGGAGACCCGGTCGTGCGTGCCGACGACGTCCTCGACGGTGACCCGCACCTCCTCGCCGGTGCGCCACTCGACGGGGCCGCTGGCGAAGCGGCCGAGCCGGATCTTGGGACCCTGCAGGTCGGCGAGGATGCCCACAGCGCGACCCGCCGCGTCGGCGGCCTCGCGGACCATCTCGTAGACGCGCTTGTGGTCATCACGGTTGCCGTGGCTGAAGTTCAGCCGCGCGACGTCCATGCCGGCCTCGACCAGTTCCCGGATGCGATCCGGGGTGGCGGTGGCGGGTCCGATGGTGCAGACAACCTTTGTGCGACGGCTCACACGATGGAGTCTAGCGCGCTGTCTGGAACGATACGGAAGGAGGTTCTGAACACTTAAGAAGCTGTTCACCCCGACCATGCCGGGACGGCCCGGGTCGTCTCCCTCGAACGAGTCGGGCAGGCGAGGTGGAGCACGTGGAGCAGCGGCGAACGTCGGATCCGGACCGGATCGGGCCTACGAGGTGCGGGGCCGACTCGGCACCGGCAGGCGCGTCCTGCTCGCCGCGGGCCACGGCCGCCTTCTCGCGATCACGCTCGTGGACCCGGTGCGCGGCCGCAGAGGCGCTGGCCCACCTGCACGCCGCGGGCCGGGCACCGGCCTCGGTTCGGTCGCCCGTCCGGGCAGCGCTGATCGGCCGCGAGCGGCGTCGACGCGCTCGACGTGCTGCTCGCCGACGGCGATGCGGTCCTCGTGGGCGGCGAGGGCACGGCCGTCGCACTGGATGCCGCGAGTGGGGCACCGCGCTGGCGCTACAGCGCGCCACCGGTACCCGGAAGGGCACGTTGCAGGCCGTCGACGGCGCCACCGGCGCAGCGCTGTGGACCCGCCCGTCGGGGTCGGGAGCGAGCCTGTCGCGCATCGCGGCCGCGCCCGTGACGGTGCTGCTCGGGATCAGCGGTCTCGGCGGGAGCCGCGTGCTGGCGCTGCAGGCCCGACCCGGCGCACGCGTCAGCGCCGCGGGAGCTCGCTCGGCCCCACGTGGTCGGTCAACCAGTCGACGAGCGGCTGCAGGGAGCGCCAGGTGCTGCGCACCCGGTCGGTGGTGCCGGCCTCGTGCAGCACGTCGTCGGGCTCCCAGCCGAGGGAGCCGTAGAGCCCCTTGCGGCGCAGCAGGTCGACCCGCGGGTGATCGGGATCGACGCCGCGTGGGCGGGTCTTGAGCTGCTCGCCGTTGATCTCCAGCCCCGCCACGTCCAGCTTGTGGACGCGCTTGCGCAGATCCTCGCCCGTGCGGTCCTCCGCCACGGCGGCCCGGAACCGGGTGAGCTGGTCGGCCGCCATCCGGTAGTAGCCACCGGCGACGCGCAGCCCGTCGCTGCCCAGCTGCACGTAGAACGGCCCGACTATCGCACCGCAGTGCGTCTTGTAGGGCGTCTTGTCGCCGGAGAACCGCACGTCACGGTAGGGGCGGAAGATCTTGCCAGCCCCGAACTCGGGCTCCAGCTCCGCCATCAGCGCCAGCATCGGGATGCGGACGTCGTTCTCGTAGACCTCACGGTGGTCGGTCCAGTAGGCCTTGGAGTTGTCGACCTCCAGGCCGTCGTAGAACTCGACGGCCGCCTCGCCGAACCCGGCGAACCCGGTCACGGTTGCGGGTCGTCCTTCGGCTCGGACAGCTCACCACGGGCAGGCGTCTCACCATCGCCAGGTGACTTCCGCACCGAGACGGCGGGCACCGCGTCGCCGTCCACGGCGGCGGCCCCGTCCCCGGCCCCGGCCTCCGCGGCAGGCTCCCCGACCACCTCACGCGGCTTGCGCACGGCCACCAGGTACACGACGGCGGCCACGAACACGACCGCCGCGACCACGACGTTGATCCGCAGGTCGCCGAACACCCGCGTGGCGTAGTCGGTGCGCATCTGCTCGATCACGAACCGGCCGGCCGTGTAGCCCGCCACGTACACCGCGAACGCGCGGCCGTGTCCCAGCTTGAACCGCCGGTCGGCCCACACGACGATGCCCGCGACGATCAGGTTCCAGATCAGCTCGTAGAGGAACGTGGGCTGCACGATCTCCACCGGCGTGTGGTCGAGCGCCACGCCGCCCAGCGCGTCGGGCAGGCCCGACGACGGGTCGACCCTGCGGTAGATCTCCAGGCCCCACGGCAGCGTGGTGGGCGCGCCGTAGAGCTCCTGGTTGAACCAGTTGCCGAGCCGGCCGATGGCCTGCGCCACGACGATCCCCGGGGCCACGGCATCGGCGAAGAACGCCAGCGTGACGCCGCGACGGCGGCAGCCGATCAGCGCCCCGACGGCGCCGAGCGCCACCGCACCCCAGATGCCCAGCCCGCCCTGCCAGATCTTCAGCGCGTCGATGGGGTTGCCACCCGGGCCGAAGTAGGTCTGCCAGTCGGTGGCGACGTGGTAGAGCCGCCCGCCGACGAGGCCGAACGGCACCGCGAACACCGCCACATCGGTGACCGTGCCCGCCGCACCACCGCGGGCGACGAAGCGGCGCTCGCCCCACACGACGGCGACGATGATGCCGATGATGATGCAGATCGCGTAGGCCCGGATCGGGATGGGCCCGAGGTACCAGACCCCGCGATCGGGGCTCGGAATGGAGGCCAGCACCAGGCCGGCGACGCCAGAACTCACCCGGCCACGTTAGCGCGCGCCACCGGCACGCATCGGTGGTGGGCGGCGCCTGCTGCTCAGACGGGCTGTGGCTCGGCGTTGCGGACGCCCCCGGCGAGCTCGGCCGACAGCGCACGGACCGCGTCCGGGCCCCCGTCGGTGGCCGCTGTGACGAGTGCCGACCCGACGATCACGCCGTCGGCGAAGCCCGCGATCTCGGCCGCCTGCGCGCGCGAGCGCACGCCCAGCCCGACACCGATCGGCATCGACGTGTGCCGCCGGGCGCGGGCCACGATGTCGGCGGCCGCGCCTGCCACGGAATCCCGGGCGCCGGTGACACCCATGACGGAGCTGGCGTACAGGAACCCGCTCGACGCCGCGGCCGTGGACGCGATCCGCTCCTCCGTGGAGGACGGCGCCACCAGGAAGATCCGGTCCAGGCCGTGCGTGCGCGAGGCCGCCAGCCACTCGTCTGCCTCGTCCGGGATCAGGTCCGGGGTGATGATTCCCAGCCCACCCGCGGCCGCCAGATCGCGCGCGAACGCGTCGACGCCGTAGGCCAGGATCGGGTTGAAGTAGGACATGACGACGGCCGAGCCACCCGCCGCCGACACCCGCTCGACCACCGTCATCACATCGCGCAGCTTCGTGCCGGCGCGCAGCGCCGCCTCGGCCGCGGCCTGGATGGTGGGACCGTCCATGACGGGGTCGGAGTACGGGACGCCGATCTCGACCAGGTCGCAGCCGCCCTCGACCATCGCGTTGATCAGATCCACCGAGCCGTCGACCGAGGGGTACCCGGCGGGCAGGTAGCCGATGAGCGCCGCCCGGCCCTCCGCGCGCGTGCGCGCGAACACGTCGCTGACGCTCATACCGGCGTTCCTTCCGTGAGCGACGCCTCGGCTATGGCGGTGCCGCTCGCGTCCTCCGCACTCTCGTTCTCGGCCACCATGCCGAACCACTTGGCCGCCGTGTCGACGTCCTTGTCGCCGCGGCCCGACAGGTTGACCAGCACGATGCCCTCGGGTCCCAGCTCGCGGCCCAGCCGCAGCGCGCCCGCGATGGCGTGCGCCGACTCGATGGCCGGGATGATGCCCTCCGTGCGGCACAGCAGCGCGAACGCCTCCATGGCCTCGCGGTCGGTGACGGGCGAGTACTCGGCGCGACCGATGTCCTTGAGCAGCGCGTGCTCGGGGCCGACGCCCGGGTAGTCGAGGCCCGCGGAGATCGAGTACGACTCCTTGGTCTGGCCGTCCTCGTCCTGCAGCAGGTACGACAGCGCGCCGTGCAGCGCCCCGGGCGAACCCTCCGACAGGGTGGCCCCGTGCCGCCCGGTCTCGACGCCGTCGCCACCGGGCTCGAAGCCCACCAGCCGCACCGACGGGTCGTCGATGAAGGCGTGGAAGATGCCGATGGCGTTGGACCCGCCGCCGACGCACGCGGCCACCGCGTCGGGCAGCCGGCCGGTGCGCTCGAGCACCTGCTCGCGCGCCTCCATGCCGATGACGCGGTGGAAGTCGCGCACCATCACCGGGAACGGGTGCGGGCCCGCGACGGTGCCGAGCAGGTAGTGCGTGTCGTCGACGTTGGCGACCCAGTCGCGCAGCGCCTCGTTGATGGCGTCCTTGAGCGTGCGGGAGCCGGTCTTCACCGGCACCACCGTGGCACCCAGCAGCCGCATGCGGGCGACGTTGAGCGCCTGGCGCTCGGTGTCGACCTCGCCCATGTAGACCACGCATTCGAGGCCCATCAGCGCGCACGCGGTGGCCGTGGCGACGCCGTGCTGGCCCGCGCCCGTCTCGGCGATGACCCGCGACTTGCCCATCCGCTTGGTCAGCAGCGCCTGCCCGAGCACATTGTTGATCTTGTGGGAGCCGGTGTGGTTGAGGTCCTCACGCTTGAGCAGGATCCGGGCACCACCCGCGTGCTCGCCCAGCTTCGGCGCGTCGGTCAACGGCGACGGGCGGCCCGTGTAATCGCGGTGCAGCCGGTCGAGCTCGTCGAGGAACGTGCGATCGCCACGGGCCTTGTCGTAGGCGGCGGCGAGCTCGTCGAGTGCCGCGATGAGCGCCTCTGGCACGAACCTGCCGCCGAACTTGCCGAAGTGCCCACGCGCGTCGGGCTCGTGCCCGGACGGGGTGGACAGGCCGTCGCTGGCCTTGCTGAGGACCTGGGGGGGCGCCATCACCGCACCATCCGCGAGCAGGAGGGGTGGAAGCCCGCGGCGACCATGCTGCGCACGGCCGACAGCGGATCCCCGCTGGTGACCAGGCCCTCGCCGACCAACACCGCGTCGGCGCCGTAACCGGCGTAGGTGAGCAGATCGCCGGGGCCGCGCACCCCGGACTCCGCCACGCGCATGACCTCGCTGGGCAGGCCCGGTGCGAGCTGCCCGAAGATCGACCGGTCGACCTCGAGCGTGTGCAGGTTGCGGGCGTTGACACCGATGACCTTGGCGCCCGCTTCGAGCGCGCGGTCGGCCTCCTCCTCGGTGTGGACCTCGACGAGCGCTGTCATGCCGAGAGACTCCACCCTGTCCAGCAGAGCGTCGAGCGCATTCTGCTCGAGCGCGGCCACGATCAGCAGCACGAGGTCGGCGCCGTACGCCCGGGCCTCGTGCACCTGGTACGGGCTCACCACGAAGTCCTTGCGCAGCACCGGCGTGTCGACCGCGGCGCGCACTGCGGCCAGGTCGGCGAGCGACCCGCCGAACCGGCGCTGCTCGGTGAGCACGCTGATGATCCGGGCCCCGCCGTCGGCGTAGGCCATGGCGAGCTGGGCCGGATCGGCGATCTGCGCCAGATCGCCTCGCGACGGGCTGCGCCGCTTGACCTCGGCGATGACGCCGATGCCCGGTGCGCGCATCGCGGCCATCACGTCCCGCGGTGGCCGGGCCGCCGCGGCGCGCCGCTTGATCTCGGCGAAATCGACCTCGGCCTCGCGCACCGCAAGATCTGCCCTGACACCATCCACGATGGACTCGAGGACACTGCCTCCGCTGTGCTCCATGCGGTGGTCCCCCTCTACACGTATCGCTGGGCCGCTGGTCATGCTAATCGGGCCCGAACCTCGTCCCGCTGGCAGGATCGTCCCCCCTGTCCACCGCGGTGTCGGCGGTGGGGTCGGCGGTGGCGTCTGCGGTGGGGTCGCGCCCCGCGTCGAGGTCCTGCCAGGCCGCCCGGTCCGGATCGGTCTCCGGCCGGCTCTTGCCCGCTGCCGCGTACCGCGCCCCGAAGCGCGGCAGCCGCGGTTCGCGCAGCACCACGAACAGGCCAACCACCAGCAGGAGCACACCGCCGGCCACCGCCAGCAGCGGGGCCCCCGTGAGCTCCGTCGGCTGGTGGCGCAGCGCCTCGGCGGCGACGCCCGTGGGGGTGACCGGGAGCGGCCCGTCCCGGTCGAACGGCGTCCCGAGCAGGCCGCGCACCCCGTCGAGTCCCTCCAGCACGCCCACGACGGCGACGAGCACGCCGAGGAGCCTGCGGGCGATCCCGCTCATGGCCACCAGCGCGGCGACGGTGGCCAGCGCGAGCAGCGCCACCCCCGCCATCGACGGTGCCGCGTGCGAGCCGTCGAACTCCACCGGAGCCCGGCCAGGCACCGTGACGCGGTACCACGTGAGCGTGGTGGCGACCCACAGCAGCAACGCCGCCAGCGCCAGCCCCGCGCACGCCGCGGCGAGAGCCCGCCCGCGCCGTGGTGGGGCCGTCACGGCCGGTGCGGTCGTCATGGGCGCGGTGCGGGAGGCGCCGTCAGCGTGGCCGCCGTCGCCACCGCCGACAGGACCGCGCGTGCCTTGTTGAGGCATTCGTCGTCCTCCGCGACCGGGTCGGAGTCGGCCACGATCCCGCCACCAGCCTGCACGTAGGCGACGCCGTCACGGACGAGCGCGGTGCGGATCGCGATCGCGGTGTCGGCGTTGCCCGCGAAGTCGAGGTAGCCGACGATGCCGCCGTAGAGCCCGCGCCGGGTCGGCTCGAGCTCCTCGATGATCGCCATCGCCCGTGGCTTCGGGGCCCCCGACAGGGTGCCGGCCGGGAAGCAGGCGGTGACCGCGTCGAAGGCGTTGCAGTCGCTGCGCAGCGTGCCGGTGACCGTGGAGACCAGGTGCATGACGTGGCTGTAGCGCTCCACCGCGAAGAAGCTGCGCACCTTGACCGTGCCCGGCTCGCAGACCCGGCCGAGGTCGTTGCGGCCCAGGTCGACGAGCATGACGTGCTCGGCACGCTCCTTCTCGTCGGTGCGGAGGTCCTTCTCCAGCAGCAGGTCCTCCTCCTCGGTGGCACCGCGCCAGCGGGTGCCCGCGATCGGGTGCGTGGTGGCCACCCCGTCGACGACGGTGACCAGCGCCTCCGGGCTGGAGCCCACGATCTCGAACCGCTCGCCGTCGGCGGCCTCGAGCCGCAGCAGGTACATGTACGGGCTCGGGTTCGTGGCCCGCAGCACGCGGTAGACGTCGAGCGGGTCGGCGGTGCACTCGGCCTCGAACCGCTGCGACACCACCACCTGGAACGCCTCGCCCGCGCGGATCTGCTCCTTCGCGATCTCGACCGCGGCGTGGTGCTCGGCCGGGCTGCGGCGGCGGACGAACTGCGGCTCCACCGCGCCGTACACGGCCACCGTGGAGGCGGCGGGCGTCGACAGCTCGTGGGTCATGCGGTCCAGCCGGGCGACGGCGTCGTCGTAGGCCTCGTCGACGCGCTCGTCGGTGGCGTCCCAGTTGATCGCGTTGGCGATGAGCGTGATCGTGCCCTCGTGGTGGTCCAGCGCCGCCAGGTCGGTGGCCAGCATCATCACGAGCTCGGGCAGCCTCAGGTCGTCGACGGTGCTGTCGGGCAGCCGCTCCAGCCTGCGCACCACGTCGTAGCCGAGGTAGCCGACCATGCCGCCGGTGAGCGGCGGCAGGCCCGGCAGCGGCTCGCTGTGCAGCTCGGTGAGCACCGTGCGCAACGCCGCGAGCGGGTCGCCGCTGGTGGGCAGCCCGGCGGGCACCTCACCGGTCCACGTCAGCTCGCCGTCGACGGCGGTGAGCACCGCGCTCGACCGCGCGCCGACGAACGACCATCGCGACCAGGAGCGCCCGTTCTCCGCGGACTCGAGCAGGAACGTGCCAGCACGGTCACCGGCCAGCTTGCGATAGACCCCGACGGGGGTCTCGTCGTCGGCGAGCAGCCGCCGCGTCACCGGGATGACCCGATGCTCGGCGGCGAGCGCGCGGAACTCCTCGCGGCTGGGTGTGACCGCGCCGAGCACGCCGGAGGACGACGTGGTGGCGTGGACGGTCATGGCACCATCCTCTCAGGCCCCGCCCAGGCCCTTTCCGCGCCCGCCGCCGGCCCGGGAGAGGATGCCGGGAGAAGATGGTGGTGTGGTGGTACCGACATCCGAGGACGAGCAGCAGACCGGGCCCCGGCGGCGCGGGCGACGACCCGGGGGAACCGACACCCGGGCGCAGCTGCTGGCCGCCGCCCGCGTCGAGTTCATCGAGCGCGGCTACGACGGCGCCACGGTCCGGGTCATCGCCGAACGCGCCGGTGTCGATCCGGCCATGGTCAACCACTGGTTCGGGGGCAAGGAGGCGCTGTTCACCGCATCGCTCGAACTGCCGGTGAACCCCGCCGAGATCATCTCTGCCGTGGTGCCCGGCCCGCCGGAGGAGATCGGCGGCCGCATCGTGCGCAAGTTCGTCGAGATCTGGGACGCCGCGGGGGGCGGCACGCTCGCCGCGCTCATGCAGAGCGTCGCGAGCCACGACGCCGCCGCGCGGCTGCTGCGCGAGTTCATCTCCACGATCCTGGTCTCGCGAATCGCGGAGACGGTGGCACCGGACCAGCCCCAGATGCGCGCGGCGCTGTGCGGTTCGCAGCTGTTCGGCATGGGGCTGCTGCGCTACGTCCTCAAGCTGGAGCCGCTCGCGTCGGCGAGCCACGACGAGCTGGTGGCCGCCGTCGCGCCGACGCTGCAGCGCTACCTCACGGGATCGATCACCTGAGCCGGTGGTTCCGGCAGGTCACTCGGGTGGGCGCCGCGGGTCGATGAACCCCGACTCGTAGGCCGCCACCACCGCCTGCGTCCGGTCGCGGGCTCCGAGCTTCGCCAGCACGTTGCCCACGTGGGTCTTCACCGTCTCCAGCCCGACCACCAGCTCGCGGGCGATCTCCGCGTTGGACAGGCCGCGGGCCACCCAGCGCAGCACCTCACCCTCGCGGTCGGTGAGCCCGGCTCCGCGCAGCGCGTCCCCGCCTGCGCGGCCCTGCGTGGCGATCAGATCGCGCACCGCCGCGGGGAACAGCAGCGACTCCCCCCGCGCGACCGTCCGCACCGCCTGCACGATCTCGGCGGGCCGGGCGCGCTTGAGCAGGAAGCCGGTGGCGCCTGCCTGCAGCGCGTCGTAGACGTACCCGTCATTGCCGAAGGTGGTGAGCACCAACACGCGCGGCGGCTCCGGCAGCGACGTGACGAGGTGCCGGGTGGCGGCGATGCCGTCGACGGCCGGCATCCGCACGTCCATCAGCACGACGTCGGGCTGCAGCCGCCGCACCAGGCCCGGCACCTCGGCGCCGTCGGAGGCCTCACCGAGCACGTCCAGATCCGGCTCGGCGGCGAGGATCGCCCGCAGCCCGGCACGCACCAGCTCATCGTCGTCGACGAGCAGAATCCCGATCACGGCGCCATCATCCCCGGCCATCGAGCGGGAGCCGGACCGCCACCCGCCACAGCGGTCCGTCGAGCCCTGCCGTCAGCTCGCCGCGCAGCACCCCGACCCGTTCCCGCATCCCCGCGAGTCCCCGCCCACCACCGGTCCGGGTGCCGGGGGCCGGGTCGACCGGATTGGTCAGCAGCAGCTCGACGGCGTCGGCGGTCGTCGCGACCCGCACCGTCACCGGCACCGGACCGGCGTGGCGCAGCGCGTTGGTGAGACCCTCCTGCACGATCCGGTACGCCTCGCGCGAGACGGCGGGCGGGACCGCGACCGGGCCGCTCACCACCTGCGCCGCCACGTCGACGCCGGTGGCGCGGGTGCTGGCCAGCAGCGCGTCGAGGTCGCCGAGATCGGGTTGTGCGACCCGCCGGGCGATTGCGCCCTCCCCGTCGCGCAGCAGGCCCAGCACGTGGTCGAGCTCGTCCAGCGCGGTGCGTCCGGCCTCGGCGATGGCGTCGAGGGCGCGCGTCACGAACGCCGGGTCGGAGTCGAGGACGCGGGCCGCCGCCCCGGCCTGCAGGGTGGTGACGGTCAGCGCGTGGCCGACCGAGTCGTGCAGCTCCCGCGCCAGCCGGTTGCGCTCGGCGAGGGTGCGCTCGGCGCTGCGCGCCCGTTCCAGCTCCACCGCGAGCAGCTCGGCGGGTGACGGGCCGATCAGCCGCGGAGCCAGCCGGGCCAGCCCCGCACCCGCGCTCGCGACGGCCCGCAACAGGACGACCGGCAGCGCCAGCCCCACCACGGGCATCCAGGCCGCCGCCCACCCCGTCGGGAACCCCGCCATCCGGACCCACGGGGCCAGGAGCAGCCCGATCGTCAGCGGCACGACGGTGAGCGTCAGCAGGGCCGTCACCCCGCCCGCGACGACGACCACCAGCAGCCACAGCAGGCCGCGCAGGCGGACCGGCCACGTGTCGGCGCGATCCGGATCGACGTCGGCGACGGTGGCGCCCAGCAGCGCGCGGGCCGCCGCGACCTCCAGCGTCCGCACGCCCGGGGCGACGGCGACCCCGAACCCGATCCCGGCACCGAGCACCAGCAGCAGGACGAACGCGACGGGGTCCAGCCCGCCGTCGAGCACGGACGTGGCGAACAGGAACCCCAGCGCCAGGTACGGCAGCAGCACCACCGCGCCGAGCAGCAGGTGCACGAAGCGGCGGTAGGTCAGCTCCGCCGTGGCCGGGGCGAGCAGCCACCGGGCGGCAGCGGGCACCCGGATCGGCATGGGCTGATGGTCGCAGAACGGCAGGTCGCACGTCCTCCCCCGGCGGAGGGAGCGGGGCCCGGGGCGGGGCTACTGGGAGGCCACCCGTCGCGCGGAGATGGCAGGAAAGCCACTTTCCTGCAACGTCGTTGCGGGAAAGTGGCTTTCCTGCAGCGGGGACAGGGCGCCGAGCTCACCCCTGCAGCAGCACGTCCGTGTCGAAGCAGGTGCGGGTGCCGGTGTGGCAGGCGGCTCCGGTCTGGTCGACGACCACCAGCACGGCGTCACCGTCGCAGTCCAGGCGCACCTCGTGCACCTGCTGCGCGTGGCCGGAGCTCGCGCCCTTCACCCAGTACTCCTCGCGCGAGCGCGACCAGTACGTGGCGCGGCCGGTGGTGAGCGTGCGGTGCAGCGCCTCGTCGTCCATCCACGCGACCATCAGCACCTCGCCGGTGCCGCGCTGCTGCGCGATGGCGCAGACGAGCCCGTCGGCGTTGCGCTTGAGCCGAGCCGCGATGGCGGGGTCGAGCGCGGAGGTCTCGACGCGGTTCACCGGACCTCGATCCCGGACGCGCGCATCGTCGACTTCACGTCGCCGATGCGGAAGTGTCCGAAGTGGAAGACCGTGGCGGCGAGCACGGCGTCGGCGCCGGCCCGCACGGCCGGCACGAAGTCCTCGACCTTGCCGGCGCCACCGCTCGCGATCACCGGCACGTCGACGGCGGCGCGCACGGCTCCGATCATCTTCAGGTCGAAGCCCGCGCGGGTTCCGTCGGCGTCCATGGAGTTGAGCAGGATCTCCCCGACACCCAGCTCCTGGCCGCGGGCCGCCCACTCGACGGCGTCGATGCCGGTGCCCTTGCGCCCGCCGTGGGTGGTGACCTCCCAGCCCGACGGCGTCGGCTTGCCGCCCTCCGGCACGGTGCGCGCGTCGACCGACAGCACGATGCACTGGGCACCGAAGCGCCTGCTGGCCTCGTGCAGCAGTTCGGGACGCATGATCGCGGCGGTGTTGATGCCGACCTTGTCGGCGCCGGCGCGCAGCAGGACGTCGATGTCGTCGGGCGTGCGGATGCCGCCGCCGACGGTGAGCGGGATGAACACCTGCTCGGCGGTGCGACGCACGACGTCGAGCATCGTGGCGCGCTCCCCCGACGATGCCGTGACGTCGAGGAACGTCAGCTCGTCGGCACCCTCGGCGTCGTACACCGCGGCCATCTCGACGGGGTCGCCCGCGTCGCGGAGATCCTCGAAGTTGATGCCCTTGACCACCCGACCGTCATCGACGTCGAGGCAAGGGATGACACGGACAGCAACAGCCACGCAACGAGCCTACGGCGTCAGCCTGCGGCGCGACCCGAGGCCGTGCCCACGGCGCGCACCGCGGCCAGCGCCTCGGGCAGCGTGAACCGCCCGGCGTAGAGCGCCTTGCCCACGATCGAGCCCTCGATGCCGACGCCCGTGGCCGCCAGCTCCGCGAGCGCGACGAGGTCGGCGGTCTCGGAGATCCCGCCCGAGGCGATCACCGGCGCCTTCGTGGCGTTGGCGACGTCGCGCAGCAGCTCCACGTTGGGCCCACGCAGCGTGCCGTCCTTGCTCACGTCGGTGACGACGTAGCGGGCGCAGCCGTCGCGGTCGAGCCGCTCCAGCGTCTCCCAGAGGTCGCCGCCGTCGGTGGTCCAGCCGCGCGCGGCCAGCCGGTGCCCGGCGTCGGTGACGCGCACGTCGAGCCCGACCGCCACCCGCTCGCCGTAGGCGGCGATGGCGCGGGCGCACCACGCGGGGTCCTCGAGCGCTGCCGTGCCCAGGTTGACCCGGGCGCACCCGGTGGCCAGCGCGCGCTCCAGCGACGCGTCGTCGCGGATGCCACCGGAGAGCTCGACGGCCACGTCGAGCCTGCCGACGACGCCGGCGAGCAGTTCCGCGTTGGAGCCGCGACCGAAGGCGGCGTCGAGGTCGACGAGATGGATCCACTCGGCACCGTCGCGCTGCCAGGCCAGCGCGGCGTCGAGGGGGTCGCCGTAGCCCGTCTCGGTGCCCGCCTCCCCCTGGACGAGGCGCACGGCCTGGCCATCGGCGACGTCAACGGCAGGAAGCAGCGTGAAGCTCACGTTGCGCAGCGTACCGATCAGGTGACGGGAGGGGCGGCGGCCCTGCCCTTGCGCGCCGCCCACACCAGCCCGACCACCAGTCCGACCAGGATGATCAACACCCAGCCCCACCACGCCAGCCCGTGGAACACGGTGGCGAGCACCGCGGCGAGCGCTATCCCGACGGCGGTGCCGAACGTGCTCGCGGTGGAGGTGCGGCGCCGCCGCGAGACCGGTGCGCGCCGAGCACCCGAGCGCGGGTACGGCTGGTTGCGACGGCGCTTGGTGGTCATCGGTCAGCCACTCGGGGAGCGGCCGGCGAGCCGGCGGATGATCTGCGACACGTTGGCGAGAATACCCACGTCAGCGGCCTGCGCGAGAGGGTCTGCCCGGCGCGCCGGGGTCGATGTGCGCCGGCGTGAGGCGAACGGTCAGCCGACGACGTCGCGCAGCCAGTTCTGCAGCACGGCAGCGCCGGCGTCCCCGGACTTCTCGGGGTGGAACTGGGTGGCTGCCAGCGCACCGTTCTCGACGGCGGCGACGAAGTCCTCGCCGTGGTTGGCCCAGGTGACCATCGGCGGGCGCAGGACCGTGGACTCCTCGAGCTCCCAGCGCCGCACACCGAAGGAGTGGACGAAGTAGAAGCGCGTCTCGGGGTCGAGGCCGTTGAACAACGTGGATCCCGGCGGCGTGCGCACCGTGTTCCAGCCCATGTGCGGCAGCACGTCGGCCTTGATCCGCTCGACCGTGCCCGGCCACTGCCCGCAGCCCTGGGTGCGCTCGCCCCACTCGACACCGAGGTCGAACAGCACCTGCATGCCGACGCAGATGCCGAGCACCGCGCGGCCGCCCGCGAGCCGGCGCTCGATGATGCGCGGCCCGTCGACGCCGGCGAGCCCTGCCATGCACGCGGCGAAGGCGCCCACGCCGGGGACCACGAGCCCGTCGGCGTTCAGCGCGAGGTCGGGATCGGCCGTGACGGTGACGTCGGCACCGACACGGCGCAACGCGCGCTCCGCGGAACGCAGGTTGCCCGATCCGTAATCCAGTACGACGATGCGCGACACCTGAGACAGGATAGGCGAGCGGCCACGCATACCGTCAGGTGCCGACGCACACCGTCGACGGTGTGCGCGAACCCCTCACGATGTGCGGGAGCTAGAGCGTGCCCTTCGTGGACGCGATGCCGGTGATCCGGCCGTCCGGCTCCACCGCTGCGCGCAGCGCCCGGCCCACCGCCTTGAACTCCGCCTCGGTGACGTGGTGGGGATCGCGGCCGGCCTCGACGCGCACGTGCAGCGCGAGGTGGCCGTGGAAGGCCAGCGAGTCGAACACGTGGCGGTTGAGCACCGTCGGGTAGTGGCCGCCGACGACGAAGCCGTGCATGACGTCCGGCTCGCCGGAGTGCACGGAGAACGGGCGTCCCGACACGTCGACGACGGCGTGGGCGAGCGACTCGTCCATCGGGATCCAGGCGTCGCCGAAGCGCCGGATGCCGCGCTTGTCGCCGAGCGCCTGCAGGATCGCCTGGCCCAGCACGATGGCGACGTCCTCGACGGTGTGGTGCACGTCGATGTGGACATCGCCCGACGCCCGCACGGTGAGGTCGAACGCGCCGTGCTTGCCGAACGCGTCGAGCATGTGGTCGTAGAACGGCACGCCGGTGGTGATCTCCGTGGTGCCGGTGCCGTCGAGATCGATCTCGACGAGCACCTTGGACTCCTTGGTGACCCGCTCGACGCGGCCGATCCGGCTCATCGTGCTCCCTCTACGTCTTCGGTTGTGTGTGCCTGTGTCATCGCCGCGACACGCAAGAACGTGTCATTCTCCTCGGGCGTGCCGACGGTGACCCGGAGCCATCCGGGTATTCCGACGTCACGGATGAGCACCCCGCCGTCGAGGAACATCCGCCAAGCGTGGGGCGCATCGGCGAAGCGGCCGAACAGGATGAAGTTGGCGTCGCTGGGCACCACGCGGTATCCCGCGGCCTGCAGTGCGGGCACGATCCGGTCGCGCTCGGCCGCCAGCCGCGCCACCGAGCCGAGGGTGGCGTCGGCGTGGCGCAGCGCGGCGCGGGCGGCCGCCTGTGTGAGCGACGCGAGGTGGTACGGCAGGCGTACCAGCTGCAACGCGTCGACGACGGCGGGCGCCGCGGCCAGGTAGCCCAGCCGGCCACCCGCGAACGCGAAGGCCTTGCTCATGGTGCGGCTGACGATCAGCTTGTGGCCGTGCTCGGCGAGCAGCGTGATGGCGCTCGGCGCGGCCGAGAACTCGCCGTAGGCCTCGTCGACCACCACGATGCCGGGCGCCGCCGCCACCAGCCGGGCGAGATCGGCAGGCGCGATGGACTGCCCGGTGGGGTTGTTCGGGCTGGTCAGGAACGTGACGTCGGGGGCGCGCTCGCGCAGCAGCGCGGCGGCCGCGTCGACGTCGACGGAGAAGTCGGCGCGCCGGGGCGCGGGCAGCCACTCGGTGCGAGTGCCCGACGCGATGATCGGGTGCATCGAGTAGGACGGCTCGAACCCGACCGCGAGCCGGTTCGGGCCACCGAAGGCCTGCAGGATCTGCTGCAGGATCTCGTTGGAGCCGTTGGCGGCCCACACGTTCGCGCTGGTCAACGCGACGCCGGTGGCGCGGCTCAGGTAGGCGGCGAGGTCGGTGCGCAGCGCGACGGCGTCGCGGTCGGGGTAGCGGTGCAGCTCGGCCGCCACCTCCCGCGCGGCGGCGGTGATGTCGTCGACGAGCTCCGGTGGCGGCGGGAACGGGTTCTCGTTGGTGTTGAGCCGCACCGCCACGTCCAGCTGCGGGGCGCCGTAGGGGCTCTTGCCGCGCAGGTCGTCGCGCAGGGGGAGCTGGTCGAGCGTGACGTCGCTGCCGACTGTGGCTGGAACCCCGCTCATCGGGGGAACCGGGCCGTGACGGCCTGGCCGTGCGCCGGCAGGTCCTCTGCGGTGGCGAGCGTGACCACGGTGTCGGCGGCGGCACGCAGGGCGTCCTCGCTGTAGTGCACGACGTGGATGCCGCGCAGGAACGTCTGCACCGACAGGCCGCCGGAGTGGCGGGCGCAGCCGCCGGTGGGCAGCACGTGGTTGGAGCCCGCGCAGTAGTCGCCGAGCGAGACCGGCGACCAGGCCCCGACGAAGATCGCGCCGGCGTTGCGCACGCGCGCCGCGACGGCGGGGGCATCGGCGGTCTGGATCTCCAGGTGCTCGGCGGCGTAGGCGTCGACGACAGCGACGCCGTCGTCGAGGTTCGCCACCAGCACCGCACCCGACTGCGGGCCGGCGAGCGCCGTGCGGATGCGCTCGGTGTGCTTGGTCTCCCCCACCTGCCGCTCCAGCTCGGCCTCGACGGCCTCCACCAGCGCGTCGGACGTGGTGACCAGCACCGATGCGGCGTTCGGGTCGTGCTCGGCCTGGCTGATCAGGTCGGCGGCGACGTGGCGGGGGTCGGCGGTGTCGTCGGCGAGCACCGCGATCTCGGTGGTGCCGGCCTCCGCGTCGATGCCGATGAGACCGCGCAGGTGCCGCTTGGCGGCGGTCACGTAGATGTTGCCGGGGCCGGTGACCATGTCGACCGGCTCCAGGTCGGCACCGTCGGTGTCGGTGCCGCCGTAGGCCAGCAGCGCGATGCCCTGCGCGCCCCCGGCCGCCCAGACCTCGTCGACGTCGAGCAGCGCGGCCGCGGCGAGGACGGTGGGGTGCGGCAGCCCGCCGAACTCGGCCTGCGGCGGCGACATCACCACCAGCGTGTCGACGCCCGCGGCCTGCGCCGGCACCACGTTCATCACGACGCTGGACGGGTAGACGGCCAGGCCGCCGGGCGCGTAGAGCCCGACGCGGCGGACCGGCACGAACCGCTCGGCCACGGTGCCGCCGGGCACGACCTGCGTGACGACGTCGGTGCGGCGCTGATCGGCGTGCACGGCGCGGGCGCGGTCGATCGCGACCTCGAGCGCGGCGCGGACCGCGGGGTCCAGCTCGGCCAGCGCGGTGGCCAGCGCGGCGGCCGGGACGCGGACCGTGGCGGGGCTGACCTTGTCGAAGCGCTGGGAGAACTCCTGCACCGCCGCGACGCCGCGCTCGCGCACGGCCTCGACGAGCGGGCGGACCTGATGCAGGACCGCGTCGACGTCCATCTCGGCCCGCGGCAACAGTCCGCGCAGTGCGGCGGTGCGGGGCAGCGGTTCGGCGCGCAGGTCGAGTCGGCGGAGCATGGGGACAAGGGTACGGCGGCGGTTCCGGCCGGGTCGCGGAGATAGCGCTCCGCGGCGTGATCACCGTGATCCCGACGAGCGATCGTCCGCACGGGTAGCGTCCAACACGGACTTTCAACGTCGGGGGAATTACGTGAGCAATGTCCTGTTCCTGCCCATGCCCGGTCACGGGCACGTCAATCCGACGCTCGCGGTGGCCGCCGAGCTCGTCGAGCGCGGGCACCGCGTCGGCTACCTGCTACCCGAGCCGTTCCGCGCCGCCGTCGAGGCGACGGGTGCCGAGTTCGTGGCGCTCGATGTCGAGCTCGACGACACACCACCGCCGTCCGCCGGTGCGGTTCCGCCCTTCGCGCTGCTGATGGGTCGGCTGTTCGCAGTGGCCGAGGCCGCCGCCGAGCCGCTGCTGGCCCTGCACGACGAGCTGCGGCCGGGCCTCGTCGTCGGCGAGGGCATGTCGCTGTGGGGCGGGCTGCTGGCGAAGGCGCGGGCGGCGAACCTGGCCCACCTCTCGCCGTCGTACGTGATCACCGCGATGCGCGAGCGCATGCAGGCCGCGATGCCGGCCGGTACGCCGCCCATCGACACGGCCCGGCTCGGCGCCATCGCGCAGCGCTACGGCGTCGCGCCGCGGGACGCGGCCGGGATCATGTTCCGGCCGGCCCCGCTGACCGTGGCGTTCATGCCTGCCGAGTTCCACCCCGACCGCGAGTCGCTGCCCGGTAGCGTCCACTTCGTCGGGCCGGCGCTGGGCCGGGCGGACTCGGCGGGCGACGTGCCGCTCCCCGACGGGCCGCTGCTCTACATCTCGCTCGGCACCGTGTTCAACGACCGCAAGGCCTTCTTCGACGACTGCATCGCCGCATTCGGCGGCGTCGAGCACCCGGTCGTCATCAACCACGGCGCCCGGCTCTCGGCCGCGGACTTCCCGCAGGCACCACCGAACATCACGCTCGCACCGCACGTACCGCAGCTGGCCGTGCTGGCCCGCAGCGCCGCCTTCATCACCCACGGCGGCATGGGCAGCACGATGGAGGCGATCGCCTCGGGCGTCCCGCTGGTCGTCGTGCCGCAGATGATCGAGCAGGAGATCACCGCGAGCCGGGCGGCCGAGCTCGGACTGGGCGTCCGGCTCGACCCTGCGGACGTCACGCCGGAGCGGCTGGCCGAAGCGGTGCGGACGGTCACGACCGACCCGTCCTACCGCACCGCCGTCGAGCAGCTGGGCAAGGCGGCCCGGGCCGCGGGTGGCGCGGCCGCAGCCGCCGACCTGCTGGTCGCTGCGGCCCGCTGACCCCTCTGATCACTTGCCGAGGAACTCCACCAGCAGGTCGCTGATCTCGTCGGCGTGGGTCCAGAGCATCCCGTGCGGGGCGCCCTCGATCTCCACGTAGGTGGCGGTGGGGAGTCGCTTGGCGAACTCGCGGCCGCTGGCGTCGATCGGCAGGATGCGGTCGTGCGTGCCGTGCACGATGAGGGTCGGCACGTCGATCTTCTCGATGTCGGCGCGGAAGTCGGTGCCCCAGCTGGGCACCACGGCCCAGGACGCGCGGGCGCCCGCATTGGTGGCGGTGTTCCAGCTGGCGCGCACGACGTCCTCGCCGATGCGGGTGCCGAGGTTCTCGTCGAGGTTGTAGAAGTCGTTGTAGAACTGGGTGAACCAGGCGTAGCGGTCGGACTTGGCCGCGGCGAGGATGCCGTCGAACACGGTCTGCGGCACGCCGGTCGGGTTGTCGTCGGTCTGGATCAGGAACGGCTCGAGCGAGGCGAGGAAGACGGCCTTCGCCACCCGGGCCGACCCGTGGCAGGCCAGGTAGTGGCCGACCTCGCCGGTGCCCATGGAGAAGCCGACGAGCACCACGTCGTTCAGGTCGAGCGCGGTGAGGACCTTGTCCAGGTCGTCGGCGAAGGTGTCGTAGTCGTAGCCGACGCTGGGCTGGCTGGACTTGCCGAAGCCGCGGCGGTCGTAGGTGATGACGCGGTAGCCCTCGTCGAGCAGGCGCTCCTCCTGCTTCTCCCAGGACGCGCCGTCGAGGGGGTAGCCGTGGATCAGGACGACGGGCTGGCCGGCACCCCGGTCGGTGTAGTTCAGGTTGATCTCGACGCTGTTCTCGTGGCCGACGGTGATGTGCGACATGACCGGTTCCTCTCGAGCACTTCCGGGGGTTGCTGACGTCGAGAAAGCTATTACCGAACGACCGGTATGGCAACGTGAGTCAGGCCACGCCCGAGCGCGTTGCAGGTTTTACCGTTCGTTCGGTAACGTCGCGCGCATGCCCCGCCCGCAGACCGTCCACGACGACGAGTTGTTCGACCGCCTCGCCCAGGTCTTCCGCATCGCCGGGTTCGAGGGCGCGTCGCTGGGTGCGCTGGCGCAGGGCGCGCAGCTGCAGCGCGCGAGCCTCTACCACCGCTTCCCCGACGGCAAGACGCAGATGGCAGAGGCCGTCATGCGGCGCGTGCGGGTGCTGTTCGAGCACGCGGTCGAGCCGATGGCGAGCGACCCGGACGTCACCGCCGGGGTCATCGAGACCGGCCGCCGGCTGTCGACGATCTACGGCGACGGCGAGCTGGCCTGCGTACTGGACACCCTCACGCTGTCCGGCGCGCCCGAGAGCGTGCGCGCCATCGCCGCGGACGTCACGAACGTCTGGATCGGCGGGATGGCCGGTGCGGCGATGCGGGGCGGGGCCACGCCCGAGGCGGCCCGGATCGCGGCCGAGGACGCCTTCGCGCAGCTGGAGGGCGGCCTGGTACTGGGCAGGCTGCTGGGCGATCCCGCCACCTTCCGGCGGGCGATCGACGCGCTGCCCCGGCTGCTGCTGGGCTGAGGCGGGTACCTACCTCCACCGTCCCGCGGCGTTGCAGGAAAGCCACTTTCCCGCAACCTCGTTGCAGGAAAGTGGCTTTCCTGCAACCTCAGGCCCGCAGGTCCAACCCCAGATCCAGGGCCATCACGGAGTGGGTCAGCGCCCCGATCGAGATATAGTCGACGCCCGTCTCGGCGTAGTTCCGGGCCTGCCCCAGCACGATCCCGCCCGAGCTCTCCAGCAGCGTGGACGACGTGCCCCGCCGCCGCACCGCCTCGCGGGTCTGCTCGACGGTGAAGTTGTCCAGGAGCACGAGCTCGGCGTCCAGTGCGAGCACCTCGTCGAGCTGTTCCAACGTGTCGACCTCGACCTCGCGCGGCAGGTCCGGGGCCAGCGCCCGCGCCGCGGCCAGCGCGGCACCGACCGACCCGGCGGCCACCACGTGGTTGTCCTTGATCAGCACCGCGTCGCCGAGCCCCAGCCGGTGGTTGACGCCACCCCCACAGCGCACCGCGTACTTCTCCAGCAGCCGCAGCCCGGGCAGTGTCTTGCGGGTGTCGCGGATCCGGGCGTTCGTGCCCGCCACCGCCGCCACCCACTCCGCCGTCGCCGTGGCGACGCCCGACAGGTGGCACAGCAGGTTCAACGCAGTGCGCTCGGCCGTCAGCAGCCCGCGGACCGGCGCCCGGACGGTCAGCGCCGCGGAGCCCGGCTCGAGGCGCGAGCCGTCCGGCAGCGCGTCGAGCACCTCGTAGGAGCCACCACCCAGCACCCCGTCGAGCACGGCGAGCGCCGCCGGCACCCCGGCCAGCACGCCGGGCCGCCGCGACGCGAACACCCCGACGGCAACGGCGTCGGGCGCCACGGTGGCGGCGGTCGTCGCGTCCACGCCGTAGCGCAGGTCCTCCGCCAGCGCCGTGGCGACGACGCGGCGCAGGTCGTCGAGATCGGGCCCGGCGAACGTGGCGGTCATGCCGCACCCACCGCGACGGCTTGCTCCTGCACGACCGGCCGTCCGGACGGGTCGAGCCCCACCACGAGGCTCGCCTCCTGCCAGACGTCGTCTCGCTCGGGAAAGTCGCTGCGCACGTGGCACCCCCTGCTCTCGGTCCTCGTTCCGGCCGCGGCCAGCACGGCCTGCGCCAGCAGGCTCAGCGCCGCGTCCTCCACACCCGCCCGGTCGGCGGGCGCCCGCATCTCCAGCGCCGACTCCACGGAGTCCGACGCCGCTGCCAGCCCGGCGGCGTCGCGGCCGATCCCGGCCGCCGCCGTCATGGCGCGCTGCACGAGCGCGCGCGGCGCGATCGGGACGGTCCACTCCGGAACCCGGCCGACGAGGCGCGGGCGCAGCACCGCGTCGGCGGCCACCGCGCGCGCGATCCTGGACCCGATGACCAGCCCCTCCAGCAGGCTGTTGGACGCCAGCCGGTTGGCGCCGTGCAGCCCGGTGCGCGCCACCTCCCCCGCCGCGTAGAGACCGGGGACGGCGGTGCGCCCGTGCAGGTCGGTGACGACCCCACCGCACGAGTAGTGCGCGGCGGGCGTCACCGGGATCGGCTCGCGCACCGGGTCGATCCCCACGGCCCGGCAGGCCGCGAACACGGTCGGGAACCGCTGGGCGAACCCCTCGAGCGCGCGTGCGTCGAGGTAGACGCAGTCGGTGCCGGTCTCGAGGAGGCGCCGGGTGATCGCCCCGGCGACGACGTCGCGCGGCGCGAGATCGGCGAGCGGGTGCACGCCGGTCATGAAACGGCGACCGGCCCGGTCGAGCAGGAACGCGCCCTCACCCCGCACGGCCTCGGTGACCAGCGGTCGCCGTCCCGTCGCGGGTCCGTCGTAGAGCACCGTCGGGTGGAACTGCACGAACTCCAGGTCAGCGGCGTTCGCACCGGCGCGCAGCGCGAGCGCGATGCCGTCACCGGTGGAGGTCTCCGGGTTCGTCGTGGAGGCGTAGAGCTGCCCGTAACCACCGGTGGCCAGCAGCACCGCGGGCGCGCGCAGCACGCCGGGCCGCCCTTCGTCGTCGAGCAGCGCGACGCCGGTGACCCGCCCGGTCTCGTCCCGCAGCGCGTCGACGGCCACGTGGCCGGTCAGCATCGCCAGCCCGTGCTCGCGGGCCGCCGTGACGAGCGCGCGCTCCACCTCGGCCCCGGTCGCGTCGCCGCCGGCGTGCACCACGCGGAAGGCGGAATGGCCGCCCTCCCGCGCTCGGGCGGGCCGGCCGGTACGGGGGTCGGGGTCGAACTGCGCCCCGCGGGCCCGCAGCGCGGCCACCGCGGCCGGCCCGTCCGCGAGGATCGACGCCACCGCGCCCGCGTCGCAGAGCCCGGCGCCCGCGGTCAGCGTGTCCGCGACGTGCGCTTCCACGCTGTCACCCGGCACGTCCCCGATGACGACCGCGACGCCGCCCTGCGCCCAGCGCGTCGAGCCGGCGTCGATCGCGTCCTTCGTGACGACCACGACCCGCAGACCGAGTTCGGCCGCGTCGAGGGCCGCCGTCAGCCCCGCGACACCGGAGCCGATCACGACGAGGTCGGCCGCGGCGTCCCAGGCGCTCACTCGCCACCGCCGGGCTTGCCGATCTCGATCATCCGCTGCACGGCCTTGCGGCCGCGGGCGGCGAGCTCGGGATCCACGTGCACCTCGTCGGTGCCGTCGCGCAGCGAGCGCAGCAGCTTCTCCGGGGTGATCATCTTCATGTACCTGCAGGAGGCGCGCTCGTTGACCGCCTGGAAGTCGATCTGCGGCGCCGCCTTGCGCAGCTGGTGCAGCATCCCGATCTCCGTGGCCACCAGCACCGACGTCGCGGTGCTCGTGCGGGCGGCGTCGAGCATGCCGCCGGTCGAGAGGATCTTGACGCGGTCGGCGGGCACCGCGCCCGCACCCGCCAGGTACAGCGCCGACGTCGCGCAGCCGCACTCCGGGTGGATGTAGAGGTCAGCGCCGGGGTGAGATTCCACCGTGGCCGTCAGCGACGGGCCACTGATGCCGGCGTGCACGTGGCACTCCCCCGCCCAGACGTGCATGTTCTCGCGCCCGGTGATGCGCCGGACGTGCGCGCCGAGGAACTGGTCGGGCAGGAACAGCACCTCCCGGTCGACCGGGATCGACTCCACCACCTCGACGGCGTTGGACGACGTGCAGCAGATGTCGGTCTCGGCCTTCACCGCGGCGGTCGTGTTGACGTACGAGACGACGACGGCGCCCGGGTGCTCGGCCTTCCAGGCCCGCAACTGGTCGGCGTCGATCGAGTCGGCGAGCGAGCAACCGGCGTTCGCGTCGGGGATCAGCACCGTCTTGTCCGGGGCGAGGATCTTCGCCGTCTCGGCCATGAAGTGGACTCCGCAGAACACGATCGTCGACGCCTCGGACTGCGCGGCGATGCGCGAGAGCGCCAGCGAGTCGCCGGTGAAGTCGGCGACGTCCTGGATCGCCGGAAGCTGGTAGTTGTGCGCCAGCACCACCGCATTGCGGCGGCGGGCCAGCGCCCGGACCTCGTCCGCCCAGCCCGGCCCGGGATCGATCCCGGTGGTGGCGGGTGCGATCTCCGACAGCGTCATTTCGGTCTCCCGTCGTTTTCGACTATCAGTCGTAAACAGGGGAGATCGTAACAGCGGACCCCGCTTCTCCACACCCTCCACGTGACCGGGAACTCATCCCGCCGCAATACGCCGTTCACCTCCGGAACGCCCGCAGGCGCCGATAGGATCGCGATCATGAGCCGCCCGACCGAACACGAGGTGCTGGCGGCCGTCCTGCAGGTCCGCGACGGCACGCTGCAGGTACTGCTCTGGCAGCGGGCGCTGGCGCCCGATCCCGGACGCTGGGCGCTGCCCGGGGGCCAGCTGGGCGACGACGAGGAGGTCGAGGCCTCGGTGCTGCGTCAGCTCGCCGAGAAGGTCGACGTCCGCGACGTCACCCACGTCGAGCAGATCGCCGTCTACTCCAAACCCGACCGCGTCCCGGGGGTCCGGCGCGTGGCCACGGCGTTCCTCGGGCTGGTGCCCAGCGACGCCGACCCGGCCGTACCCGCCGACACGGCGTGGCACCGGATCAACGCGCTGCCCGACACCGCGTTCGACCACGCCGAGCTCGTCGCCGATGCCCACGACCGGCTGCGCGCCAAGCTGTCCTACACCAACATCGGCTTCGCGCTCGCGCCCCGCGAGTTCACGATCTCCGCGCTGCGCGAGATCTACACCGCGGCACTGGGCCACGCGGTCTCGGCCACCAACCTGCAGCGCGTGCTCACCCGGCGCGCCCAGCTGGAGCCGACCGGCGCCGTCGCACCTCCCGGACCCGCAGGTGGCAGGCCCGCGGCGCTGTTCCGGTTCGCCGATCGCGCGCTGCACGTCACGGATGCGTTCGCCGTTCTGCGGCCACCGGGCGAGCACGGCCGCAGCGCCGTACCGTAGTCGCGTGGCCGAGACCCTCCCGCTGTTCCCACTGGGCACAGTCCTGATGCCTGGAGCGTCGCTGCCGCTGCACATCTTCGAACCCCGCTACCGGCAGCTCACGGTCGACCTGGTCACCGGCGCCATCCCCGACAAGGAGTTCGGCGTCGTCGCCGTCCGCGAGGGCTGGACGCCCGACGACGACGGCATCGCCGGGCTGCACGGTGTCGGCTGCACCGCGCTGCTGCGCGACGTCCGGCGCCTGCCCGACGGCCGCTACGACATCGTCACGCGCGGGGCCCGCCGGTTCCGGCTGCTCGAGCTCGACTCCGAGTCCAAGCCCTACCTGCTCGGGTCGGTGGAGTTCCTGCCCGACGGCGACGACCCCGGTGCCGGCGCCGACGGTCCCGGGCTCGCGCGCATGCTCAGCGTCGCGGCGCGGGCCGCACACCGGCTCTACTGCACCACGGCGTGGAAGAGCGGCGACTGGTCCGAGCCCGATGACGACATCGACGCCAACACCCTGCCGCACGTGCTGGCTGCCGACTGCCTGCTGCCGATGACCGACCGGCAGCGGCTGCTCGAGCAGACGTCCCCGCTGGAGCGGCTGCGGATGATCCGGGTGCTCATGGTGCGCGAGACCGGCCTGCTCACGCAGCTGCGGGCGGTGCCGGCGCCGATCACCACCTACGCGGTGGAGCACAGCTCCAACTGAGGTCGGGCCGCCCCACGGCCACGGATGCGGCTACCCCTGGATCCAACTCGGGGGTGAGCCCCGATGTGTGGTGGACCTGGGCCCCGCAGCATCAACGGGGTGACGCACGCGATCCTCGACTTCCTCAACTCGGTCATGACCTCACCCTGGCTGTACCTGCTGATCGCCGCGCTGGCGGCGCTCGACGCGTTCTTCCCGGTGGTACCCGCCGAGACCGCCGTGATCACCGCGGGGGTGTTCGCCGCGTCCACCGGGCAGCCCCACCTCGGCCTCGTGATCGCCGCCGCGGCGCTCGGCGCGTTCGCGGGCGACCACGTCTCGTACGCGATCGGCCGTACCGGTAGCAACAAGTTGCGCACCGGCAAGCGCAGCGGCAAGGCGTTCGCCTGGACGCAGCGGATGCTGGCCGAGCGCGGCGGCCTCGCGCTCGTCGTCGCGCGGTACATCCCGGGCGGGCGCACCGCGTGCACGTTGACGATGGGGGCGGTGGCCTACCCGCGCCGCTCGTTCGCGCTGTTCGACGCGCTCGCGGCGACGTCGTGGGCGGCGTACTCGGCGCTGATCGGCGTGCTCGGCGGCGCGGCGTTCGAGGGCAACCCGCTCATCGGCATGCTCGTCGGCCTCGGCATCGCGCTGTCGATCACCGGGATCGTGGAGCTGGTGCGCCACCGGCTCCGCAAGCGCCGCCCCGCCCCCAACCCCGTCGAGAACGACGTCGTCATGATCAAATAGCCCTTTTGATCATGACAGCGTCGTTCTCGACGGTCAGGTCCAGCCGTACCGGGAGCGCAGCTGGGCGGCCACACGCTCGAAGCGCTCGCGGTCGAGCACCGAGCCCTCGCGGCGGATGCCGTGCTCCCCCACCTCGAGCACCCGGTCGAGGCGGACGAAGGACTCGCGGCCCTCCTTGTCCCACCCGCCGGAGCCGATCGAGAGCCAGTCACGATCACCGGCGCGCGAGTGCTGGCTCGACAGCATCAGCCCCAGCACGTCCGGGCCGGCGCGCCCGACGACGAGCAGCGGCCGGTCCTTGCCCCGCCCGTCCTCCTCCTCGTAGGCCACCCAGGCCCAGACGATCTCGCCGGGATCGGCCGATCCGTCCAGGTCCGGGGCGTAGACGACCGTGCGCGCCCGTTCCGCGGCAGGCGCGGTGCGCGCCTTCTTCTGCGGCGATCGCCCCGACCGTGTCAGCAACCCCAACCCGACGCTGCGCACCCGCTCCAGAACGCTGCTCCAGTTCGCCATGGGGACAGTCTGGCGAGGGTTCGGCCGGAGCGCCGGGCAGGGTGACACCGGTCGTGTTCAGCGAGGTGTCACTGGCCTTCTCGCCGATCGAGGCCATGGGCGGCGGCGTTCCTCGCAGCCCGCAGCTATCGGGCCTATCGATCCAGAGGGGAACCCGCACGTCGACCCTGCCGGACTTCTTCATCGGGGCGCACGCCGCCGTGATGGGGCTGCGGCTGCTCACCCACGACGCAGCGCGCTACCGCGCCTACTACCCCACCGTCGACCTGATCCCCCGTGAGCACGAGCAGGTGGCACGACCCGTCAGGTCGGGCGCCAGCGAAGTCGGTCGGGTTGCGCGTCAGCAGTGGCACCCGGGCCGCCCACGCCGTGCCGAACGCCAGCTCGCCCACGCTGATCGCGCTGACCACAGCGATCGCGCCACGGTGGGGCCCAGGTCGAGATCGATCGGCGTCGATCGACGGCAGCGCAAATTGTGCTACAGCACGGCCGGTCAGATCAGCGGGCCTGCAGGTACCCGTCGCTGGTCAGCAGTTCGGCGGTGAGCACCGCGCCACCGGCCGCCCCGCGCACGGTGTTGTGCGAGAGCGCCACGAACCGCCAGTCGAAGATCGGGTCGGCGCGCAGCCTGCCGATGGTGACGGCCTGGCCGTTGCCCGCGTCGCGGTCGAGTGCGGGCTGGGGGCGCGTCTCGTCCTCGGTGTAGTGCAGGAACGGCTCCGGCGCGCTGGGCAGGCCCAGCTGCTGCGGGCGGCCGCTGAACTCCTTCCAGGCCCCGCGGAGCTCGTCCTCGGCGGGCGGGCGCTCGAACGCCACCGACACCGCGGCGAGATGGCCGTCGGAGACCGGCACCCGGACGCACTGCGCGCCGATGATCGGTCCGGCGGCCTTGATGATCTCGCCGTCGACGACCGAGCCCCAGATCTTGAGCGGCTCGTTCTCCGACTTCTCCTCCTCGCCGCCGATGTACGGGACGACGTTGTCGAGGATCTCGGGGTAGGTCGTGAACGTCTTGCCCGCGCCGGAGATGGCCTGATAGGTGCAGACGAGGATCTTGGTGGGCCCGAACGAGAGCAGCGGGTGGATCGCGGGCACGTAGGACTGGATCGAGCAGTTGGGCTTGACCGTGATGAAGCCGCGCTCGGTGCCCAGCCGCTTGCGCTGCGCCTCGATGACGCCCGCGTGCTCGGCGTTGATCTCCGGGATCATCATCGGGACGTCGGGCGTCCAGCGGTGCGCCGAGTTGTTGGAGACCACCGGCACCTCGGCGCGGGCGTAGGCCTCCTCCAGCGCGGCCGTGGCGGCCTTGGGCATGTCGACGGCACAGAACACGAAGTCGACCTGATCGGCCATCGCCGCCACGTCGGAGGCATCCCCGACCACGAGCCCCGCGGTGGCCGCCGGGATCGGACCCGTCATCGCCCAGCGGCCCGCCACCGCGTCGGCGTAGCTCTTGCCGGCCGAAGACGGGCTCGCCGCCACCGCGGCGACCCGGAACCACGGATGGTTCTCCAGCAACGCCACGAACCGCTGGCCGACCATTCCGGTCGCCCCGAGCACACCCACCTTCAGCATGTCCACCACTGTACAAACCCGCCAGCACTACGCATCGGACCTGCTGGTGAAGGCGATGGAACGGGCGTGCAGGGCGTATCCGGCCCGCTCGTAGACGCCGAGCGCCCCGGTCGGGTTGGCCGCGTCCACGTCCAGCGACGACGTGTCGAAGCCCTGCGCACGCCCGCGTTCCAGCACGGCGGCGAGCATCGCCGACGCGAGACCCCGCCCGCGCCACGCGCGCACGGTGGCGACCGTGCCCACGTAGAGATCACGCCGTCCGGTGCTCGCGGTGTCGGCGACGAACTCGTAGTTCATGACGAACCCGACCATGACGCCGTCCTCGGCACAGGCCACCACCGAGGTACCGGGGTGGAAGCTGCGGGTGCCCGTGTTGTTGTGGGCCCAGGTTCCGGCGCTCACCGGTACCGAGCCCCAGTGGTCGGCGAACGCGGCGTTGCGCACCGCGCGCAACGGCTCGTTCCAGCGGTCGGCGTCGAACGGCTGCCCGAGCACCTGCAGGCGCGACCCGGCGGGCGGCGGGACGGCCACGATCGGGCCCGCGAGATCGCGGGTCAGTGTGGAGAAGTACCGCGCAGGTGACAGCCCGGTGTCCCGGGCGAGCTCGACGGCTCCGGTGATCGATTCGTGGGCCTGTACGCGCAGGCCGTGGCCCCGGTCCTCGGCACTGGCCCGCGCCAGGCGCAGCAGCGCGGTGCCGATCCCGCGACCGCGGTAGGCGGGATGCACCCGCCCGTCGGCGTCGAGCTCGCTGCGCCCGTTGCCGAGCCGCACCCGCAGCAGCAGGTAGGCCACGGCGACGGCACCGTCGAGGACGAGCACGCTGTCGTTCCCGAGATCGAGATCGGGCTCCGCCAGCTCTTCGGCACAGTCGTCGACGTCGTAGTTCTCGTCGATCCGGTCGACGGCCTCGACCGCAGCCAGCAGCTCGGCCCAGCGCTCGGCGTCGCCGGGCACCATCGGACGGCCAAGCAGCCCCGGAGGAAGGTCGAGTGCGGTCACGAGGGTGCTCACCATGTCGAGGGTACGTCCGGTTCGCCCGCTTCCGCCGCCGAGTTCCCGTGGTCAGGCCGCGTAGGTGATCGTGCGCCGGTGCATCGTGTAACCCGCCAGCTCGTACCCGCCCAGTGCACCGGTGACGTTCGCGATGTCCACAGTGAGCGACGAGGACAGGTAACCCTGTGCCTGCGCTCGTCCGAGCACCCGGGCCAGCATGGCTGACGCGAGCCCGCGGCCCCGCCAGGCGGGCAGCGTGCCGACGGTGCCGACGGAGAGGTCGCGCCGACCCGTCGCCACCGTGCCGGCCTCGTGCTCGTGCGACAGCACCAACCCCGCCACCACACCCTCGGACGTGGTGGCCGCCACCGAGCAGGCCGGCCGGAACGAGCGGTGGCCGGTGTGGCGGTACGCCCAGCGTTCCGGGGAGATCGGCGTGGAACCCCAGTGGTCGCGATACGCCGTCTCGCACGCCACCCGCAGCGTCTCGTCCCACCGCGTCACGTCGTAACCGGGCCCGAGGTCGTGCAGTTGCAGCCCGTCGGGCACCGCGACCGCCGGGATCGGCAGCGTCAGATCGCGCACCAGCTCCGACCGGTACCGCGCCACCACCAGCCCGCTGCTCTCGGCCAGCGCCACCGCAGCGGGCACGCACTCGGGCACCGGCACGTAGAGGTCGCGGCCCAGCTCGGCGGCGCGGCTACGGGCGAAGGCCACGAACGCGGCACCGAGCCCCCGACCGCGATGCGCCGGATGCACCACGCCGTCGGCGTACACCGCGTGCACGTCCGTGCCGGTCCGCAACCGCAGCAGCAGCGTGGCGACGAGCCGGCCGCCCTCGAGCACGGCAAGGCTGTCGGCCGCGAAGTCGACGCTCGGATCGGCGAGCACCTCGGCGCAGTCGGTCGTGTCCTGGATCGCGCCGGTCCGGTCGGACTCCTCGACGACCGCGAGCAGCGCGGCCCACGCGTCGGCGTCGGCAGGCAGCAGCGGACGGCTCTGCAGGCCGGCAGGCGGCGCGAAGGTGGTCACGATCGATCACCGTAGGAGACCGGAGCGCGGCGCGCGCTCCCCGTTCCGGCACCCGGCACCGGCCCACGACTACCCTGACACCCCATGTCCGCCGCCGAGTCGACCAAAGCCGAGTCGACCAGTGCCGAGTCGACCACCGCGCACCCGGTGCTCTCACGTCGCCGCGAGCTCGGGGCAACGAGTGCGCGGTCGCTGCTGCTCACCGTGCTCGGCGAGTTCGTGATGCCGCGTGCGGAACCGGTGTGGACGCAGGTGCTCCTCGACGTGCTGGCCGCGCTCGAGGTGGAGCCGAAGTCGGCCCGCCAGGCCCTCGCCCGCACGGCCGCGGAGGGCTTCCTCGTCTCCGACCGCGCCGGCAGGCGGGTGCGCTGGTCGCTCACCGAGCAGGGCACGCGCCTGCTGTCGGACGGCGCGGCCCGCATCTACGGCTTCGGCACCACCGCGCAGGCCTGGGACGGGCAGTGGCTGGTGGTGCTGGTGAGCGTGCCGGAGTCGCGCCGCCAGCTGCGGCACCGCCTGCGCACCAGGCTGGCGTGGGCCGGGCTCGGCTCCCCCGCCCCCGGCGTCTGGGTCACGCCCGACCCCGGGAAGCAGGACGAGGTGGCGGGCGTGGTGGCCGACCTCGGGCTCACCGGTGTCACCAGCTCCTTCGTCGGCCCGTTCGGGGTGATCGGCGAGCAGCGTGCGGTCGTCGAGCAGGCATGGGACCTCGCCGAGGTCGAGGAGGCCTACGAGGAGTTCCTGGTGACCTTCTCCGACGCGGCACCTGCCGCCCCCGCCGAGGTGCTCGCGCACCAGATCCATCTCGTGCACTCGTGGCGCCGGTTCCCGTTCCTGGACCCGACACTGCCGAACGAGCTGCTGCCCGAGGGCTGGGCCGGCACCCGCGCCGCGGCGCTGTTCGAGATGCTGCACTCGCGGTGGGACCGGCCCGCCCAGCAGCAGTGGCAGCGGCTGACCGACACCGCGAGCTGACCCCTTCGGTCGGGGCTACTCGATGCAGCCCGGGCCCAGCAGGGCCTGCAGATCGCCGCGCAGCTCGGGCGACTCGCCGACCTTCAGCGCATCGTCGAGCCGCAGCAGCGTGGTGCGGGTGCCGTTGACCAGCGCGAGGTGCACCTCCGCGCTGCCGGGGTGGCTCGTGAGCACGCGCTTGAGCTGCGCCACCCGCTGCGGCGTGCACAAGGCGGTGGAGAGCGTGACCCGGACCGGATCGGGCGGTGCCGTGACCGTGCTGCGAGCGACCGTGGCCGTGACGCTCGCCGCGGCCGTCGCGCCGGAGACAGGGGTAGGGGCGGGAGCGGGGCGGTCGGGTACCGGGGTCGGCGCTGGGATCCGGGCGGGGGCAGGTGCGGGCGTGACGACGCTGAGGTCGGGAACCGCCAGATCGTTGACGATCAGCGAGAGGCGATCGTCGCGCCGGTTGACCCGTGCCTTGAGCAGCACGATGGCGTCCTCGGCGATGTCGGGGCCCACCACCTGGTAGCAGCGAGGGAAGAACAGCACCTCGATGCCACCCGCCAGATCCTCCAGCTGCGCCGACGCCCACGGCTCGCCGTTCTTGTTCACCTTCCGGTTGATGCCGGCGAGGATCCCGCCGACCGTGACCTGGCGGCCGTCGTCGACCTCTCCCCCGACGATGGCCGAGATCGGGGTGTCGGTCTTCGCTGCCAGCAGTTGCTCCACACCCTGCAGCGGGTGGCCCGAGACGTAGAGCCCGAGCATCTCGCGCTCGACGGCGAGTTGGTGCTTGGCGTCCCACTCGTCCGCGGGGACCTTCACGTCGAACACCGAGTCGAGCTCCGACGTGCCGGTGCCGTCCATCGACCCGAACAGGTCGAACTGGCCGATCGACGCCGCCTTCTTGGTGCTCATGACCGCGTCGATCGCATCGGCGTGCACCAGGAGCAGGCCCTTGCGCGGATGACCGAGCGAGTCGAACGCGCCCGCCTTGATCAGCGACTCGATGACCTTCTTGTTGCAGACCACCGCGTCGACCTTGCGCAGGAAGTCGGAGAAGTCGGTGAAGGCGCCCTTCTCCGTGCGCGCGGCCACGATGGCGTCGACGACACCGGCGCCGACGTTGCGGATGCCGCCGAGCCCGAACCGGATGTCGGTGTCGACCGACGAGAAGTTGCGCACCGAGTCGTTGACGTCGGGGGCGAGCACCGTGATGCCCATGTGGCGGCACTCGGCCAGGTAGACCGCGGCCTTGTCCTTGTCGTCGCGCACGGAGGTGAGCACGGCGGCCATGTACTCGGCCGGGTAGTTGGCCTTGAGGTAGGCCGTCCAGTACGACACCACGCCGTAGGCGGCGGAGTGGGCGCGGTTGAACGCGTAGTCGGAGAACGGCAGCAGAATGTCCCAGAGCGTCTTGACGGCTGCGGCGGAGTAGCCGTTGTCGGCCATGCCCTGGGCGAAGCCCTCGTACTCCTTGTCGAGGATCTCCTTCTTCTTCTTGCCCATGGCGCGGCGCAGCAGATCGGCCTTGCCGAGCGAGTACCCGGCCAGCTTCTGCGCGATGGCCATGACCTGCTCCTGGTAGACGATCAGGCCGTAGGTCTCGCCGAGGATGTCCTTGAGCGGCTCGGCCAGCTCCGGGTGGATCGGAGTGACCTCCTGCCGCTTGTTCTTGCGGTCGGCGTAGTCGTTGTGAGCGTTGGCGCCCATCGGGCCCGGTCGGTACAGCGCGCCGACGGCCGAGATGTCGTCGAACCCGGTGGGCGCCATCCGCCGCAGCAGATCGCGCATCGGGCCGCCGTCGAGCTGGAACACCCCGAGCGTGTCGCCGCGGGCGAGCAGGTCGAACGTGTTCTGGTCGTCGAGCCCGACGTCCTCGATGACGAGCTTCGGCTTGCCGCCCCGCTCGATGTTCTCCAGCGCGTCGTCGATGATCGTGAGGTTGCGCAGGCCCAGGAAGTCCATCTTCAGCAGGCCGAGCGTCTCGCAGGCACCCATGTCGAACTGCGTGATGATGGCGCCGTCGGAATCGCGGCGCTGGATCGGGATGACGTCGATCAGCGGCTTGCTCGACATGATGACGCCTGCCGCGTGCACGCCCCACTGCCGTTTGAGGCCCTCGAGGCCCCGCGCGGTGTCGATGATCTCCTTGACCTGCGGATCAGCCTCGTAGAGCGCACGGACCTCGGTGGCCTCGGAGTAGCGCTTGTGGGCGGGGTCGAACACCCCCGACAGCGGGATGTCCTTGCCCATGATCGGCGGCGGCATCGCCTTCGTGATGCGATCGGCCACCGCGTAGCCGGGCTGTCCGAACAGCACCCGCGCCGAGTCCTTGATCGCGGCCTTCGCCTTGATCGTGGAGTAGGTGATGATCTGGGCGATGCGGTCCTCGCCGTACTTCTCGGTGGTGTAGCGGATCATCTCGCCACGCCTGCGCTCGTCGAAGTCCATGTCGATGTCGGGCATCGAGATGCGCTCGGGGTTGAGGAAGCGCTCGAACAGCAGCTTGTGCTGGATCGGGTCGAGGTCGGTGATGCCCAGCACGTAGGCGACCAGCGAGCCCGCCGCCGAACCGCGGCCCGGCCCGCACCGGATGCCGACCTTCTTGGCGTGCTGGATCAGGTCGGCGGTGACGAGGAAGTAGCCGGGGAAGCCCATCGAGATGATGACGCCCAGCTCGTAGGTGGCCTGCGTGCGGTACTGCTCGGTGACGCCGTGGGGGAAGCGCAGGTGCAGACCGCGCTCGACCTCCTTGACGAGCCAGCTCTCCTCCGTCTCGCCCTCGGGGACGGGAGCGCGGGGCATGAGGTCCTGGCCCTCGGTGAACGTGACGTCGACGCGTTCGGCGATGGCGAGGGTGTTGTTGCAGGCCTCGGGGAACTCGGCGTCCCACTGGGCGCGCATCTCGGCGGGGGACTTGAGGTAGAAGTCCTGGGCGTCGAACTTGAACCGGTTGGGGTCGGCGAGCGTCTTGCCCGTCTGCACGCAGAGCAGCACCTCGTGGGACTTGGCGTCCTCGGCGTAGGTGTAGTGCAGGTCGTTGGTGGCCAGCCCCGGCAGGTCGAGCTTCTTCTTCAGCTCGCGCAAGCCCACCCGGACCTGGCGTTCGATGGCGATGTCGTGATCCATCAGCTCGCAGAAGAAGTTGTCCCTGCCGAAGATGTCGCGGTAGTCGCTCGCGGCCTGCACGGCGGCGTCGAACTTGTCCTGCTGCAGCAGCCGCTGCACCTCACCCGACGGGCAGCCGGTGGTGGCGATGATGCCCTTGCCGTAGGTCTCGAGCAGCTCGCGGTCCATGCGGGGCTTGTAGTAGTAGCCCTCCAGCGACGCGAGCGACGAGAGCCGGAAGAGGTTGTGCATCCCCTCGGTGTTCTCGGCCAGCAGCGTCATGTGCGTGTACATCTCGCCGGGGTTGTCCTCCCCCGACCGGCCCCCCGCCAGCACCGCGCGCTTGCGCTCGTGGCGCGAGCCCGGCGCGAGGTAGCCCTCCATGCCGATGATCGGCTTGACGCCGTGTGCCTTGGCCTTGCGCCAGAACTCGTAGGCGCCGAACACGTTGCCGTGATCGGTCATGGCCAGCGCCGGCATCCCCATCCGCGCCGTTTCCGTGAACAGGTCGTCCAGCCGGGCCGCCCCGTCGAGCATCGAGAACTCGGTGTGGGTGTGGAGGTGGACGAAGCTGTCGGAACGAGCCATCGGAGTGGGGAGCTCCCTTCGTGATGCAGGACCCTCAGGCTAACTCCGGCCACCGACAGGTTTCACGGGTGCGAGGCGGGTGGGCGCCCCGCAGCGCCGGGCGACGGGTGGGGACCTCGCCCCGCCCGCATCGCAGCATGGCCACCATCATGCGACTGAACGCTTGGATGGCCACCTTGCTGCGGTCCCGGGACCGCGTCGGTGGCGCGCCGGCCCCGCCGTAGACTCCCCGCGGTGATCGGCCCGTCCCCCTTCGCCGCCGTCCTGGCGAGCGTCCCGGTGCACCACGACGTGCGTGGGGACGGCACGCACACCTGGCGCTACGGCCGCGCCGACGCTCCCCGCCGCCTGCTGTTCCTGCACGGCTTCCGGGGCGATCACCACGGGCTGGAGCCGATCTGCGCGCACCTCGTCGGCCTGCGCGACGACGTGCAGGTGCTGGTGCCGGACCTGCCGGGGTTCGGGGTCTCCCCGCCGCTTCCCACCGGCGCCCACGACATCGACGGCTACGCCGCCTGGGCGGGTGCCCTTCTCGACGACGACACGGTGCTCGCTGGTCACTCGTTCGGTTCGATCGTCGCGGCGGCCACCGCGCGCGGGCGTGAGCTGCCCGGCCTCGTGCTGGTCAACCCCATCGCCACGGCTGCGCTGGAGGGCCCCCGCGCGTTCCTGTCCCGGCTCGCGGCCGGCTACCACCGGCTGGCCGGCACGGTGCCCGAGCGCGCCGGCACGCTGATGCTGCGCAACCCGATCATGTCCCGGCTGGCCGGATCCACCATGGCCACCACCCGCGACGCCGCGCTGCTGCGGTGGATCCACGCCGAGCACGCGCGCTACTTCGGCAGCTTCGCCGACCGCCGGGTGCTGCTCGAGGCGTTCCGGGCCTCGGTGGAGCACCACGTCGCCGAGTACGCCGCCGACATCGCGGCGCCGACGCTGCTCGTGGCCGCCGAGCGCGACGATCTGGCCCCGATCCCGGCCCAGCGGGCGCTGCTGGGCCGGTTCCCCGACGCCCGGCTCGTGGAGCTGCCCGCCACCGGGCACCTGGCGCACTACGAGGCACCTGCCGTGGTCGCCGTCGCCGTCGCGGAGTTCCTCGCGTGAGGATCCTGATCGACTGCCGCTACGTCCGCTTCGAGCGCCACGACGGCATCAGCCGCTACACCGCGGGGCTCGCGCACGCACTGGCCGCGGTCAGCGAGCACCCCGTCGCGATGCTGATCAACGACGAGCGCCAGCTCGCCCAGCTCCCGGACCTGCCGTGGCACCGGATCAGCGGACCGACCAGCCCCCGCGAGCTGACGGTGGCGCGCCAGGTGCGGCGCCTCGGCGCCGACGTCGTGTTCTCCCCGATGCAGACGATGGGCAGCTGGAGCCGCACCTACCGGCTGGTCCTGACCCTGCACGACCTCATCTACTACACCAACCCGACACCCCCGCCGGAGTTCGCGGCGCCGATCCGGCTGCTGTGGCGGCTGTTCCACAAGGCGTGGTGGCCGCAGCGGGTGCTGCTCAACCGCGCCGACGCCGTCGTCACGGTCTCGGAGGCCACGAAGGCGCTCATGGCCGAGCACGCGCTGACGCACCGTTCGGTCACCGTGGTGCCCAACGCGCCCGAGCCCGCCATCGACGCCACGCGGCTGCCGCGCACCCCGACGCTGGTGTACATGGGCTCGTTCATGCCCTACAAGAACGTGGAGGCGCTGGTCCGCGCCGCGGCGCAGCTACCAGACCACGAGCTGCACCTGATGAGCCGCATCACCCCGGCGCAGCGCGAGCGGCTCACGGCACTGGCCCCCCGGGCCCGGCTCGTCTTCCACGACGGCGTCAGCGACGCCGACTACAACGCGGCGCTGCGGAGCGCGACGGCGCTGGTCACGGCCTCGCGCGATGAGGGCTTCGGCATCCCGCTGGTCGAGGCGATGAGCGTGGGAACGCCGGTGATCGTGAGCGACATCCCGGTGTTCCGCGAGGTCGGCGGGCCGGACGGGCAGGCCGCGGCCTACGTCGACCCCGACGACGTCGCCGGCTTCGTCGCCGCCGTCCGGGAGCTCGACGGCCCGGGCTGGGAGGCGCGCTCCGATGCGGCGCGCGCCCGGGCGGCGCTCTTCACCTGGGAGCAGTCCGCCAGAGTGTTGCTGGCGCTGCTGGAACGCGTCGACGTCGCAGCGCCATCCCGACCTCGCACACGGTGAACCGTCCTCGCACACCACGGAGCGTGTGCGAGGACCCGCGAGGGTGTGTGGCGTCGGCCGGCGCTGTCGCTACGCGGCGCGGTAGAGGATCCGCTCGCGCTGCAGCAGCTTGCGGTAGATGCCCTCGAACGTGTCGAGGGTGGCGCCGATGGCGTGCTCGGCCACGACCTCGAGGCTGGCCGCACCCATGCGACGGCGCAGGTCGGCGTCCGAGAGCAGCGCGGCGAGGCGGGTGGTGAGCTCGGCGACGTCGCCGGGCTTGTAGAGCCAGCCGTTGCGGCCCTGGCGCACCAGGTGCGGCAGTGCCATCGCGTCGGCCGCGATCAGCGGGGTGCCGGCGGCCATCGCCTCGAGCGAGGCCAGGCTCTGCAGCTCCGCGATGCTCGGCATGCAGAACACCGACGCCCTGGCGTACGCCTCGAGCAGCTCCTCCTCGGACACGAACCCGCGGAAGCGGACGCGCGCGGCGAGGCCGAGGCTGTCGGCGAGCGCCGTCCAGTCGGCCCGCTTGGCGCCGTCACCGACGATCTCCAGGTCGGCAGCGATGCCGGCGGGCAGCGCCGCGAACGCGCGGATCAGCTCGTCGACGCGCTTCTCCTGGTCCATGCGACCGACGAACAGCACGGTCGGCACGGCGTCGGCGGCCGGCGCGGCTGCACGGTAGCGGTCGGCGTCGATGCCGCAGGAGACCGGGAAGGCATCCGTGAGCCCCGCCTTGCCGGTCAGCAGTTCGACGGCGCGCGGCGTCGGAGCCGTCACGGCGTCGGCCTTGCCGAAGACGCGGCCCAGGTCGCGCCATGCCATCCGGTAGAACAGGCGCTGCAGCGGCTTCGGGATCGGCGCGTGCGCGGCGATGTTCTCCGGCATGAAGTGGTTGGTGGCCACCAGCGGCCGCCCGGTGCGGCTCGCGGCGTTGACGATGCCGCGGCCGAGCACCATGTGGGCCTGGGTGTGGACGACGTCCGGGTCGATCTCCTCGAGCAGCGTGGCGGTGGCGGGCCCCGCCTCCCACGGCATGCAGACCTGGAAGTCGGGGTGCATGAAGTACTTGTGCGACTTGATGCCGTGCACCACGACGCCGTCCTGCAGGTGGCGGCTGGGCGCTCCGGTGACCGAGGGGGCCACGACGTGCACCTCATGGCCACGCCCGACCATGCCGATGGCGAGCCGCTCGGCGAAGCGCGCGGCACCGTTGACGGCCGGCGGGTAGGTCTCTGCGGCGATGAGGATACGCAGGGGCTTCACGGAAGGTCGTTCCTCTCAGGAGTGGGTCGTGGTCGACGCGGTGCTGGGGGTCACCGGCGGTGCAACAGGTGTTCCCGCCGCGACATCGCGGCGACGGCGTGCGGTGGTGGTGCGGAGCGCAGGTGGCCTGCCGTGCGGCGGGCGAGCGTGTAGCGCTCGGTGTTGCCCAGCCGGGCCCGTTCCACGGGCCCCGGCGCGGACACGGGCTCGGCGGTGCGCTCCGAGCGCCCTGCGGCGTCGGGGTGGTGGCTGGCCAGCGCGACGACGCCGGTGGCGGCCATGGCGGCCGCTCCGAGCAGCAGCAGCCAGGACTGGGTGGAGGTGTGCGCGCCCTCGCCGAGCAGCACGACGCCGAGGATGACCGCGACGATCGGGTCGACCACCGTCAGGCAGGCGACGACGACCTCGGGAGCACCCACGGTGAAGGCCTGCTGCACCAGCCAGCCGCCGGTGAGCACCGCGACGGCGATGCCGACGAGCGACAGCAGCACCGACGGCGCGAGCAGGTCGACGACCCCGGTGGTGACCGACTGCGAGACGGCCCGCAGCAGCGCCGAGACGAGCCCGAACGCGACGGCGCCCCCGGTGGCGCAGGCCACGCAGCGCACCCAGCCCGTGCGGGCGAGTCCGAGCGCGGCCAGTGCGAGCACCAGCGCGGCGACGACGAGCGCGGCGAGCAGCGTGGCACCGTCGGGTGCCGGGCTGCTGACGGCCGTGCCCGCCGCCGTGGCGACGAACGCGGCGACGCCTGCGACGCTGAGCCCCACCCCGAGCAGCACTCCGGGCGCGGGCTTCTGCCCGGTGCGCAGCACGCTGAGCACCACCGCGATCGGCACGGCGAGCACGCCGATCGGCTGCACGACCGACAGCGGTGCGAGCACCAGCGCGATGGCGTGCATGGTGGTGCCGCTGACGGCCAGCGCGAGGCCGGCGAGCCAGCCGGGTCGCCGGGCGATGGCCGCGAGGCTCTTGAACGACAGCGCACCCTCGCCGCCGGACGTCGCGGCGCCCGACTGGGCGGACACCGCCCGGTGTTGCAGCACGGCGGCACCGGCGAAGCAGAGGGACGCGAGTATCGCCAGTACGATGGCGGGCACGGGGCCGGAGAAGAGGTTCATGCTGCCCGCCCGAGGTCGCCTGTCCCGAAGTCGCCTGCGGGGGTCTGCAGGCGGTTGCGCACCGGGGCCGTGCTGCGCGCACCGACCACCGCGAACCGGAGGGCCCGGGCGGTAGCGAGCAGCGACAGCATCACCAGTGCGTAGAGAACACGCTCCAACCCACCCTGCAGCGGAACGACGAGTGAATCGGAGAGGACCATCGGAAGATGACTGAGCAGGAACACCGCGCTCACCACCCCCGTGATGCCGGCGCACCAGCTCAACGCCGGTGCCGTCGGCCGCCAGTTGCTCGCCTCCCGGGCGCGGCGGGCGATCAGCCAGCACGCGAGCGGGAGTGAGAGGAAGACCCACGCTCCCGCAACACGGTGCACGTTGGCCACGATCCCGACCGGCGTGCCGGGGTAGTTGGTGGGAAAGAGTGCCACGACCACCAGTGCCGCGGCCCCGCTCGCGAGCATCCGCGCCGGCCCGTCCGGTCGGGGGAGCCCCGCGGGAGCCAGCCCGCCGGCGAGCACGAGCGCTGCCAGCGCCAGCGACCCGGCGGCGACGGCCAGTAGTGCGAAGCCCCCTGGCACCCCGACGTAGTCGCTGATCGTCGTGACGAAGGGGTCGACGACAGCCGCGCCGATGACATGCAGGTAGGTCATCGGCAGGAGCGCGACGACCACGAACGCGGCCGCGAGTCCCGCGCCGGACCATGTCCGGCCGGGCCCCTGGCCGGTGTCCCCGATCCTCATCATGGGACCACCGTGCCAGTCCCCCGCTGAGACGGACATCAGGATCTCCACCGAGTCCATCCGGGGGTAAACCCCCATTCGCCTGATCGGGGTACCTCCTTCGTCGCAGGTCACAGCATGTCAGGCGGCGGGAACCGGTCCGTCGTCGGGCAGGGGGTCGGCGCGGTCGCGCTGGCCCGGCAGCAGCGGTGACAGTGCGAGGTCGCGGAGCCCGGTACCGGCAGGTGCCGCGTCCACGGCGCGCACCGACGACCGGTGCGCGAGTGCGTCGAGGGCGGCCCGGTCGCCGTCGACGACGACCGCGAGCACCCACGCGCCGTCGGGGTCGGCGAGACGGGCCTGCTCAGCGGCGGCGACGTCGCGGGAGCGTCCGGTGAGCCGGTCGGCATCGGTGGCGGCGGCCTGCTGCGCGCGGTTGCGGGCGTTCTGCAGCGCAACGGGTGCCGGCACCCCCGGTTCGAGCTGCTCGAACCGCAGCGCCGTCTGCACGCGGGGCAGGTCGGCGCGCACCACCACGAGCTGCGGCGTCGTGCCGGCGACCGCGGCGAGCGCGGCAGCGGGCGAGAGCTCCGCGGTGAACTGCACCAACGCCGCCACCGCGACGCCGGGGGCGGGCAGCTCCGCGGGCAGCCGCCCCAGGTAGTCGGCGACGGGCTCGCCGGGTTCCGGGCCCAACCGCACCGAGCCCGCCGGTGGCTGCGCGGCGGGCGGCGGGCTCTGGGCTGCGGCGTACCAGGCGACGAGCAGCGCGACGACGACGCAGCCGGCCAGCACGGCGAGGCGCTGTCGCCCGTTCATCGTGCCGTCACCTTCCTGCCAGAGCCGGCGCCGTGCTCAGTCGCGCAGCATCTCCAGCGCGTAGGCCAGGTCGGCGGGGTAGTCGCTCTCGAACTGCACCCAGCGCCCGTCGGCCGGGTGCTCGAAGCCCAGTGACCGGGCGTGCAGCCACTGCCGCTCCAGGTGCAGCCGCTTGGCCAGCGTGGGATCGGCACCGTAGGCCAGGTCGCCGACGCACGGGTGCCGCAGTGCCGAGAGGTGCACCCGGATCTGGTGGGTGCGGCCGGTCTCGAGCCGGATGTCGAGCAGCGACGCGGCGCGGAACGCCTCGAGCGTGTCGTAGTGCGTGACGCTCGGCTTGCCGTCGGCCACCACCGCGAAGCGGTAGTCGTGCTTGGGGTGCCGGTCGATCGGGGCGTCGATCGTGCCGCTGGACGGATCCGGGTGGCCCTGGCAGATCGCGTGGTAGCGCTTCTCCACGGTGCGCTCCTTGAACGCCCGCTTCAGCACCGTGTAGGCGTGCTCCGACGTGGCGACCACCATGACGCCGGTGGTGCCGACGTCGAGCCGGTGCACGATGCCCTGGCGCTCCTCCGCCCCCGACGTGGAGACGCGGTAGCCGAGGGCGGCCAGCCCGCCGACCACGGTGGGTCCGACCCAGCCGGGGCTCGGGTGCGCGGCGACGCCGACGGGCTTGTCCACCACGATGATGTCGTCGTCGGCGTGCAGGATCGCCAGCCCGGCCACCACCTCGGCCGGGCCCGCGATACCGGCCGGGGCCTCCGGCTCCGGCAGCGCCACCTCGAGCCACGCCCCGGCCACGAGCCGGTCGGACTTGCCGGCGGCCCGCCCGTCGACGGCGACGTGGCCCTCCTCGGCGAGCGCCGCGACCACCGTGCGGGACAGCCCGAGCAGGCGCGCGAGCCCGGCGTCCACCCGCATCCCGTCGAGGCCGTCGGGAACGGGCAGCTGTCGCAGGTCACTCACTGGCGGGGGCCTTCTTTCGATCAGAGCTTCGGGTGCCGTCCAGCTCCCGGCCGAACAGGGCGAGCAGGACCAGCAGGACGCCGCCGCAGACGATCGAGGAGTCGGCGAGGTTGAACACCGGCCACACCGTGCCGTTGGTGGCCAGCAGCGACACCATGTCGACGACGTGGCCCTGCAGCGGGCCCGGGGACCGGAACACGCGGTCGGTGAGGTTGCCCAGCGCGCCGCCGAGCACCAGGCCCAGCGCGATGGCCCAGCCGGTGGAGCGCAGCTTGCGCGCCACCCGCAGGATGATCACGACGACGGCGATCGCCACCACGGCGAGGATCCAGGTGTAGCCGGTGGCCAGCGAGAACGCCGCACCCGGGTTGCGCAGCAGCTGCAGGTACACCAGCCCGCCGAGCAGCCGCACCGGCTCCCGGCCCTCCAGCTGCGCCACCGCGACGACCTTGGTGACGATGTCGGCCGCGAGCACCAGCACGGCGAGCACGGCCAGCAGCCACACCGTCGGCCTGCCCGCGGGCGTCCGGGCGGCGGGGGCCTGGGCAGCGGGGGCCTGGGCGGGGCCCGACGGCAACGGGGGAACGTCCTGCGCACTCACACGTTCCATCATCCCCCACCGGGCGTTCCGGACCCGTTCACGCCCCCGCCCTTGCCCCGCCAGCGCGCGAGCCTGCCGAGCTCGTCGACCTCGCGGATGCGCTCCTCGGTGGCGGCGCGGACGGCGGCGGTGGCCACGACGAGCAGCTGGTCGAGCTCGCGCAGCCGCGTCTCGCCGTTGGGGGTGAACGCCTCGTCGCCGCGCACGACCAGGCTCACCATCGCCCCCTTGGGCAGCCGCAGCTCGCGCAGGTAGACCCCGCGCAGGCGCGATCCGACGGGCACGCGGACCTGCAGGAGGTCGGCGTGCAGCTCGTCGAGCGGCGCCGCGTCCACCTCGATCTCGTGCGGCTCGGCGCGCTGGGTGACGCGCAGCACGCGCGCCACCCACGGCAGCGTGGTGCCCTGCAGCAGGGTGAGCACGACCACCAGCACGAACACGACGTCGACGAGCGCCTGCGCGCCCTCGGCGCCCTCGGTCAGCGCGATGAGCGCGAGCACGATCGGCACCGCTCCACGCAGCCCCGACCAGGACAGGAACGCCTGCTCCCGCCACGGCATCCGGAACGGCAGCGCGGCGACCAGCACCGAGAGGGGACGCGCCGCCACCAGCAGCACGACGCCCGCGATCAGCGCGGGCACGACGGCACTCCCCAGCCGCTGCGGGGACGCGTAGAGGCCGAGCAGCACGAACAGCCCGATCTGGGCCAGCCAGCCGGTGCCCTCGGCGAACGAGCGGATGCCGCCGCGGTGGGGCAGGTCGGCGTTGCCGAGCACCAGCGCGGCCACGTAGGCGGCCAGCAGGCCCGACGCGTGCGCGAACTGGCCCGCCGAGTAGCCGAGCACGCAGACCGCGATGACGGCCAGCGGGTACAGGCCGGTGGACGGCAGCGCGGCGCGCCGCAGCGCCCACGCACCGCCGCGGCCCAGCAGGTAACCGATCAACGCGCCTGCCACCAGCTCGTAGGCGATCAGCACGGGCGTGGACCAGGTGATCGGGTCGTCCGAGGCCAGCAGGATCACGGCCAGCACCACGGGCGCGTCGTTGAAGCCGGACTCCAGCTCCAGCGCGCCGGCCAGCCGCTTGCTCACCCCGACCCCGCGCAGCACGCTGAACACCGCGGCGGCGTCGGTGGACGAGAGCACCGCGCCCCAGAGGAACGCGGTGCGCCACTCCAGCCCCAGCGCCAGGTGCAGCAGCACCCCGGCCACCGCGATGCTGACGGCCACCGACACCGTGGACAGCGCGATCCCGATGCCCAGCGCGGGGCGCACCGACGACCAGGTGGTGGTCAGTCCGCCCTCGACGAGGATCAGGACCAGCGCGGCGAGGCCGATCGACTCGGTGAGCGGCGCATCGGAGAACTGGAACCCGAGCACCTGCTCGCCCAGCAGGACGCCGATGCCGAGATAGAGGAGCAGGGAGGGCAGGCCGAGGCGGACCGAGACGCGCACGGCGACGACGCCGAGCAACACCACCGCGGCCACCGTGCCGAGCAGGATCTCCAGGCTCGCCATGGTCACCTCCGCTGAAGCGATCTTATCGATGCACCGTGCATCGGTTCGCACCGGGGACAAATCGGGCGCCCGGGGGGTTATCCCCACCACCGGCCGGTGACCAGCGGGATGGTGAGGGGGCCGCAGCCCTTCCTAGCCTGAGACGATGGTCCTCATGACGTCGGAGCAGCGCGCCCCGTTACCGCGGCTCGACCCGCTGCACGCCCTGCGCTCGCCCACCACCTGGCTCGCCGCCGCGCACCTGCTCTCCGACGCCGTCTTCGGTTTGCTCTACACGTTCGCCCTGCTCCTCGGGCTCGTCTTCACCCTGATCGGCCTGCCGCTCGCGCTGGTCGGGATCCCGATCTGGATCACCACGGCATGGGTCAGCGCAGTGCTGGCCCGGATGGAGCGCTGGCGCTTCCGGGTGCTGCTCGGCGTCGACCTGCCGACCTGGCCGTTGCCCAGCGGCAACCGTCACCTCCTGCGCTACGGCGGCGTGCTGATGCGCGACTCGGGGGTGCGCCGCCGGGCGGTGCACCAGGTGCTGGCGTTCCCGCTCGGCATGCTGACCACGATCCTCACCTACCTCATGATCGCCGGTGGGGCCGCGCTGCTGATCTCGCCGCTGACCGTCACGTGGTTCGGCTCCGAGGACACCATGCTGTTCGGCATCGGGCTCACCGCCTCCCCGTGGGGCCGCACGGTCGCCGCGAGCGTCGGGCTGATCATGCTGCTGCTGGTGCCCGCCGTGATCCGCGGGCTGGCCGCCGTCGACGTCGCCGTGGCGCGCACGATCTTCGGCACCGAGTCGCACGCGCTCGCCCAGCGCGTCGACGAGCTGACGCGCAGCCGGGCCCGGGTCGTCGACGCCGGGGAGGCCGAGCGGCGCCGGATCGAGCGCGACCTGCACGACGGCACGCAGCAGCAGCTGGTGTCGCTCGGGATGACGATCGGCCGGGCGAAGGCCCGCTACCGCCACGACCCGATGGGCATCGGCGACCTGCTCGACGACGCCCACCAGCAGGCCAAGGACGCGGTGATCGACCTGCGCGGCGTGATCCGGGGTCTGCACCCTCCCGTGCTCACCGACCGCGGCCTCGACGCCGCGCTCTCGGCGATCGCGGCCCGGTGCTCGGTACCCGTGGACCTGACCGTCGAGCTGCCGGAACGCCCGCCCGCCGTCATCGAGGCGATCGGCTACTTCGTGGTGGCCGAGGGGCTCACCAACGTCACCAAGCACGCGCATGCCGCGGCAGCCACCGTCACCGTGCGCCGGGAGGGCGACGGGCCGGTGTGGATCACGATCCTCGACAACGGGGTCGGTGGTGCCGACCCGGACCGCGGCAGCGGGCTGCGCGGGCTCGCCGATCGGGTGTCCGGTGTGGACGGGCAGCTGCGGGTGGACTCGCCCGTCGGCGGGCCGACCGTGCTCGCCGTCGAGCTGCCGTGCAACGGGGTATCGGCGAACGGGGTGTCCGCGTGAGCGCGCCCGCCCTGCCCCGGGTTCCCGCACTGCCCCGCGTCACCGTCGCCGAGGACTCGGTGCTGCTGCGCGAGGGCCTGTGCCGGCTGCTCACCGAGGCCGGCTTCGACGTCATCGCGGCCGTCGGCGACGGGGAGCAGTTGCTGCGCGCCGTCACGGCGGAGCAGCCCGACGTCGTGGTCGCCGACGTCCGCATGCCCCCGACCCACTCCGACGAGGGACTCCGCGCGGCACTGGTGATCCGCTCGCGGTGGCCGGAGATCGGTGTGCTCGTGCTCTCGCAGTACGTGGAGGAGCGCTACGCCACCGATCTGCTGGCCGGCAACACCGCCGGCGTCGGCTACCTGCTCAAGGACCGCGTGGCCGACGTCGACAGCTTCGTGGAGGCGCTGCATCGCGTCCGGGCGGGCGGCACCGCGCTGGATCCGGAGGTGGTCTCGCAGCTGCTCACCCGGTCGCGGCAGTCGGCGCCCCTCGCGGTGCTCACCCCGCGCGAGCGCGAGGTGCTCGCGCTCATGGCCGAGGGCCGCTCCAACGCCGGGATCGCCGAGTCACTGGTGGTCGGCGAGGGCGCCGTGGAGAAGCACATCAGCGGCATCTTCGGGAAGCTGCAGTTGCCCGCCGCCGACGGCGGCCATCGCCGGGTCCTCGCCGTCCTGCGGTACCTGGAGAGCTGAGCGATGACCACGACGACCGAGACCCCCACCCCGACCCGGACCCGACGCCCCCGCACCGTGCTGGGGCTCGCCATCGCCTTCGTGCTGCTCGTGTTCGTCGGCGGCACGATCAACGTCACGATCCAGATGACGCGCTCGTCGCTGCAGCAGACCTCGACGATCACGCCGCAGGCCGACCGGCTCACCGTCAACGGCGCCGACGCGGACGTCACGCTCGCGCCGAGTCCCGACGGCAACGTGCACGTGGTCACGTCGGTGACCTACGGCGGCAGTCGGCCCGCCCTCCGCGAGGAGTCGACGGCGGCGGGCGGGGTGGTGCTGGAACCGTCCTGCACCGACACCGACATGGTGGCCTGCGAGATCGGCTACCACATCACCGTGCCGGCAGGCCTCGCCGTGACCGTGCAGGTCAGGCGCGGCAGCGTGTACGCCGGCGATCTCACCGGGCCCGTCACCGTCTCCCAGGAGTCCGGCGCGGTGGAGCTGCACAAGCTGACCGGGCGACTCGACCTCACCACCGCCGACGGCTACATCCACGGCGACCGGCTGCGCAGCCGGGACGTCACCGCCAGGGCCACCGGGTGGGGCGGCATCAGCCTCGACATGGTGGCGCCGCCGAAGACGCTCACCACCAGCTCCGGCAACGGCAGCACCACCATCGTGGTGCCGAACAACGTCCCGTACCGGGTGGGCGGCACCTCCGGCACCGGCAACCGGTCGGTCGGGGTGGTGCAGTTCCCCTCTGCCGACAACACCATCACCGCCGACTCGGGCCGCGGCGACGTCCGCGTGCGGGGCCAGGAAGTGCGTCCGGGGTTCTCCGACGACACGGACCCCTACCTGCCGGAGGTGCCGATCGCCCCGGTCGAGCCGGTCGCCCCGGTGCCGCCCGGCTGACCCGCCCAGCTCAGCGTCACGGTGGTGCGCGGCCGGAAGAGCCCGTCCAGCGCCGCGTCGACCTCGCCCGCGCGGCTCGCCGGCAGGCACAGCCGCCGCGCCACCCACACCGGGTCCTGCCGGGGCTGATCGGGCCGTTCCCAGCGCGTGACCGACGGCGCGATCCCCATCCCGGCGAGCACCGCGACAGCGTCGTCGGCGGTGGCCGACGGCGGCCGCACCAGCCCGTGGAACCGCTCCCACAGCGGGTCGAGCCAGGCCATCGGGTGCTGACCCAGCACCTCCACCACCACCCCGCGGCCGGCGGCGGCGGTGAGCGCGCGCAGGAACGGCGGCAGGTCCACCACGTTGTGCAGCACGTGGTGGGAGACCACGACATCGGCCGAGCCGACCTCGGGCGCGACGTCGGGCCACGGGCCCACCACCGTGCGGAACGCGATGCCGCGCCGGCGCGCGCCGGCGGCGAACACGTCGAGCATGTCCTGCTGCTTGTCGGTGCCCGTCAGGTGCGTGGCGCGCTCGGCCAGCGCGAACGCGGCGTCGCCACCCCCGCAGCCGACGTCGAGCACGGTGCCCCCGCTGCCCAGCGCTGCGAGCCCGGCCCGCCGGGAGGGGGTATCGGCAGCGACGGCAGGTGCCTGGAACGCCGCCGCGTCGAACCCCCACGGGCTGGACTCGGCCTGCGCGAGGATCTCCGGCGGGATCCCGCGCCCCTCCTGAAGCTCCGCCCAGCGGGCTGCCGCGTCCATGGGGGCCACCCTACGAGCGAACCTTCCGCGGGTGGAGGCACGGCGGCTCAGGGACGCATCCGCCTGCGCAGCCGCTCCCGCAGCGTCGACGGCGTGGCCTCGGCCGCCTCGGCCGGGTTGAGCGCGGCGTCGATGCCGCCCGCCGCCGCCCGGATCGCCTGGTGGAGCCCGATGAACGCGCCCGCCAGCGGGCCGTCGCCGGTGAGCGAGCCACCCGCCTGCTCGACGAGCCTGCGCAGCATCGCGACCGTCTCGGGGTCGGTGGTGACGATCCGGACACCCTGCTCGTCGGCCTCCCACCGCAGTGCGGCCGCCGCGGCCTGCTCGGGCGTGATGTCGGAGCTCTGTGCGAGGTCGAGCTCGTCGACCTTCGCCACGACGGCATCGGTGGTGACGCCGAGCCCGGCGAGCGCCTTGCCTGCCATGCTGTCCTCCAGCTTCGTGAACGCCTCGAGCAGGTGGTGGGTGCCCACCGGGGCACCCGCGGCGAGCTGCTCCCCCAGCGCCAGCGCCTGCTCGGCGGCCGGGGTGCGCGCGGGACCCGCCGTGCTCGTCGGACGGTCGGCGACGGCCAGCACCGCCTCGCGGATCTCGTCGACCGTCCTGTCCCCGCTCAGCAGGACCTGGGCGCCGACGCCGTCGCCCTCCCGGAGGATGCCGAGCAGCAGGTGCTCGGGGCCGATGTGGTTGACGCCGAGCCGGATCGCCTCGCGCAGCGACAGCTCGAGCACCTTCTTCGCCCGCGGCGTGAACGGGATGTGGCCCTTCAGCGCCTTGGTGCCCTGGCCGATGATGCGCTCGACGTCGGCCACCAGCTGCTCGCGGGTGAAGCCGAGCGAGCGCAGCGCGCGGACGGCCGGGACATCGCCCGGCAGCGCGAGGAACCCGAGCAGCAGGTGCTCGGTGCCGGTGTAGTTGTGGTTGCGGTTACGTGCTTCCTCCTGCGCCAGCACGACGACCTGACGTGCCTCGCCCGTGAATCTCTCGAACATGCAACCATGGTCGCAACCCTGTCAATACACTGCTATTAATAAGGTCTGCCGTCTTCTGACAGGGGGAGCGATGGACACCGAATGGGACGCCCGGCTCAAGGCGTGGCAAGACGAGCTCGACCTGCTGGCCAGCGTCGACGGCACCACCTGGGTCTCCCTCACCGACGCCGAGCAGCGGGCAGGCGTCTCGCGCTCAGCACTGCGCTCCTGGTACCGCAACGGCGAGATCGCCTCCCGACTGGTGGACGGGCCGCATGGCCCACAACGGCTGGTGCCGCTCGAGGCCGTGCTCGAACGCGCCGAGCGCTCGGCGCGGATCCGGAAACGGGTGGAGCAGGAGATCAGCCTGGAGGCGCAGGTGGCGCTGCTGCGTAGCCAGGTCGACCGGCTGGAGATCCGGCTGGCGGCGTTGGAGGGGAGGGCGTGACGGGTGATTCCGCCATCTCGACACGGCGATGGGGGTCCGCAGCGGGGCGATGGTGCAGGTCCGGACGCGAGTTGGGACAGAACGCACCGCGAGTTGGGACGGATCGACCCGCGAGTTGGGATCGAACGACCCGCGAGTTGGGACGGACGGGCCCGCGAGTTGGGACGAACGGGCCCGCGAGTTGGGACGAACGGGCCCGCGAGTTGGGATGGACGGTCGTTTCGGGTCGCGTTGGGTGGCGTGCCCAGGCTTGTCCCGGCTTGTCCACCTGCGCACGACCAACCCGATTGAGTCAACCTTCGCCACTGTCAGACACCGGACGAAGATCACCCGCGGACCCGGCTCACGCGCGGCGGGACTGGCAATGGCATTCAAGCTCATCGAGGCCGCCCGGGGTCGCTGGCGCGGCGTGAACGGCCCACACCTGGTCGCGCTGGTCCGCGCCGGCGCCACGTTCGTCGACGGCAAGCTCGTCGAACGACCCGACGACCACCACCAACCAGAAGCAGCCTAAAGATCTTCATCCACAGGTCTTGACGATCGCGCAGGTCCGGTAGGTCACCAAGACAGCCGCCATCGATCCGGACCTCGGCCTCCGCAGTCCATGTGACGCGCCGTGATCGACCGGCCACATCGCCCGCCAGCACAGCCGCGGCGCCAACGCTGGCGGTTCCGGCGACTGCTTGCAGGACCGGCACCACCGGTGCGGGGTTCTCCTTACCCGCCGCCGACCACGGCGACCGTCACCTCCACCGCGATCGGCGCGCGATCGGTGCGGGGGTGTACGGATCGGGCCTTCCAGTGGGCGAACCGCCCGTCGGCTCGACGTACTGATCGGATCCGTCGGCATTCACCCCGGCGCCACGAGCGTGTGCACGTTGACCACCTGGCCGCCCTCACGACATTCAGCACCAGCGCGTCCGCGGCGACGAAGGCGTACGGGCCTTGATCGAGCGGGCGGTACCGGAATTCCTCGACCTGCTGTCGACGGCAGCTGAAAACTGAACAGGGCTTGGCATCTGAAAGTTGTGAAGAAGACGGGGCGGTGTGGCCCGACGCCCTCGCGCGCAGCTGGCGCTCCGCGTGGCGGCCGGAGCAATCTGTCCCGCCGAGCACCTCGCGCGTGCGCGGACCGCGAGTGCCCTGCGGGTTCCCCGGCCACGGACGCGACCCCCCGGGGCTCTTTGACCGGCGGGCGCACCATCGACCGCCGCCCGCCCGAGGTCAGAGACCGCGACTGCGACGTGCTCGGCATCGCCCCCCGATCCGCGACGCCGCCGGCCAGGTCACGGCAGCGTGATCGTCGCGGCCGTGGCCTCTCGGGTCGCCCGCCGGGTCGCATCCGCCTGCAGCTGTGCCGCGCCGCGGCAAGGATCAGCGAGCTCCTGGCACAGGTAGCCGATTGACCCAGCTCTGCCCGCGCGCCACCCCGGTTGTACTGCGGAGCCGTTACAACGGCAAAGCCCCTGTCAGATTGCACGCAAGACCTGACCCGTCGGCGAGGCCGCCTCCGTCAGGAAAGGACAGATCCCGACACGCAGTGGCCGTCGTCGCCGATCGTCATGGCTACCAGGGATCGCTCGACGACCGGCGCATCGAGCCCGAGTGCGACGAGGACCTTCTGGTAGTTCCAGGAGCTCACCTCGAGGGTGAGCTGCACGAGCTGCTCGCTGCTGAAATGCCGGGCGAGTTCGGCGACTAGCGCGTCGTCGATGGCCAGCGGATCGGTCATGTGGGCCTCCGCGTAACGGAGGGCCGCCTTCTGCGCGGCGGGGATGGCTGCCGTGGCGTGGTCCGCGAGCACGGGCTCCAGCTCGGGCGGAACGACCCGCGCCCCGTCCTCCACCAGCCGCATGGAGCTGCAGATCCCGCACTGGTGGTAGGAGCCGCAGCGCAGGCGCACCAGCTCGCGGGTGAACGAGCCCAGCGGGTTCGTCGTCAAGATCGTGTCGTGCCACACCATGTTGGAGCGGGCCGGTCGCGGCAGCCGCCCGTCGGGCGGGGCGCCCGCCGCGCGCTGCGCCGCCGCTTCCGGGCTGCTCAGATGCAGTGCACGGTGCGCAATCCGCAGCCGCGTGGTCTGGTCGATGACGTAGAGGGCGTCGACGAGGTCTCGCAGGCCGGTCTTCGTGTACCGGGCCCGCAGCGGGTCGAGGAGCTCGTCGTCGATGTCGGGCACGTAGTCGACGAACTGGTCCACGAGCGCCAGTTCGGCCTCGAACCCGGCGGTCGCCGCGGCGGCGCCGGGGGCGCGTCCGAGCAGCGCGTTCATCCGCGCCGCCACCGCGTCGAGCAGTGCGGGATCCACGACCTGCTGCACTGCTGCCCAGCTGCGAGTGAGTGCGTCGAACGCGTGCGGGGCAACGCGTTCGATCGCGTCGAGGCCGACGCCGGGACCGGGCCGGAACTGCGGGATGACCGTCATTCGGGGTGTGCTCCTCGTGATCTCTCTGGCGCGGTCGGGCTACGTGGTGCGCCGCGTGACCGGGGCAGCGCCCCAGCCGGTGTGGCACGGGCCGCGCGTCCCGGCGGTGTCCGCAACGGCCTCATCGGCCGCGGCGTGGAAGTGCCCGAACGAGCCGCGGAAGTACAGCAGCGGGTGCCCGTGCCGACCGCCCACGGCCAGGACCCGCGCGATGACGACGTAGTGGTCGCCGGCGTCGGTGACGGTCTCGACGACGCAGGACAGGTGGGCGAGCGCGCCGTCGAGCTGCGGACCGCAGGGGCCCGGCGTCCACGCCACCCCGGCGAACTTGTCCGCAGCCGCGCGGCCGAAGCGCACGGCAAGGTCATCCTGCTCCGCGGAGAGCACGCTCACCGCCACCCGGCCCACCGCGGCGACCTGCTCCCACGTGGCCGAGCCCCGGCGGACCGAGATCGCGACGAGCGGTGGATCGAGCGAGACGGAGAAGAACGACTGGCAGGTGAAGCCGACCGGGCCGGCCGCCGTGTCGGCGGCGACGAGGACCAGGCCGCTGGCGAACCGGCCGAGCACATCGCGGAAGGTCTCCGGGCCGACCGCCGGCGCGTCGTCCAGCACCGCGGTCATGACTCGCCCCCGAATGCCTTGACCGGTTCGCTCGCCGCGGCGCGCCCGGCAATGTAGCCGAAGGTGAGCGCGACGCCGAGCGTGGCCCCGGCCGACCAGTACGCCTGCCCGGCGGGTGAGGCGATGCAGTTGCCCGCGCCGTAGAGCCCGCTGATCGGCTGGCCGCGGACGTCGAGGACACGGGCCCGGTCGTCGATGCGCGGACCGCCCTTGGTGTCGAGCATGCCGGGGCCGAGGATGATCGCGTGGTACGACCCCGTGGCCGCGAACGGGTGCATGGTCGGATTCGCCATGTCCGCCCGGCGCGGCGGGCCGTTCCACGCCTGCTGGATCGGCGTGCCGCCGCGGCCGAAGTCCTCGTCGACGCCGGACTCGGCGAAGGCGTCGAACCGCGCGATCGTCGCCCGCAGCTGCTCGGCGAAGCCGTCGGCGAGCCGGACACCGCCCGTGCGGTCGACCAGCTGGGCCAGTCGCGCGTCGAGCGCGGCGGCCAGGTCGTCGATCGTGTCGCCGGAGACGACGTAGCCCACCGACTCCCCCGGCAGGGGCACCGGCACCCGGTACGGGAAGTCGAAGTCGCTCTGCGCGACGGCGTCGTCGTACACCTGGAACAGCAGCAGGTTCGCGTACTCGCGGTGCGTCGCGTCCCACGCGAAGTGCACCTGCGACCGCTCGTTGTAGACCATCTTCTCGTTGACGACGCGCTTCCCGAAGCGGTTGACCAGCACCATGCTGTCGCCGAAGGGCATGAACACGTCCCGCACGGTCGACGGGTGGGCGAACACCATCTCGAGCGGGGTCTGCGACCACCAGGCGTTGCTCATGTTGCCCAGCTGCGCGCCGACCTCACCGGCGATCGTGACGAAGTCCCCGGTCGCCGACTCAGCGGCGCAGCCACCGAAGACGGGGCCGCGGAGGAACTGGCGCCGCATGTCCGGGTTGTGCGCGAACCCGCCGGAGGCGAACACCACCGCCTTGCGCGCCCGCGCCAGCACGGTGCGGGTGCGGTGGTGCAGTTCGAGGCCGAGGACGACCGGACCGTCGGTGCCTTCGGCGTCGTCGGTGTCGTCGGAGCCGGCGTCGGTGATCAGCCGGACGGCCTCGTGCTCGGTGCGGATCTCGATCCCGAGCAGCCGGGCCTGGCGCTCGAACTCCGCGATCATGAACTCGCCCCGCGTGCTGCCGTCGGCGACGCCGCGACCGGCGATGATGTCGTTCTGCGAGACCCAGCCGTCCGGGAAGACGTGACGCCCGTAGGGGAGGGTGTCCTCGGGCAGGTCGGCGCAGTAGTCGGGCATCGTCATGTCGAGGTCGGGCTTGAACGCACCGCAGTCGGCCATCGCCTGCAGCGCCGGCCCGGCGTTGTCGAAGAACGCGGCCAGCAGGTCGTGCTCCAGCCGGGTCAGGCCCAGCAGCTCGTCGTCCGGCACGTAGGACTGCGGGTAGGAGAGCCGGGCCATCAGGCGCAGCGCTTGGTCCCGGTCGTCGACCAACCCGCGATCGCGCAGCAGATGGTTACCGGGCAGCCAGAAGTACGCCCCGGACTTCGCGGTGGTGCCGCCGAGGTACCCGGCCTTCTCCACGATGAGGACCGACGCGCCCGCCTGCCGGGCGGCGAACGCGGCAGCGAAGCCCGCCGCGCCGGAGCCGACGACCACGACGTCGGCCCCGACATCCCAGATGTCGTCGTCGCTCATGGCCGGTCCGTCAGCTCGGTACACCGGCTGCGACGGCGCGCTGCGGCGCGGCGTCGGGGGCGGGTGGCGGGGCCTGGACGGGCCGGTGTCCCCACAGGCTCGGCGCGGTGATCTCGTGCACCGACCAGGTGCTGGAGTCGACCTGCTGCGCGCCGAACCCGATCTCGACGTTCGTGCCGTCCGGGGCAGCCACGTAGAAGGAGGCCATCAGGTCGTTCGTGTGGCGGCCGAGGGTCTCGCGGATCTGCACGCCGTTGTCCAGACAGCGGTCGATGGTCGCGCCGACGTCGTCGAGGCTCGTCATCTCCACCATGAAGTGCCGCAGGATGCCCGGCTCCCGGAACTCCACCAGCGCGACGCTGTGGTGGCGCGGGTTGCAGCCGTAGAACTGCACCCTCCGCGGCGGGGAGCCGATGGGGCTGCCCAGCGTGGCCGTGTTGCGCAGCTGGAAGCCCAGCACGTCGCGGTAGAACGCGGCCGAGGCGGCCATGTCGGCGGTGGTGAGCACGACGTGCCCGAACCCCAGCGCGCCGGCGACGAAGCCGTCGACGTACGGGGTGACCAGCCGTGTGTGGTCGGTGATCGGCGCGCAGTAGAACTCGATCGGCACCCCCGCCGGGTCGGTGCACCGGACGAACTCGCCGACGCGGCGCTCCGCGCACTCGGCGTCGGTGCCGCACGACCACGGGACCTCGCAGCGGTCGAGCATGACGGTGATCTCGTCGAGGGTGGCCGAGTCGTTGACGTGGAAGCCCAGCGCGTCGATGCCCGGCTCCGCGCGCGGCACGACCGCCAGCCGGTAGGGCTCGTCGTCCATGCGGAAGTACTGGCTGCCATCCGGGTCCGTCCGGGCGTGCATCGTGCCCAGCGTCTGCGTCGCGAACGTCGCCCACGCCGAGACGTCTGGGCTGCGCCAGCGCAGGTAACCGAGTGACCGTACGAGCACGGGATCCGCCCTTCCACCGAGGATGTGCCGAGCACGCTAGGCGCGGCCGGGAGGGCCGCCAACCGCGTCGTCCCACTCACCGGGCTGGCCCTCGCCCGGCCGTCGCGGCGGGTTCGGCCGCGTCCCGACGATCGACACAGCGACGTCCCAGTGGCCGGGATGACGGCCATGGTCCGCCTCCGCACCGCGGTTATGGTCCTGACCCCGAATGGGCCCCCGGGCATTCGCGCACCGGCAATCCGACCGGTCATCGAAAGCACCGACATCTGTGAGCGATCACGAGGAGAGCGATGATGACGAGAGCATTTCGGATCGCCACGGCCGCGATAGCCGCGGCGCTTGTCCTTTCCGGTGCCGCCGCGTGCAGTTCGAGCGCGTCCGGCGCATCGGACGAGATCGTGATCGGTGCGATCGGCAGCTACAGCGGCCGCACCGCAGCGACGATCGGCCCGGCCCGCGTGGCCATCGAGGCGTGGGCGGAATCGGTGAACGCCGAAGGCGGGATCAACGGGAAGCGCATCAAGCTCCTGGTCGAGGACGACGCCGGAAACGCGACCCAGGCGCTGGCGAAGGTCAAGAAGCTCGTCGAGCGCGACCGCGTCACCGCGATCGTCTCCGACAACAGCGTGGCGAGTCCCGCGTGGTCGCAGTACGTCGAGCAGCAGCAGATCCCGGTTATCGGCGGGATCGCATCGACTCCGCCGTTCTCCCAGTCCCCGATGTTCTTCCCCACCGGTGCCAGCTACGTCGCGCTGACCTACGTCGAGCTCGAGGTCGCGAAGTCGGCCTTCGGGCCCAAGGTCGCCACCTACGTCTGCGCCGAGAGCCCCACCTGCACTGCGCTGAGCCAGATGCAGAACGAGTTCGTTGGTGACCTCGGCGTCGACCTGGTCATCAACCAGGCGGCGTCGTCCACCGCGCCCAGCTACGTGCCCCAGTGTCAGGCGGCCAAGGACGCTGGCGCCGACGCGATGATCATCAAGGTGCCGGTGCGGCCGGTGATCGAGCAGTGCCGCACGCTCGGCATGCAGACCGGGTTCATCTCCGGTGGCGGCAACATCACTCCCGATGTGCTGGCCAGCGGCGCCTCGCAGGGGCTGCGCAACGTCGACGACCACTACCCGCTGTTCATCGACGCGATCGCCGAGCGCACGGAGGCCGGACGTGCTTTCCAGGAATTCGTAGCGAAGTACGCCCCGGATTTCCGCGGAAAGGTGACGCCATACTTCTCGGCCGCGTACATCCACGGAAAGCTCTTCGAGGCCGCGGTCAAGGCTGCCCCGGCCGGCGAGGTCACCTCGGCGTCCATCCTCGACGGCCTTTACGCGTTGCCCGCGGACTTCACCCTGGACGGTCTGACCCCGCCGCTCAACTTCCGTAAGGGCGAGCCGCACCCGATCAACTGCGCATTCCTGGACGAGATCCGCGACGGCCGGTGGGTGCCCAGCGACCGCCTGCAGGTGTGCGCGCCGAAGGCGCTCATCACGCGTCTCGCCACGGCGAAATAGGCGCTGATGCTCTCCTACATCGTCGTCGGAGTCGTGCTCGGATCCGTCTACAGCCTGGCCGGTGTCGGGCTCGTGCTGACGTACAAGACCTCCGGGGTCTTCAACTTCGCGCACGGCGCACTCGCCACGGTCGCCGCGTTCGTCTTCTACACGCTGAACGTCGAGCTCCAGGTCGCCTGGCCGGTGGCCGCCGCGATCGCGGTCCTCGTGGCCGGCCCCGCGATGGGCCACCTGCTCGAACTGCTCACCCGGACGCTGCCCGGCGCGCCGCTGGCCGTCCAGGTCACCGCGACGGTCGGCGTCGTCCTCATCGTCGACGCCGCGGTCACGCTGATCTTCGGAACGGACCGGATCCGAACCGTCGCGCAGTTCCTCCCCGAGGACCCCATCGACATCGGCTCGACCGTCGTCACCACGGCGCAGCTGATCGTCGTCGCGGTCGCGCTCCTCGCGAGCGTCGGACTGTTCCTGCTGTTCAACCTCACCCGGACCGGGCTGGCCATGCGAGCGGTCGTCGACGACGCCGGGCTGCTGGACCTCGCCGGGCGCAGCCCCGCCGGGGCCCGCCGGTGGGGCTGGAGCATCGGCGCGACCTTCGCCGCCGCCTCCGGGGTCGCGATTGCGCCGCTGGTCCAGCTGGACGGCACGACCCTCACGCTGCTCGTCGTCCAGGCTTTCGGCGCCGCCGCGGTGGGGTCGTTCACCAGCCTGCCGCGCACCTACCTCGGCGGCCTGATCATCGGTGTCGCGTCCGCGCTATCGACGAGGTACTTCCCGGACGGGCCGCTCAGTGGCCTGCCCAGCGCGCTGCCGTTCATCATCCTGTTCCTGGTGCTGCTGCTCTCGCCGAAGCGGGTGCTCGGCCACCGGACGCTGCTCGCGCCGCCGCGCGCACCGGCGTGGCGCATGCCCGGCGCGATCCAGGCCGGTGGAGGGCTCGCGCTGATCGCCGTCGTCGTGCTCGCGCCGGTGTACGCCGGGTTCCACCTGGGCGACTACACGCTGGCGCTGGCCCACGTCGTACTGTTCCTGTCGCTCGGGCTGCTCACCCGGCTCTCCGGCCAGGTGTCGCTGGGCCACGTCACCTTCATGGCGCTCGGGGTGTGCGCCTTCGCCCAGCTCAGCGAGCTCCTCGACCTGCCGTGGGGGGTCACGCTCCTGCTCGCCTCGGCCATGACCGTCCCCGTCGGTGCGCTGCTCGCGATCCCGGCGATCCGGCTCTCCGGGCTGTACCTCGCGCTCGCGACGTTCGGCTTCGCCATCGTCGTGACCTACCTGTTCTTCCCGTTGCCGTACCTGTTCGGGAACGAGGGCGCGACGATTCACGTGGACCGTCCGGCCGACGGCTGGCTGGCCACCGACGAGGGCTACTTCTACCTCGTCCTCGCGCTCACCGTGGTCGTGGCGCTGCTCGTCACCGCGGTCACCCGAAGCCGCCTCGGCCGGCTGCTCGGCGCGCTGAACGACAGCCCCCGCGGGCTGGAGGCGACCGGGGTCTCGGTGAACGTCGCCCGCGTGCTGGTGTTCTGCCTGTCCGCCTTCCTGGCCGCGTTCGCCGGTGTGCTGGGCGGCGCGGGCCAGCAGGTCGTGACCGCATCGTCGTACGGGCCGCTGCTGTCGCTGACGTTCTTCGTGCTCGTCGTGATCAACCCGGGCGGCTCGCCGTGGTACGCGGTGCTCGCCGCCGCCGGCATCGGCCTCGTCCCGTCCTACCTGGACGACCCGGACACCGCGAACTGGCTCATGCTGCTGTTCGGGCTCGGCGCCGCGACCTACGCACTCGTCGCCGCGCACGGCGGACAGGGCGGCGAGCCGAAGTGGGTGGCCCGCCTGCACCGCTCCCGCCGCCGCACCGAGCCGGCCCGACCTGTGGCTGCGCCGCCGCATCCCGCCCTCCGCCGCAGCGCCACCGCCACGCCCGTCGAGGTCATCGACGTCCACGTGCGCTTCGGCGGACACACGGCGGTCGACGGCGTCTCGCTGAGCGTCCCGGCGCACCGCATCACCGGGCTCATCGGCCCCAACGGCGCCGGCAAGACCACGACCTTCAACGCGTGCTGCGGGATGGTCCGCCCCGCGTCCGGGCGCGTGCTGCTCGACGGGCACGATCTCGGCCGCAGCGGCCTGGGGCCGCGGGCGCGCCGCGGCCTCGGCCGCTCGTTCCAGCAGATGGCGCTGTTCGAGTCCCGCACGGTGCGCGAGAACGTCGCGCTCGGCGCCGAGGGCGCCATCGCCGGGAGCAACCCGCTGCGCCACGTGTGGAGCGCACGGACCGACCGGGCCCACGTCGCCGCCGCTGCCGCCGACGCGATCGAGCTGTGCGGCCTCGGCGAGCTCGCCGACCGCGTCGTGGGATCGCTGTCGACCGGTCAGCGCCGGCTGGTGGAACTCGCCCGTTGCCTGGCCGGGCCGTTCCACGTCCTGCTGCTCGACGAGCCGTCGGCGGGTCTGGACCGCGTCGAGTCGGCGCGCTTCGGCGACGTCATCGAGCGGGTGGTCCGCGAGCGCGAGGTGGCGGTCCTGCTCGTGGAGCACGACATCTCCCTGGTCAGCCGGCTGTGCTCCTACCTCTACGTGCTCGACTTCGGCCGCCTGATCGCCGAGGGGCCACCCGCGCAGATCCTCGCCTCGCCCACCGTGCGCGCCGCGTACCTCGGCGACGCCGCCGTCGAGGACGACGCGCTCGCCGCCGCCTCGATCGGTGGAGGTGGGTCGTGACCACCGTGAACGCGCTCGAACTGCGCGACGTGCGGGCCGGCTACGGCAAGGCCACGATGCTCCACGACCTGGACCTCGCGCTGCCGGCCGGGGCGATCGGCGCGCTGCTCGGCCCGAACGGGGCCGGCAAGACCACGGTGATGCGCACCGCGGCGGGGTTGCTCCGGCCCGGCACCGGCACCGTCGTGCTGGCCGGGGAGGACGTCACCCGCACCCCGCCGCACCAGCGGGCGCGGCTCGGCCTGTGCATGGTGCCCGAGGGCCGCGGCATCTTCCGCAACCTGAGCGTCGGAGAGAACCTGCGCATCCAGGCACCGCCCTGGGTGCCGGTGGACGACGCCGTCGCCCGGGCGATCGCGGTGTTCCCGGTGCTCGGCCGGCGCAGCCGCCAGTCCGCCGGCAGCCTGTCCGGCGGCGAACAGCAGATGCTGGCCATGTCGCGCGCCTTCATGGCCAGCTGGAAGGTCGTCCTGCTCGACGAGGTGTCGATCGGGCTCGCGCCCCGCGTGGTCGACGAGATCTACGCCGCCGTCCGCGCCCTGGCCGACAGCGACGTCGCACTGCTCATCGTCGAGCAGTACGTCAGTCGCGTCCTCGGCATGGCCGACGTCGTGTTCCTCCTGGACCACGGTGGGTCGACCTACGCCGGACCGGCCTCCGGGCTGGACGAGGACCGGCTCACCGCCGGGTACCTCGGCCCGGCCGCCGCCGCCACCGCACCGTCCCGGTGAGCCGCACCGCGCCGCTGCGGTCGCTCGCCCGAGCGCTGCACATGATCCCTTCGAGCGCTGGGAGACCGGGCATGCCCAGACGACCGACAGCGGCGGTGATCGCAGCACTGGCCCTCGGCACCGCTGCCTGCGCCGAACCGGCCCCGTCGAGCGGATCAGGCCGGCGCACGCCGGCTCCCGTCGCAGTGGGCGATGCGGCGGCACGGTGCTCCGCCCTCTCCGGGCCCTTCCAGCAGGACGGCGATGCGAGCGCGGTGGACTTCGACCCGGCTCGGCACCGCGATCGCCTCGCGCGCCTGTCCGCGCTCTTCGACGCCACCGATCCCGACATCGACGACTTCGTCGACCACGGCGGGAAGCTCATCCTCGTGCACGGGACGCTCGACTGGCTCGTGCCCCGGCCCACGCCCGCCGATCACGGCCGCCCGATGCCGTCCCGGTGGCCGGTACGGGTCGGGCCGACCGGGATCGCGTTTCGACCATCCTGAGGACAGCACGTCGCGGAGGAGAACTGATGACTGAGCAGCACGTGGTCCTGGACCGGATCGCCGGGATCAAGGACACGTTGATCCGCCGGGCCGACGACGCCGAGCGCCTGCGCCGGCTGCCGGATGCGACCGCGAAAGACCTCCGGGACACCGGCGTGATCCGGCTCCTGCAGCCCCGGCGCCACGGCGGTTACGAGGCCGAGCCGCAGGTGTTCTTCCGCGCCGTCATGGAGATCGCCTCCTGCTGCGGGTCCTCGGGATGGGTCAGCGGGATCGTCGGGGTGCACCCGTGGGAGCTGGGCCTGCTGCCGGAGAAGGCGCAGGAAGAGGTGTGGGGGGACGACCCGGACACGTGGATCAGCTCCACCTACATGCCGGGCGGGATCGCCCGCCAGGTCGACGGCGGCTACGTGCTGAGCGGGCGGTGGCAGTTCTCCTCCGGCAGCGACCACTGCGACTGGATCTTCCTCGGCGCGTTCCTCGGCGACGCCGAGGGCGAGCGGGTGGATCCGCCGGTGATCCTGCACATGCTGGTCCCCCGCGCCGACTACGAGGTCGTGCCGGACACCTGGCACGTCGTCGGGCTGAGCGGCACCGGGAGCAACGACATCGTGGTACAGGACGCGTTCGTCCCGGCGTACCGGGTGATGGACAGCGCGGACGTGGTCGACCCGAGCGGGCGCGAGCACCTGCCGCCGACGTTCCGCTACCCCTTCTCGTCGGTCTTCCCCAACGCGATCACCGCCTCGATCATCGGCATCGCCGAGGGCGCGCTCGACTGCGTGCTTACCCGCCAGCGCGAGCGTGCGCAGCCGCGCGGCGGCAAGCCCTACGCCGACGACCCGCACTCCAACGCCGCCATCGGGCACGCGGCCGCCGAGATCGCCGCCAGCCGGGCGCAGCTGTTCGCCAACCTCTCCGAGGTCGGTGCGCTCATCGCCGCCGGCCGGCCGATCCCGATGGACCTGCGCGTGCGGTCGCGGCGCGACCAGGTGCGCAGCAGCTGGCGCGCGGTCCAGGCGGTCGACGAGCTGTTCGCCCGCTCCGGGGCGGGCGCGCTGCGCACCGAGAACAACCCGCTGCAGCGGTTGTGGCGCGATGCCCACGCCGGCCTCGTCCACGCGATCAACGTGCCCGGCCCGACGATGGCCAGCTTCGCCAACCACGTCATGAACCGTCCCCTCGAAGAGGCCCTCATCTGATGACCGCCCTCGCGCAGCAGCCGACGTTCGACGAGACCAGCCGCACCTCGGCGGCGGGGCTGCACTTCCACGAGCACGGTTCCGGGCCGCCGCTGGTCCTGCTGCACGGGTCCGGGCCGGGGGTCAGCGGCTGGAGCAACTTCGCCGACAACCTGGCCGTCTTCGGCTCCCGGTTCCGGTGCCTCGTCGTCGACATGCCCGGCTACGGCGGCAGCTACATCCCCGCCGAGCTCGACCGCCCCTACCCGGCACTGGCGGCGCCGGCCGTGCTCGGGCTGCTCGACGAGCTCGGCGTCGGGCAGGCGCACTTCCTGGGCAACTCGATGGGCGCGGGCGTCGCCGCCCAGCTGGCCCTGCTCGCCCGCTCAGCGTCTTCTCCCCCGCGCCGAGCGAGGGCATCAAGCGCCTGATGGACTTCAACGACGACCCCACCCGCGCCGCACTGGTGGCGTGGCTCGAGACGATGGTGTTCGACCGCGCCATCCTCACCGACGAGCTGGTCGAGCGACGGTGGGAGCAGTCGCAGCGGCCCGGCGCCATCGAGTGGAGCAGGCGGACCTACGACGCGCTCTACCGGCGGAAGCCGGCGAACCCGCCGGCTCGCCGAACCCGGCTTGGTCATCGCGCCCGGCGCCGCCGACGTGCTCACCGCGAAGCTCGTCGAGCAGCTCGGCTTCGATGCCGGCTACGTGGGCGGGTACAGCATCGCGTCGGTGGCCTACGGCCTGCCCGACACCGGGCTGGTCTCCGTCCCCGAGCTCGTCGCGCATGCCAGCGCGATCGCCGCCGCCGTGGACCTTCCGATCATCGCGGACCTCGACGACGGGGCCTGCTCGTGACCGCCCGGACCGACGCGGTGGCGGCCGGTGGCAGCCTGGCCGAGGCGATCGACCGCCTCGGCGCGTACGCCGCCGCCGGTGCCGACCTGGTGTTCGCCGCCAACCTGCACCCGTCCGACGTCGCCCGCGTCGCCTCGGCGATCGACCGGCCGCTGGTGAACACGTTCATCCCGGACCCGGGCGCTCCCGATCAGCTGACGACCTCGGAACGCGACGGGGCGAAGGTCGTCGTCCACTCCAGCAGCGCGTTCCGCGTCGCCTACGCGGCCGTGCGCGGGCTGCTGGAGGAGCTGCGGACGAAGCGCACCGACCGGTCGCTCGCGACCTGGCACGAGGTCCGCGCCCAGATCGACGAGACCGTCGACGCGCCGGCGTGGCGGCGGTTGCTGCCATGAGGGGGACGCTGCTGTGAAGGGGACGCTGCTGTGAAGGGGACGCTGCTGTGAAGGGGACGCTGCTGTGAAGGGGACGCTGCTGTGAAGGGGACGCTGCTGTGAAGGGGACGCTGCGATGAAGGGAACGCTGCTGTGAAAGGCACCATGGCCGGACAGATACTGGCCCGCCGCTGCGGACGCGAGGTCGTGCCCGGTGACGCCGTGCGGGTGCCGGTCGACGTGGTGTGCATGACCGACGGCACTCCCCTCGGTTTCCTCGCGGACGGCGAGCACACCGTGTGGGACCCCACCCGCATTATCCTGACCTTCGACCACCTGGACCGCGTCCGCATGCCCGCGCTGCACCAGGCCAAGCGCGAATTCCTCGCCGCCCAGGGCATCCCGCCGGAGAACTTCTTCGGCATCGGCAGGCACGGGCTCTCGCACCAGATCCCCGCCGAGCACGGCTGGGCGCTGCCGGGCGCCGTGTTCGCCGGCGGCGACACCCAGGCCGCGACAATGGGCGCGATGAACTGCCTCGCGCTCGCCACCAACGAGAGCACGCACAACACGCTCGCGACCGGGGACGTCTGGCTGATCGTCCCGGAGTGCGTGTCGGTGCGGCTGGAGGGCCGGATGCCGCCGGGCTTCGTGGCCAAGGACGTCACCGAGCACCTGCAGCAGGTGCTGGCCGGCGTCGCCGAGGGCGCCATCGTCGAGTTCAGCGGCCCGGCGATCGAGCACCTGTCGATCGACACCCGGCTCGGCATCGCCAACGTCGCCAACAACCTGGGCGCCCTCTCCATGATCTTCCCCCCGGACCGTGCCCTGCACGACCACGTCGCCGGGCACGCGAAGTACGCCTACGAGCCCGTCTCCCCGGCTCACGATGCCCATTACGCCGCACAGGTCGTCGTCGATCTCGGCGACGTGCGGCGGCAGGTGCGCGGCCCGGACAACACCGCGGCGGCCCGCCCCGTGGCCGAGCTGGAGGGGCTCGGGGTCACTGCGGCGTACGTGGGCTCGTGCTCGTCGGCGCGCATCGACGATCTCGCGCTCGTCGCGCAGATCGTCGACGGGCGGACGGTGCACCCTGCGGTGCGGTTCGTCGTCACGCCGATCTCGTCGCTCGTGGCCGCGGAGGCCGCCCGCCGCGGCTACCTGGCGACGATGTTGGCCGCCGGTATCACCGTCACCACGCCGGGCTGCGGCGCGTGCTTCGCCGGCAACCAGTCGCCGCTGCTGCTCGAACCGGGCGAGCGGTGCATCACGACGTCGGTGGAGAACAACCGGGGCCGCATGGGCAGCGCGGAGGCCGACATCTACATCAGCGACCCGGCGGTCGTGGCGGCCTCGGCGATCGCCGGCCGGATCACCGACCCCGGTCCCTACCTCGGGGAGCCCATCGATGCCGTCGCGTAGGGGTCTGCCGTCGATCAGGGGCCGTGCCTGGAAGCTCGGCGACGGGTTCGGCTGCCACGAACTCGTGCCGAACCGGTTCGACTTCCGGCGGACCGCCGACTGGGTGGCGGCCGAGGAACACCTGTTCGAGGAGTCCGGGCTGGCCTTCGCCGACGACATCGGAGCAGGCGACCTGCTGGTCGCCGGCTCGTCGTTCGGGAAGGGGCACGCGCACTACCACCTGCAGGCGGTTAAGGCGCTGCAGCAGCGCGGCGTCGCGGCGGTGTTCGCGGTCAGCTTCAACGCCAGTTTCCAGCGCACGGCGATCAACGAGGGCTTCCCCGCCTGGACGTACGGCAGCGATCTCGCCGGCCTCGTCGAGATCGGTGACGAGCTGGAGGTCGACCTCCGCACCGGCGCCGTTCGCAACCACCGCACCGGTGCGACCCGCCGGTGCGCGCCCGTCGCCGAGATCGTCCTGGAGATCCTCGACGCCGGGGGTCTCGAGGCGGCCACGCTCGCGCGGCTCGCAGCTCGGCGCCGCGCGTCGATCGTCTGACCTGTGTCGCGGGCCACACCTGCGTGCCAGACCGGCGCGTGCACTGAGCTGGACACGGACGTCCCTGTCCAGGGCGGGTGGCCGGCACCGGGAAGGAGTAACAGCGTTGCGCGGTCACGAAGGAATACACACAGCGGGCTCCGATGACAACCCGGTAGATGACCCGACCGACGACGGACCCCACGGCGAGACGTCGCTGGTCGCGAAGGCGTTCATCATCCTGGACGCCGTCGCGGCGTCGCAGGGCGGAGCGACGATCAGCACCCTCAGCGCCCGGACCCGGCTACCGCGCTCGACGGTCCACCGGATCTCCCGCACCCTCGTGGGCTGGGGGGCGCTCGTCCGCACCGACTCCGGCCTGCAGCTGGGCATACGGCTGTTCGAGCTCGGTGGGCTGGTCCCGGCCCAGACGCGGCTGCGGCGCGAGGCGACACCGTTCATGGCCGACCTCTACACCGCGACGCGCCAGACGATCCACCTCGGTGTCCTGGAGGGCACCGACATCGTCTGCGCGGCGAAGCTCGCGGGTCACGAGACGGCCGGCGCGGTCTCTCAGGTGGGCGTGCGCATCGCGGCTCACCAGTGCTCGCTCGGCAAGGCGATCCTCGCGTTCTCCCCCGAGGAGACCGTGGAACAGATGATCGCCACCGGGCTGCCCGCGGCCACGAGCAACACGATCACCTCGCCGGAGCTGCTGCGCCGGCAGCTGTCCGAGATCGCCCGGATCGGCGTCGCCTTCGACCGCGAGGAGGGCACGGTGGGGGTGCGCTGCGTCGCCGCCCTCATCCTCGACGCCAACGGCGAGAGCATCGCCGCGATCTCGATCACCGCGCCGCGCACCAAGTTCCATGCCAAGGACTTCGCGGCTGCGGTGCGCGCCGCGGCGCTCGGGATCTCGCGCTACCACGGCTACCGCCCGGCGACCCCGCCACCGAACGCCACGGTGCGGTCCCAGGTGTAGAAGTCGCGGGCAGCGCGGCCCTGCTCCCGCGGCCCGTACGAGGACGCCTTCGTCCCGCCGAAGGGCGCCCAGTAGTCCGCCCCGGTGGTGGCGGAGTTGACCCGCACCATGCCGGCCTCGGCCTGCTCGGTGAAGCGCAGCGCCGCGGCGAGGTCCCGGGTGTACACGCTCGCCGCCAGGCCGTACGGCGTGGCCGACGCGAGGGCGAAGGCGTCTTCGGCGTCGGCGGCGGCGACGAGCGCGGCCACCGGGGCGAACACCTCGTCGGCGAGCAGCGCGTCGCCGGGGTCGACCTCCACCAGGGTCGGCTGCATGAGGAACCCGGTGGGCAGCGCGGAGCCGCCGGCCAGGGTGCGCCCCGCGCTGGTGGCGAGAGCGTCCAGCGCGCCGTCACGTGCTGCGGCGCTGATGAGCGGCCCGACGACGGTGCCCGGCTGCGACGGTGCCCAGCGGCCGGCGGATGGTGAAGCTCAGCGCGCCCGGCTCCGCACCGGGCAGGTGGTCGCCGTCGGCGAGCACCGAGGTGGTCGCGTGGTAGTGCAGCAGGTCGATGCTGCGCTGCACCTCCCCGGCCGCCTCGCCGACCGGTTTCCCGACCTCCCGCACCAGGAGCGCGCCGAACTCGGCGCGGCGCGCGTCGAGCTCGGCGGCCGCGGCGTGCAGGGCCCGGGCCCGGGCCGGACCGGGCGTGCGGCACCATTCGCGGCCGGCCCGCTCGGCGCGGCCGACGGCGCGCTCGATCTCGACCGGCCCGGTCGCCGGGCGCTGCGCGACCACGTCGCCCGGCCGGTACGGGTCGACGCTCGTGAGCACGGTCATCGCGCCGGTCCCGCTGCCGCGCGGCCCGCGGTCCGGACCTCGCTCAGCGTCCGGGTGTGCGTCAGCGCCTCCCGCGAGACGGGGAGGTGCAGCAGCGCCGGCCGGTCCCCCGCCGCGACGGCGCGCGCGAAGGCGTCCGGGAACTGCTCGGTGGTCGCCACCCGCTCGGCGTGGCAGTCGAACGCCCGTGCGAGCGCGACGAAGTCCGGGCTCTTCAGGTCCGTCCCGATGACCCGGCCCGGGTGCCGGAGCTCCTGGTGCATGCGGATCGTGCCGTACATGGCGTTGTCCACGACGACCACGACGACGTTCGCGCCGTACTGCGCCGCGGTCGCGAGCTCCTGGCCGTGCATCAGGAAGTCGCCGTCGCCGGCGACGCACACCACCGTCCGCTCCGGGTGCCGCAGCTTCGCGGCGACCGCGGCCGGCAGGCCGTACCCCATCGAACCGCTGACCGGGGCCAGCTGCGTGCCGAGGCCGCGGTAAGCGTGGAAGCGGTGCACCCACGCGGTGTGGTTGCCGGCGCCGTTGGTGACCACGGCGTCGGCCGGCAGGTGCTCGGCGAGCCAGCGCACGACGCGCGGCAGGTCCAGGTCGTCGCTGCTCGGTGGGGGTTCCTGCCAGCGCTCGAAGGCCGCGCGGGCCTCTTCCCGCCACGCCGACCACGGCGCCGGCCGCGGTGGTTCGGCGAGGTGCAGCATGCTCGCGAACCCGAGCGGCGTGGCGTTCACGGCGAGCCACGGGGGGTAGACCTTGCCGAGCTCCTCCGCACCGGCGTGGACGTGCACGAGCCGGCGCGGCGGCGGCGCGTCCAGCAGGCGGTACCCGTCCGTGCTGAGCTCGTCGAGCCGCGCCCCGGCGACGAGCACCAGGTCGGCGGCCGCAGCGCGGTCGCCGAGTGCGGGATCGCCGCCGACGCCGAAGCTGCCGACGTAGCAGGGATGGGTGTTGTCGAACCGGTCCTGCTGGCGGAACGCAGCGGCGACCGGCAGGTCCCACGCCGCGACGAACCGCTCGAACGCCTTGGCCGAGTCGAGATCCCACCGCGTTCCGCCGACGACGACGAGGGGCCGCTGTGCCGCGGCGAGCGCGGCACCGAGAGCGTGCATCTGGTCGGCCGACGGGTACGTCTCGGCAGGCGCCGCGACGGGCACGCGCGGCGGCTCCACCACCTCGGTCAGCACGTCCTCCGGCAGCGCCAGCACGACCGGTCCCGGGCGCCCGGACTGCGCGACCGCGAAGGCGCGCGCCACGTACTCCGGCACCCGGGCCGCGGTGTCGATCTGGCCGACCCACTTCGCGATCGAGCCGAACATGCGCCGGTAGTCGATCTCCTGGAACGCCTCGCGCTCGGTGTCGCGGCGCCCGACCTGGCCGATGAAGAGGATCATCGGGGTCGAGTCCTGCGCCGCCACGTGCACGCCCGCGCTCGCGTTCGTCGCGCCCGGCCCGCGGGTGACGAAGCAGATTCCCGGGCGCCCGGTGAGCTTGCCGTCGGCCTCTGCCATCATCGCTGCGCCGCCCTCCTGGCGGCAGGTGACGTACGGGACGGTGTCGCGGACGTCGTGCAGGGCGTCCAGCACCGCGAGGTAGCTCTCCCCCGGCACGCCGAAGACGCGATCGACGCCGTGCGCGACCAGCGCGTCGACCAGCAGCCGGCCGCCGGTGACGGCGCCGGTCACGCGGTCACCGTCGCGAGGTCGGCGAGGTCGGCGAGATCTAGGACGATGCGGTACGACACGTCCCCGCGCTCCAGCCGGTCCAGCGCGGTGGCCACCTGCGCCGAGGGCAGGACGTCGACGTCGGCGACGATGCCATGCTCGGCGCAGAAGGCCAGCATCTCCTGCACCCGGGCCGGGCTGCCGGTCCCCGAACCGGAGAGGCTGTGCCGCCCGACGCGCAGCGCGCGGGTCTCGATCTCCACAACGGGGGTGATGCCGAGGAGGCACAGCGTGCCGTGCAGGCGCAAGGACCGCAGGTAGGGCGCGAGGTCGTGCGGCCCGGACGCGGTGTCCAGCACGAAGTCGAACCGGCGGGCCTGCGCGGCGAGCGCATCGGGATCGGCGGACACGACGACGTCGTCGGCGCCCAGCGCCTTGATGTCGGCCACGCGCTCCGGGGCGAGCGTGAACGCCACGACCTCGGCGCCCAGCGCCTTCGCGAACTTCACGCCGAGGTGGCCGAGCCCGCCGATACCGACGACCCCGACGGTCGTCCCGGGCCCGACCGCCCAGTGCCGCAGCGCCTCCCACGTCGTGATCCCCGCGCACATCAGCGGCGCGGCGGCCGCCGGGTCGAGCACGTCCGGGAGGTGGTGGACCCACGTCTCCGACGCGACGTACTCGGTGCTCCAGCCGCCCTGGGTGCGCCGCCCGTCGTGCCGGTCGACGCCCCAGTAGGTCCGGGTGGGGCCGCCGCCCGAGCAGTGGTTCTCGTAGCCGGCCAGGCATTCCTCGCACGCGCCGCACGAGTCGACGCTGTTGCCGACCGCCACCGCGTCGCCGACCCGGAACCGCGTGACGGACCCGCCGGCGGCGCTCACCCGCCCGACGAACTCGTGACCGGGCACGAGCGGCAGGTCCGGCGCGCGCACACCGTGGATCGCCTCGACGTCGCTGTGGCAGACCCCGCAGTGGGTGATCGCGACGGCGACGTCGTGCGGGCGCAGGTCCCGGCGCTCGAACGACCATGGCCGGACAGGACCGCCGGGGGTGTGGACGGCGAGCCCGACCGCGGGGCGCGTCATCGCACGCCCCGGCAGGTGCCCGCCGGAAGCGGAGTGCTCGTCATCAGCTCAGCCGAGCACCGTGGAGCGGACCTCGGCCCGGATGTGGAACCACTCCGCGTCCGGGTAGTCCGTACGCGCCAGCGGCTGCCGGACCTCCTCCAGCGTCGGCCCGATCCGGTCGGCGACGGGCTGCAGGGCCTCGACGTCGAACCCGAAGACGGTCGCCGCGTTACCGCCGAGGATCTTGCGGACCACCTCCTCGTCGACGTCGGCGAGGGTCAGCCGGATCGCCTCGCGGGAGTACGGCGACGTCGCGTCGGTGTGCGGGTAGTCCGAGCCCCACATGATGTGGTCGGTGCCGAGCTGGACGAAGTCCTCGACCTCGACCGGGCGCAGCGGGTGCCCCACGTAGCAGTTGCGGTGCCAGTACTCCCACGCCGTCATGCTGAGCGCCTCGTAGGCGCCGCGGAAGAACATGTCCGCCCACGGACGCTTCTTCGCGGCAGCGATCGTGTTGTCCAGCCGGTCGAGCGCCTGCGGGATCCAGTTCACGCCCTGCTCGATGAAGGTGTACTTCAGGTTCGGGTGCCGCTCGAAGACGCCGCCGAGGATCAGCGTCCACAGGCTGCGCTGCGCGAAGTAGCTCTGCTCGTAGGAGGAGATGCCGGCGCTGGCGGGGTGGTCCGGGTAGTCCGGGATGCCGGTGCCCTCGTGCTGGCACACCGGGATGTCGAGCGCGGCGCACCGCTCCCACAGCGGGTCCAGCCGCGAGTCGTACAGCGCCCCGGCCGGGTGGTTCGGCGGGATGCCCGGCATGAGGACACCCGCGGCGACCCCGGTGCGGGCGGCCCACTCGACCTCGACGATGGCGTCGTCGACGTCGTTCGGAAAGATCTGGAACAGCGCCCTGCGGCGGCCCGGCGTCCGCTTACAGAACTCCTCGGCCCACCGGTTGTGCGCCCGCAACCCGGCCATCCGGCGCTCGTACTCGTCCCGGGTGGTGGGCAGGCTCACGATGTTCTGGATGGTCGGGAAGAACGGCGGGATCGTGTTCGGGATCAGCACCTCGGCGGCGATCCCGTCCTCCTCGAGCTGCTGTATCCGCCGGTCGCTGTCCCAGTTCTTGAACTTCGTGTCGTTGACAAGGTCGTCCCACGGGGATTCGTAGCTACCGGCCCACGCGTCGAACCGCTCGTGCCACTCCTGCGGCAGGTAGTCCTTGTACTCGCGGAGCTCGGCACCCCCGTGCGTGTCCGCCGAGATGACAACGATCCGGTCGGACGGCGTGTGCTGGTCGGCCATGGGTTGTTCAACCTCCACCTCGAAGTTCCCGCCCGGCCACTATTCGCCGTGCAAGAACGCCCGACTCCGGTTCCGTCCCGTTCATCGGGACGCCACCCCGGCCGACCACCAGGACCCGGATCCCGGGGACGACCATCCCGCCAGCCGGTACGAGCCGGTCGCCGACGGCGCACCGCTGCTGTTGAGTCCTCCCGATGCACTCGAGGAGGACCACGTGATCGAACCGCTGCACGTCCGCGCCGACGCCCGCCCGCGGCCGGACTTCCTCGCCGGGACCAAGGGCTTCGCCATCGGCGGGGCCGACGCCGACCCGCTCAGCGGGCGCACCTTCGAGACCGTCGACCCCGTCACTGGGCAGCCGCTGGCGACCCTCGGCGCGGCCGGGCCCGCGGACGTCGACGCGGCCGTCGCCGTCGCCCGGCGCGCGTTCGAGGACCCCGCCTGGGCGGGCATCGCGCCGTTCCGACGCACCCAGTTGATGCTGGAGGTCGCGGACGTCGTCGAGACCCATGCCGAGGAGCTGGCCGTCCTCGAGTCGCTCGAGATGGGTGGCCCGCTCACGCAGACCCGGTGGATGATCGGCCACTGCGTCGAGGTCCTCCGCAACCACGCCGGGTGGCCGACGAAGATCTACGGCCGAACCGCGCCGGCCCCGGGCACGCAGCTCCAGTACACGCTGCGCCAGCCGCTCGGCGTCGTCGGCGCCATCGCCGGGCGGAACGGGCCCCTGCTGCAGGTCAGCGGGCTGTGATGTGTCTAGTGTCGTGCGGTGGTGTCGTCTGCAGGTCTGGTCGAGCTGCGCCCGCCGGTGCAGCCGATGCTGGCGGACGCAGCCACCGAGCTTCCTGACGACGAGCGCGGTGTCCTGTCCTGGGAGCCCAAGCTCGACGGCTTCAGGGTGATCCTGTTTCACACACGCGATCGGCGGGTGGTGCTGCAGTCGCGGCAACGGCGGCCGTTGACCCGGTACTTCCCCGAGGTCGTCGAGGCGGCGCGGGAGCAGCTCCCGCCAGGCACGGTCTTGGACAGCGTCATCTGGGTCACCGCACGCGCCGCGATCACGGCTGGTTCGCCCTCGCCAGCGGTCCCAACGCTGGCTCGGGGTCGATCTCTGGCTGTGCTAGCGCTCGGCAGGGACGAAACGCAATCCTGTGTCGATCACTGTGACAGTGTCGGAGGTGGAGTTGGTGACGTACGCGCGGGTGCCGTCCGGGGTGAACGCCACCTCCGAAGGGGCGAGGCCGACGGGGATCGGGGTCGGGTCCGGTCGCCCGCTCGCCACATCGATCACCGTGACCGTGTTGGCGAAGTTGTTGGCGACATAAGCGCGGGTGCCGTCCGGGCTGAACGCCACCCCTAGCGGGAATTTGCGTGCTCGATCTGGACCCAGGGGAACCGGGGTGGGGTCGGGCCGCCCGCTCGCCACATCGATCACCGAGAGGGTGCTGTCTCTTCCGTTGGTGACGTAAGCGCGGGTGCCGTCCGGGCTGAAGGCCACCCCTCGGGGTTCGATACCGACGGGGATCGGGGTCGGGTCGGGCCGCCCGCTCGCCACATCGATCACCGTGACCGTGTTGGCGTCGGTGTTGGCAACGTATGCGCGGGTGCCATCCGGAGTAAACGCCACCCCCGAAGGGGCAAGGCCGACGGGGATCCGGGTGGGGTCGGGCCGCCCGCTCGCCACATCGATCACCGCGACCGTGTTGTCGTCGTTGTTGGTGACGTAGGCGCGGGTGCCGTCGGGGGTGAACGCCACGCCAAAGGTGTAGCGAAGTCGGCGGATCGGGTTCGGGTCAGGCTGCCCGCTCGCTACATCGATCACGGTGATCCCGTCATCCAAGGTGGTGACGTACGCGCGGGTGCCGTCCGGAGTGAATGCCACCGCGGTCGGTCTGCCGCCGTTGAACCCCCCTCGCGGGTTGTCGCCGACCGGGATCGGGGTCCCGCTGGGCTGCCCGCTGGCCACATCGATCACCGTGACCGTGCCGTCCTCGTAGTTGGTGACGTACGCGCGGGTGCCGTCCGGGGTGAACGCCACCGCGTCCGGGCCGTCGCCGACCGGGATGGGGTCACCCAGGACCTGCGGGGCGACGTAGGTCCGCACGAGCGGACGAGGTTGCGAGCGGTCGTAGAGGAACCACCCCACCCCGGCGGCAACAACCAGCAGGGCCACCACACCCAGCAAGGCTGCCAACCTCTTCCAGCCGCCAGACCGCTTCGGCGGTGGTTCCTGAAGCGGCCACCGATCAGTCTGACCGGGTGGCAGGCCCGCCGGCGGGAACTGCGCTATCGGAGGGTTGCGCGGAATGTCGGCCGACTCCAGTGGTTGCTCGACCTCGCGAGACGGACGACCCCCCGAGCCTTCAAGACCGCTGTCGGACGCACCGCAGGAGCCGTCCTCTGATCGGCCACCGGTCACACCACCAGTGGCCAGGCTCTCCGCCGACGAGCCCTGATCGGGATCACCAGCCGCGCCACTGACGTCCGCCTTCGCTGCACCCGCAGATGCACGTTCCGACCCGCGCGCAGCCCAAACCTCGTCGTCACAACCATCGGACGCCGACACGGACACCCCCCTCGAACGCCACGCAGGAATCCCGGCAGCGAGCACCCCACCGAATCTCCGCAGCCCCCACGCCTCTGCCGTCACTACGACCCTCGCTATCCCCACCGACGGCGCGACGCGACACGAAACGACCGACCACAGTCATATCGAGTAATCCCTCACTCGAACTAGTAGAGCGTCGCTTCTAAGATTCGGGGTAGAGGTGTCGGAGTTTGGTGCGGGCGTCGCTGGCGGT